>DASXXV010000132.1:0-42412 GCA_036502905.1 Occallatibacter sp. | reverse complement strand
GGCGAACGGTGTTGCGCCCCGGCCAGGGGCGTCCTACTGCGGCCGGCGGAACCGGATGTTCTCGCCTTCCAAATGGTACTCGGCTGAGCACTGCTCGCCGCCGCAGATCATGTCCTCGCCGGCGCACAATTGCCGGCGCGTAATCAGGCCAATTGTTCCGCAACGCGGGCACGACATCACCGCGACATACGGGTTCTCCGCGTGCCCCAACTTGGCCTGATTTTGGAGGAGAAACACCGTTCCGGGGTCCATGCGTTCAGGAATCCACTCTTCCAGGAACTGCAAGTCGGCTGACATCCTGCCCCTCCGAGAGTTGAGATACAGAGCATGGTCTCGTCTTCCCGGCCAGGCTCTGACTTCAAACAACAGCAGGCTGCGAATGGCGACCCCGATTAGCGAACCGTCAGGGTTGCTTCCAGTCTTCCCGCCACCCGACCTTCCCGTCAACGAAGAATCCTGCACGGGGAGTATCGACCGGGATTCCTGCGGCGATTCCAGAGTTGTTACTGCTGCGCAGGTTTCGTGCAAGTTCGTCGCGCCCTTAGTCTCGCGTCGACTTGCTTGCCTTTCCTCCCGCGCTGCCACTCTGGAATTGCCATTGCGCTCATCCGCAATTTACGTCTCGTTGCTTTGATGCACTAACCTCGTCCGCTAACGGGAAGCACCAATTCCCGTCTTGCTCTGGGTTGCCGCCGCCGCGTCGATCGCCCGGTAGATGTCCTCGTTGCGCAAAATTCCCTGCACATAGTCGCGCGTCTGCGTGAACGGGATCGACTCCACAAACTCGTCGATGCCGTGATAGGGTCCCGCGGCCTGCCAGTCGGTCACCCGCTCTTCCCCGGCGTTGTAAGCCGCCAGCGCATATTCCTGCACCCCCCCGAACCTGTCGATCAGGTGGCGCAGGTTGCGCGTGCCCAGCCTTATATTCGTCTCCGGGTCCAGCAATTGATACGTTTCGAAGTGCGCCATTCCTTCTTCCCGCGCCAACGCCTTGCCCGTGGACGGCAACAGCTGCATCAGGCCGTACGCATTGGCATAGGAGATCGCACCCGGATTAAACTCCGACTCCTGCCGGATCAGCGAGGCCACTAAGTAAGGATCGAGCCCGTTCTTGGCCGACTCGGTTTTGATCGTGTCCCACCACGCCTGCGGAAACAAAATGCGCCAGTAGGCCAGCGGAATCGCGTTGATGGACGCCGACGCCGCATAGGGCAGAGCCCGCTTCAATGCCCGCATGGCACGATAGCTCTCCCCAAATGATGCGTAAAGCTGCGCCTCCGCCAGCGCGCTCCAGCTATCCGAATCAGGATCCGCCGCAATCTCCTGCGCAACATAATCATTCAACCCCGCATTCGCCACCAGGCGCGCCTTGGCGATATGCGGGCTGTCCGCCGGAAACGTATCTGACAGGTGCGGAATCGGCGCAACCTTGATCTCCGTCTGCGTGTCCGACACCAGCAGCGGCTCGCCTAATGCCTGCAGCCGTTGCCGCGCCATCTGCGCATAGAAGAAGTGCTGGTACACGCGCGAAACATTGCGATAATTCTGCGCCGCCTGCGTACGGTTGTTGTCTTGCTCGTAAAGCCGCCCGCGCCAGTACAGCGCCGCCGCCGTCTCTGTGGCACTCGGGAACAGCTTGATCTGCTCGTCGAACAGCCGCGCCGCGTCGTTATACAGCCCCTGCCGGTAGTTCAGCCACCCCGCCCGCCAATGCGCCGCCGCCGCGTTCTTGTGCGCCGGGAAATGAACTGCAAGATATCCGTAATAATTGGCGGCGTTGGCGTAGTCCTTGCGCAGCAGGTACATGTTGCCCGTGGAGAACAGCGCCTCCGCCAGCCACGGGCTCTGCGGGAACTCGGACTTCAACCGCTCGTCCATCTGCAGCACGTCCGGCTCATCGTTGCGATTGCGCGCCAGTTCCATCAGCAGGTACAGCCGGCGCGCGCCGCTCTCGTCATGCGTATCGGCCAGCGCCGCGGCCTGCGTTTCAGTCAGCCGCTTCAACTTCAGATCGCAAGCCGCCGCCGCAATCGCAAACCCGTTGCGCTCGTCGCCCGGCAGCGTGGGGTTGCGCGCCAGGGCGTGGTACTGCTCGCCCGCTTCCGCGTAGCGGCCTCCGTTGTAATAAGCATCCCCCAGGCTGCGCAGTTCGGCCGCCGTCAGGTTGCTCTCCTCCCCCATCGCCGTCAGCTTGGCGCGCGCCGTGCTCGCCTCCGCGGTTAACGGATGCGACAACAGCAGGTGTTTGAACTCGTCAATCGCCTCCTGCTGCCGTCCCAGCGCAAACAGGATCTTGGCATTCGTCAGTTCGTAATTGGGCAAATCGTTGGCGTCATCGGCAATGCTCGCCAGCACCTTCTGCGCCCCCGCCACGTTGCCCTGCGCCAGCAGCACGTTGCTCTCCAGCTCCGGAGCCTCTAAATCGAAGATGCTGTCCGGGTGCCGGTCGTTGAATCCATGCAGCAGCGCCTCCGCCCCGGCATCGTTCCCCTGGTCGTGCTCCGCCTCCGCCGCCAGAAAATCCGCATAGTCCGACAGCACTTCGCTGTTCTGCTTCACCTGGCGCAGATTGGCCGTCGCGTCGGAGTAGCGCTTATCTATCAGGTACGCATGCCCCAGCGCCAGGTATGCCGCCGCCGCCGCATCCCCCTTCTGCCGGTGGGCCCAGGCCGAGACGCCCGCATAAGCCGCCGGCGTTCGCATCGTCGTCAACTGCTGCGCCATGGGCCGCAATTCCGTCGATGCCACAAAGGCCTTCTTGATGCGTGCCGTCCGCGCCATGCGCTGCGCCTTGGTCCCTCGCCGGTGCCGCGCCTTGCGTCGCGCAGCCGCGCTCGAAGACACCCTTTTCTTGCCCGCCGACCGGGTTGAACTTGCCTTTTTTGAATGAGTTCGGGAGGTTTTGCTGGAGGCAGCCGCCGGATCGCCCGTCCCCTGACCGTACAAGGGTCCGAGCAGGATCACCGCCGCCAAAAAACCAGCCGCCCCCCGCGCAACCAGCCTGGCAGGCCTTTTTGGCGTCTTGGAAACCGTCATGGTTCCAATGTAAGCGGAATTTTGGCTTGCGGGCAGTGACGAACCTCTCTTGTTATTGATGCACTCTGCCACTTCTGTGTCATAGACTCCTTGGCCGGGCGCAAAGCGAGCAGACTCCCTCTGAATCAGGCCCCGGTTTGGTCCCCCGGCGCGCCGTCCGGTACACTTGTCCTTTGAGCCCGATGTCCAAACCCGTTCCCCCATCCCAGGGAAATTCGAATCCAACTCCAATGGCGACCATCCAATCGATTGCGGGAGAAAACGAGCCACACCCCGACGTTGCCCTGGTTGAAAGGGTTCGCGCCGGCGACGTTTCGGCGTTCGATGAGCTCGTCCGCAAGTATGAACGGCAGGTGTTCCGGATTGCGCAGCACATCACGCAGAACCGCGAAGATGCCGAAGATGTCATGCAGGACGCGTTCCTGAAGGCGTACGAAAAGCTCGAACAATTTCAAGGGAATTCGAAGTTCTACACATGGTTGGTTCGAATCGCAGTCAACGAGAGCCTGATGCGCCTGAGACGGCGGCGTACTGGTCGAATGGTCTCCATCGACGAGGACGTGGAGACAGAAGAGGGCAGCGTGCCCCGCGACCTGGCCGACTGGGCGCCCGATCCCGAGCAGAACTACACTCAGTCCGAGCTCGCCGAAATCCTGCGCAAGACCATCCAGGGCTTGCCCCCGGGTTTCCGCGTGGTCTTTGCCCTGCGGGATGTAGAAGGTCTGTCCACCGAGGAAACAGCGGAGACTCTCGGCTTGAGCATCCCCGCCGTAAAATCGCGGCTGCTGCGCGCCCGCCTGCAATTGCGCGAACGCCTCAGCCGCTACTTCAAGCGCAAAACCGGGTCTGCGACGGTGGGAGCTGAGAAATGACCTGCAGTGAATTTCTCGCCATGCTCGACGATATGATCGATGACGAAGTTACTGCCAACATGCGCGCCGACCTCGAAGAGCACCTGCGCGGCTGCGAGCATTGCGAGGTGACTCTCAGCACCACCCGCAAGACCATCCAGATCTACCGCTCCCACGAGATCTACGAAATGCCCGCCAGCCTCCGCGAACGCCTCCACAAAGCCATCATGTCGAAGTGCAAAAAAGGCTGCTGACCGCCTCAAATAACCGCTTCTCATCCGAGTGTTTCTTGGGACGAACCCTGCCCACTGAAGCGGATGAAAATAAACACGCTTGTCATCCTGAGCGAAGTTGATCGAGCAGCCATCAACGCAGCCGAAGGATCCGCAGTTGCTTTAGGTCACCGGGTACCCAGGTCTCGATTTTGAGACCTGGGAAACTGTCGCCCGTGAACCCCGCTGATCCTCTCCACCCTTTAAGTTCGCGCTCCCCTTATGCCAGACTTGTCCGCATGTCTGGTGCGGGCATATTCATCTGTTTCCTTCTATTTGAGTCAACGGTTTTCGCTCGGCAGCCCCGGACCGGAGTCATAACCTCGGCCGTACTTGAATCCCCCCTCACCATCCGCACCGCCCACAACTCCGCTCCCGAGCTCGCCACCAAAGCCCAACTCGAACGACTCATGGCCGCTCACGACCTGCGCCAGTGGACCTTCACCCACCAACTCGTGATCGATGAGAAGTCCATTCCCCACAGCCATCCCGTGCTGACCCTGCACACCCGCCACCTCAAGCAGGATGACGAACTGCTCTCCACCTACCTCCACGAGCAGTTGCACTGGTTCCTGGCCCGCCATCCGGACGACACCAGGGCCGCCGAAGAGGACCTCGCCAAGCTCTATCCCACTGTCCCCGTCGGCTACCCGGAAGGCGCCAACGACATCCAGTCGACCTACCTTCATCTGCTCGTCTGCCGTCTCGAAGAGCAAGCCGACCTTGCGGTAATGGGCGAGCAGCGCACCGCGGACGCCATGCAGTTCTGGGCCGGCGACCACTACCGCTGGGTGTATCGCACCGTGCTCCAGGACCGCGCCAAGATCGACGCCATCCTCCACCTCCACCACATCGCCGATCCCGACGCGCGCCTCACCCCGTCCGCAGAATAACCACGACACACCCCGTCTCCCCACAACTTCCCTCCCCGATTCGCGTCTGCTTTTACAGCAGATCGCCGCAGCACGCGCCAGCCACCCAGCGGAGACCCGATCTTATGCACCGCATACGAGGCCCCCTCGCCGCCCTGATGTCTCTCAGTCTCGCGTGTCCTCCCCGCGCCATCCCCGCGCCCATCAACGACACCGCGCGCGCTTCCGCCCGTCCCGCCTACCACTCCGGTCAACTCCAGGGCGACCAGCGCATCCTGCACGCCCTCAATCGCTTCACCTTCGGCCCGCGGCCCGGGGACCTCGACCAAGTTCGGTCCATTGGCCTCGATCGCTGGTTTAACCAGCAACTCCATCCCGCGCAGCTCGATCAATCCGCTCTTCAAGCGCGCCTCGCCGCCTATCCGGCGATGCAGTGGAGCAGCGACGACCTCCTCCGCAGGTTGCCCAGCAACCCCATCATCCGCCAGGCCATCGCCGGCAAATTGGCGGTCCCCGAGAGCGGCGTCCTGCACGCCGTCTATGAAAACGCCATGTATCGCATGGCGCAGAAAAAAGAAGAGAAAGAAAAGAACGCTGCACAGCCTTCCTCACCCGGTGACACCGGTGCGAAAGATGATAAGGCCATGATGCCCGCTTCGCCGGCCATCGAAAATCCGGCCGCCGATCCCGTCCTCCTCGCTGACGTCCTCGCCCTTTCGCCCCAGGAACGCATCGCCCGCCTCGTAGCCATGCAGCCCGCAGAAGCCGACGCCTTTTTCAAATCTCTCCGCGGCCCCCGGCGGACGGCGCTCACCGCCGGCATGCCGCCCGCGTTGAAAGAAACCGTCGCCGCACTCGAAAACCCGGAGCGCGCGGTGGTCGAAGAGCTCATCGCCCAGCGCCTCACCCGCGACATCTACTCGAGCGCTCAGCTGCAGGAAGTGATGACCGACTTCTGGCTCAACCACTTCAATGTCTTTCTGCACAAGAACGAGACCACGCCCTATTACCTGGTCAGCTATGAGCGCGACGTGATTCGCCCCCATGCCCTGGGCAAATTCGAGGACCTTCTCGAAAGCGTGGCCCACAGCCCCGCCATGCTGGTCTATCTGGACAACGCCGCCAGCACCGGCCCGGATTCCCCCGCCGCCGAACACGCCAAAATGAACGCCTGGCGCAATCCCGACAGCAAGAAAAACCACCAAGGCCTCAACGAAAACTACGCCCGCGAATTGATGGAACTGCACACCCTGGGCGTAAACGGAGGCTACTCCCAGGCCGACGTAATCCAGGTGGCGCGCATCCTTACTGGCTGGACGGTCGATCGGCCACAACGCGGCGGAGAATTCCGCTTCGACCCCAATCGCCACCAGCCCGGCACCAAAAAAGTGATGGGGCAGAAGTTCAAGGAGGGCGGCGAGCGCGAAGGCCGCGACCTGCTGCACTTCCTCGCCACGCGTCCGGCCACTGCGCGCTTCCTCTCGCGCAAGCTCGCCGTGCGCTTCGTCAGCGATGATCCGCCCCCGGCGCTAATCGAGCAGATGGCCAGGTCCTACCTGTCGTCCGGCGGCGACATCTCCGCTGTCCTGAAGACCCTCTTTCACTCGCCCGAATTCTGGTCGACTTCCGCCTACCGCGCCAAAATCAAAACCCCTCTCGAGTACGTCATCTCCACCGTGCGCGCCGGCAACGCCGATATCGCCAACCTCCGCCCCCTTGCCGAAGCCATGCGCGAAATGGGCATGCCGCTCTACGGCGCGGTACCGCCCACCGGCTATAAATGGGAGGCCGCCGAGTGGGTTTCGACAGGCGCTCTCGTCAACCGTATGAACTTCGCTCTCTCCCTGGCCGCCAATCGCCTGCCGGGGATCACGACGAATTGGTCGACGTCATCCCCGGCCTTGAGTTCTTCCGATTCGGATCCTCAAACCGGAAACCCAAGACCCCGGCCGTCGCCCCAATCGGAAGAGTCGCGCCTCGAATCGCTCCTCATCGGCGGCCCGATCAGCGCTACCACCCGCTCTGCCGTGTTGCAGCAATTTGAAACGCAGAGCGCCAGCACACCGGTATCACCTGCGCCGGCTCAGCCCTTAACCATACAGATGTCTGGCGTTGCCCAGAATCATGCGCCGGCCACATTGGAGAAGCAGGATCAACTTCTCGCCGGGCTGTTACTAGGCTCGCCGGAATCCCAGCGCCGCTAACCCCGCTTCCTCCAGGATTCGCCATCCTGGCCACGAAGAAACCAAGGAGTGCTCACCATGAACCGCCGCTTCTTCCTCCACAACGGCTCCCTGGCACTCGCCGGCACCGCCGCCATCCCCGGTTTCCTCGTCCGCTCGCTTCTGGCGCAATCCACGCCCGCGCCCCGGCGCCGCCTCGTGGTGGTGTTCCAGCGCGGGGCCGCCGATGGCCTCAACATCGTGGTTCCCTATCGCGAGAAAAATTACTACGCCATGCGCCCCGGCATCGCCATCCCCCAGAACCAGGTGATCGATCTCGACGGCTTCTTCGGCCTCCATCCTTCCATGGCCCCCTTCAAGCCGCTCTATGAGCAGGGACATCTCGCCATCGTGCATGCCGCCGGCTCCCCCGACAGTTCACGCTCCCACTTCGATGCCCAGGACTACATGGAATCCGGCACGCCCGGTGTGAAAAGCACCGGCGACGGTTGGCTGAACCGCGCTCTGCAGTCGGAAGACCTTCGCGCCCGCGAACTGCACACCGCGTTCCGCGCCCTCGCGCTGGGCTCGGAAGTGCCGCGCACCCTCACCGGAAAAATCCCCGCCATCGCCCTGACCAACCTGGGCAACTTCCAGGTAGGCGGCCGTGGTCCCGCTCCCGCGCCCGCCGCCGGCGCCTTTGAAACCATGTACGGCGACAGCGCCGATCGCATCCTCAACGTCACCGGCAAGGAAACATTCGACGCCGTGAAGATGCTGCGCGCCGCGAATCCCGCGCAGTACACGCCCGCTTCCGGCGCAGCCTATCCCAGTTCAGAATTCGGCAACAGGATGAAGCAGATTGCGCAATTGCTCAAAGCTCCCCTCGGCGTGGAAGCCGCATTCACCGACGTATCCGGTTGGGACACTCATCAGAACCAGGGAAGCGTCAACGGTCAACTCGCCAACCGCCTCTCCGACTTCGCCAATTCCATCGCGGCATTCTGGCGCGACATGGGCGATGACGCCGGCAACATCACCCTGGTCACCATGTCGGAGTTCGGGCGCACCGCGCGCGAGAATGGCACCGGGGGAACCGACCACGGCCATGCCAATGCGATGTTTGTCCTGGGAGCCAATGTCAAAGGCGGCAAAGTCCATGGCCGATGGCCCGGCCTCGCAAACGAGCAGCTCAATGAAGGCCGCGACCTCGCTCTCACCACCGATTATCGCCAGGTGCTCGGGGAACTGGTCGCACGCACCCTCAACGCCGGCAATCTCGACCTCGTCTTCCCCGGAGCAAAGCTGACCGCGGCGCGATTTTTGCGGATAGCGTGAATTGAAAATACACAACGGGATGACGGACCCTGAACACTGTTCACTGTTCCCTGTTCCCTGTTCCCTGTTCCCTGTTCCCTGTTTCCTGTTCCCTGTTCCCTGTTTTTCTCACTCCGCCCGCAGCGCATCGCATGGATTCACCGAGGCCGCGCGCATCGCCGGCAGGAAACTCGCCAGCAGCGAAGCCCCTCCCAGAATCGCGGCCACCGCAGCCAGCGTCTGCACATCCCACGCCGCCACCCCGAACAGCACATCGCGCATCAGCATCGACGTCCCGATCGCGCACCCCAGTCCTGTTCCCACGCCGATCAGCGTCAGCCATCCCGCCTGCCGCATCACCATTTGATACACCGTTCCCCGTTGGGCGCCCAGAGCCATGCGCACCCCAATCTCGCGCGTCCTCTGACTCACCGAGTAGGCGATCACTCCATAGAGCCCCACCACGCTCAGCACCAGCGCCATCACCGCAAACCCGCCCACCAGCCACGTGGAGAAGCTGTGGATCAGCGCCGCCTGGCTGGAATCCATCTGCTGCAGCATCGTGGCCTCGCCGTAAACGCCCAGGTTGGGATCCACCTTGCGCAGCACATCCACCAGCACCGGCAGGATCGCCTTCTCGTCCTGATAAGTGCGCACCGCCACGGCAAAGTAGTTGTCCTGATCCTGGTAGATCGATTTGTATTCGGCCGGCCAGATGTCGTTGTCGAGGCCGCCTTCACGGATATCCGCAACAACGCCGATGATCTGGCGCAGTGAATTCGGATCGAGCGCACCGTTGCCGATCTTTTGCCCGATGGGATCCTCTCCGGGGAAATATTTCCGCGCCAGCGTCTGGTTAATTACGATCACGCTCGGCTTCGAAGCGTCTTCATCCCCGGTCATCAGGCGCCCGCGTATCAGCCTCGCCTTCAGAGTGGGAAGATAGGCCGGGCTCACGTCGCGCTGATTCACTTCGTTGTGCTCGCCGTGAAACGGCTTGCCGACAATGCGGATCCAATCGGTGTCGCAATTGCACTGCAGGGGGACATCGGACGCCAGGCCAACAGATTGCACCCCGGGCAATGCGGAAACGCGCCGTTGGATCTCTCGATACAAAGCGATCTTCTGCTCCGGCTTCGCATACATCGTTTCCGATGCGATCACCTGCGCCGTAGCAAGGTGACTTACGTCGAATCCCGTTTCCACGTGCAGCAGGCGATAAAGACTCTTTCCGAGCAGTCCCGCGCCCACCAGCAGTACCACCGCGATGACCAGTTCCACGACCACGAGGTTCGCGCCCATCCGCTGCCAGAAGCGGCTTGCGGCAGTGCGTCCGCCTTCGCTCAGGCCGTCGCGCATGCGCTGCAACGAGAGACGCAGCGTCGGAGTCGCTCCCATCAGGAGCGTGGCGCATAACGCGATCGCCGCCGCGGCTATCCAGGTGTGCGCGTTAAGCCGGACATTATCGAGAAACGGCAGGTGTACCATCACGCTTTTGGGGATCAGGTCTCTTAGCAGCCGCATGATCCCCGCAGCCGCAAGCAGGCCGCCGGCAGACGCCGCAACTGCCAGCACCAGGCCTTCGGTCACAAACTGGCGCATCATGCGCGCCGGTGTGGCCCCCAGCGCCCCGCGCACCGCCATCTCCCTGCGCCGGGTCTCCGCGCGAACCAGCATCAGGCTGGCGACGTTGACGCACGCAATCATCAGGAGAAGTGCGGCTCCGGCCAACAACGTCAACAGAATGGGACGAACATAACCCACAATCAGCTCTGCCAGCGGGATGATGCTGGCCCCCTGCCCCTGGTTCGAGCCGGGATACTGGCGCTCGAGCTGCGCCGCGATGCCCGAGAGGTCCGCCAGCGCCTGCTGCATCGTGACACCGTCGCGTAAGCGCCCCACCCCGTCCAGATTGTGGCAGCTGCGCCGCAACTCGCACTGGCTCTTGCTCAGCAGAGGAGACCAGAACTCCGAATCCCGGCCCGGAGCGAATGCGAAATCACGCGGCAGAACCCCCACGATCGTGTAGTCCGCGCCGCTCAGGTTCACCGACTGCCCCACCACATCGCGCCGCGCTCCAAAGCGCTTGAGCCAGGTGCCGTAACTCAGCACCACGATCTTCGCTCCTTCGGGACGATCTTCGCCGGGACGAAATCCCCGGCCCAGCAGCATGCGAGTCCCCAATGTATCGAAGAAGCCGGCGCTCACCCGCCGCCCCGGAACCGGCTCCGTTCCTGATGAACTCCGCAGCAGGTAGCCCGTGCCGGTATATACCTCGAGAGCGCTGAACGACCGGTTCATCCGCTTCCAGTCTTCGTAGTCGGCGCGGGATAAGTTGGAATGCGGCCAGTTGGCGCTGCGTTCGTCCACCGCCATCAATCGGTCCGGGGCCGCGTACGGCAACGGCTGCAGCAAAGCCGCATCTACAAACCCGAATATGGCCACGCTCACGCCCATGCCCAGCACCAGGATCAGGATGGCCGTCACCCCAAACCCCGGATTGTTGCGCAACTGGCGTACCGCGAATCGCAGATCCTGAAACACCGTCTCCACGCGGAATCCGACCACCTCATGGCTCTGTTCGCGCACATGCGCCGGGTTGCCGAATCGAATCGCCGCCGCCCGCCGCGCCGCCTCCACGCTCATCCCCTGCGCGCGCAATTCGCGTTCCGCCTCGGCGCGATGAAACCCCATCTCCTCGTCCAGTTCGTTGCGGAACCGGCCGCGGCGAAACACCATCGGGATCCTGTTCAGAAACGCAGTCCAGCGGTTCACTTGTTCCTCCCACGCATTGCCTTCCCCAATCTATTCGGCGCGCAGAGCATCAGCCGGGTTCACGGACGCGGCTCTCCGCGCCGGCATAAAGCTGGCCAGCAGCGAAAACCCCGCCAGCAACACTGCAACCGCCGTCAGGGTCGTCGCATCCCACGCCTGCACTCCGAATAGCAGCTTGCGCATCAGCATCGCGGTGCCCACCGATGCCGCCATCCCGATCGCTACGCCCATCACCACCAGCCGTCCCGCTTCCCGCAGCACCAGCCGGTACACCGTGCCGCGCTCCGCTCCCAGCGCCATTCGCACCCCGATCTCCCGCGTCCTCCGGCTCACCCCGTACGCAATCACCCCATACAAACCCACCACACCCAGCAGCAGCGCCATCCCCGCAAATCCGCCCACCAGCCATGCCGCCGAGCGATGCAGGTAGGTCGATGGAGCATCGTGAATCTTCTCCTCCATGGTCATGGGATCGTAGACCGCCATGCCTCGGTCGATCTGGTGAAGCGTTCCCTGCAACGCAGGCAGCAGCGAGGCGTCCTGTTGCGCCGTACGGACCAGGACTACGAAGCTCGTGAACGGATGCTGATTGAACAACAGGTACATGGCCGAACGCGGCGCGGCATCGAGTTGCCCTTCCTGGATATCACCGATCACGCCTACAATCACCATCGGCGTTTTATCGTCAAAGCCGATGCGTTTGCCCACCGGATCTTCGCCCGGAAAATACTGCTTCGCCATTGCCTGGTTGATGATGACCACCGTGGGCTTCGATGAATCTTCATCCGCGGCGAAGTATCGTCCGCTCACCAGGCGCGTCCTGAGTGTGGCCATGTACCCGGCATCCACGAATCGCTCGGCAACTTCGCGATGCTCGCCATGATCGGGTCTGCCCAAGATCATGAACCCGGTTGTCCAGTCGGCATCCTCGATGGGCAGCTTGGTCGTGATCCCTACCAATTGCACGCCAGGCAATACCGAAAACCGGCGCTCGATCTCCCGCACCAGCGCCACGCGCAGTTCCGGCTTGTTGTACTTCTCCGGCTGCGCATTCACCCTCACCATCGCAATATGATCCGGCTGCAATCCGATGTCCGTATGCATCAGGCGATAGAGACTCTTCGCCAGCAATCCACCACCGGCCAGCAACACCAGTGCTGTCGCCAGCTCCACCACCACCAGGTTCGAGCCGAAGCGCCGCCAGGCGCCCCCCGTTGACGCCCGGCCGGCATCCGTCAACCCCTCGCGAATGGCGCCGAACTGCATTCGCAGGACTGGAATGGCGGCGAACAGCGCCGTCGCCAAAACCATCAGCACGCATGCGAACGCCATCACCCGCCCGTTCAATCCCAGCCCGTGCAGGAACGGCATGGCTTCCATCATGTCCTTGGGAATCAGGGAGCCAAGCATGCGCATCGATTGCTCGGCAGCCACCAGCCCCGCCGCGCCGCCCATCAGCGCCAGCAGCAATCCCTCCGTGACAAACTGGCGAACCATTCTTCTCGGCGAAGCACCCAGCGCGCCGCGCACTGCCATTTCCCGCCTGCGGTTCTCGCTGCGCACCAGCAGAAGGCTGGCCACATTCACGCTCGCAATCAGCAGCAGCAGGCCCGCCCCGCTCAACAGCACCAGCAGCACCGGCCGGATGTCGCCCACAATCACATCGGTAAGCGGCAGCATGTACGCCACGTTGTCGCGATTCGAATCGGGATATTGCTTCGCCAGCCGTTGCGCGATTCCCTTGATATCCGCGAAAGCCTGGTCGAACGTGACCCCATCCTTCAGCCGCGCAACTCCGAAAAGCCCGTGGCAGCCCCGGCATGTGCCGGGCTTCAAAATCCCCCAGTAGTCTGCCGGCTCCGCCGGAGCAAAACTGAAATCCCGCGGCAACACTCCCACAATGGTGTATGGATCTCCGTCCAGCACCACCGTCTGCCCCAGCACATTGGGATTGGAGCCGTATCTCTTCTGCCACGTCGCGTAGCTGATCAGCGCGCTGCGCGCAGCTTCCGGCCGGTCCTCGCCGTAATAGAAATCCCGCCCCAGTACCGGCTTCACTCCCAGCGTGCGAAAGAACCCGTCGCTCACCCGCGCGCCGTCGGTCTTGCGCAGCCCTTCCGGCGTTTTCATCATGAACCCGTACGGCTCAAAGACATTCAACGCGCTGAATGTCTGGTTGTCCCGCTTCCAGTCGAGATAGTCCGGGTAAGAAAGGTGAAACCGCGGACCCAGGGGAATGCTCTCGAACAACTGCACCAGCCGGCCGGGATCCTCATACGGCAGAGGCTTGATGAGCGCCGCATCCACAAACGCGAAAATCGCCACGCTGGACGCAATCCCCAGCGCCAGGATCACGATCGCCGTCGCCGCAAAGCCGGGATTCTTGCGCAACTGCCGGAACGCAAATCGCACGTCCTGCATCACCGTTTCGGCGTGGAATCCGATCACCTCCTGGCTTTCCTCGCGCATCCGTACGGAATTGCCGAACTGCACAGCGGCGCCGCGGCGCGCCTCCTCCGCCGTCATTCCCCGTGCAAGCAGGTCGCGCTCCGCCTGCGAGCGATGAAATGACATCTCTTCCTCCAACTCGTTACGGAATCGCTGCCGGCCAAAGAGACGTCCCCATTTATGAACAAAGCGAAAGAAAAAACCCAAGCGTGCCTCCTTTGACCACCGTCCTCTTCATTCATCCGTTACCCGTCACTCCGCGCGCAAAGCGTTCACCGGGTCGGTAGCCGTAGCCCGCAACGCGGGGATATAACCCGCCAGCAGCGCCACCGCGATCACCATTCCCGCCACCGTCGCAAACGTCACCGGATCGGCCGTGCTTACTTCGAAAATCAGCGTCTTCAGCAGGCGCGCAAAACCGAGTGCGGCCAGCACCCCGATGGCAGTGCCCAGTCCGGCCAGCTTCGCCGCGTGCCCAAGCACCAGGCCCATCACATCGCTCCGCACCGCTCCCAGCGCCATGCGGATGCCCAGCTCCGGCGTTCGCTGGCTCACCGAATAAGAGATCACTCCATAAGTGCCGATGCCGGCCAGCACAATGGCCAGCCCCGCGAACAACCCCACCAGCGCAAACGCAAAGCGCGGCGTAGACACCGACGAATCCACGATCTGATCCATCGCCTGCACATCCGCCACCGCCAGCGTGGGATCGAGCCGATGAACTTCATTGCGCAGCGCGTCGGCCAGCAGCCGCGGATCGGAACGCGCCCGAATCACTACCGACATATCGGAAGTCCAGGCGGCCTGAAGCACCGGCAGCCAGAAGGCGTTCTGCGCCCCTGGACTGTTGGGCTGATCCTTCACGTCGCCCACCACGCCCACCACCGTGATCCAGTCCTTGTCGCTCTTCGGCGCATCTTCAAACGACATGCGTTTGCCGATCACGTTTTCTCCCGGCCAGTATTTCTCCGCCATAACGCGATTGATAATGACCGTCTGCGCCGCCCCCTGCCTGTCGCCTTCGGTGAAGAACCGGCCCGACACCAGCGGAATCCCCAGGGCGCTGAAGTAACCCGGCGTGGCCATGTGGTAGCGCGCGTGAAAATCCTGACCGGCCGGCGGCTTCTTGCCCTCAATCGTGAACCCGCCCGCATTTTCGTCATAACCGGTAAACGGAAGATCGCTGCCCACACCCGCGCTCTCCACACCCGGCAGCTGGTTCAGGTTCTCTGCCAGCTGATCGTAGAATCGCTCCACCTGTTCTTCCTTCGCATAGCTGGCGTGCGGCAATGACAGGTTCGCTGTGAGTACTTGCACCCGCTGAAAGCCGGGATCGAGACGAAGCTGGTTGAGGAAGCTGCGCAGCATCAGCCCCGCACCGATCAGCAGCACGCAGGCCAGGCTCACTTCGGTCACCACCAGCGCATCGCGCACGCGGCTCTGCCCTCCCGTCCACGTCGTCGTGCGGCCGCCCTTCTGCAGGCCGTCCTTGGGATCCGCGCTGGCCGCCTGGAACGCCGGAGCAAGGCCGAACAGCAGGCCCGTAGCCACCGTCACCAGCAGCGTAAAGGCCAGCACCGGAGCACTGACGTGAATGTCCTGCGCGCGCGGAAAGTCCGATGGCAGCAGTGCCACCAGCGCCTTTACCCCGCTGAATGCCGTTGCCAGACCCAGGCCCCCTCCCAAAAATGAAATCAGCAGGCTCTCCGTCATCAACTGCCGCACCACCCGCGACCGCGGAGCTCCCATCGCCAGCCGCACGGCGATCTCTCGCTGCCGCGACGACGCCCGCGCCAGCAGCAGGTTGGCTGCGTTCGCGCAGGCGATCAGCAGAACGATCATCACCGCGCCCAGCAGCACCAGCAGCATCCGGCGGCTCTGGCCCACCACCTCGTCGTACAGCGGAATCACCAGCACGCCCCAGCCCGTGTCGTTATTGGGATGCTCCCGCCCCAGCTGGCTCATGATCGCGTTCATCTCGCTCTTCGCCTGGGCAAGCGGGACATTATCCTTCAGCCGCGCAATCCCTTCGATAAAATGCGACCCGCGCCGGTTGGGATCGCCCGCGAACGAGAACGGCCACCACACATCCACGCTCTCGCCATAAGGTAGCGAGTGATACACGTTCCCCGGATGCACCGTCCCCGCCGGCATCACGCCGATTACCGTGAAGGGCTGCATGTTCAGCGTGATCTTGCGCCCGACGATTCCCTGGTCCGCGCCGAAGCGCGTGCGCCACAGCCGGTCGCTGATGATCACCTGCAGCCCGTTGCCCGGAATCTCCGCAGCACGGTCGAATTCGCGCCCCAGTTGCGGATGAAGCCCCAGCACATGGAAATAGCCCGACGTGATCCCGAATCCAAACAGCCGCACCGGCTCGCCGGTTCCGGACAACTGCACATCCCCGCGATTGAACGCCGCCATCGATTCGAACGAATGGCTGCGCGCGCGGAAATCCAGAAAATCAAACGGATTCAGGGGAAACTTGGGATAGTCCGAGTTGGACAAGAAAACCCGCACCAGCCGCTCCGGCTGTTCATACGGCAATCGCTTCAGCAGCACGCCGTTGATCACGCTGAAAATCGCAGTGTTGGCGCCGATCGCCAGCGCCAGCGTCAGCAGGATCACAACCGTGAATGCCGGGCTACCCAACAGCTGCCGCAATGCGTAGCGGATGTCCTGCGCAACCGTCTCCGCACGGAAACCTATTACCTCCCGGCTCCGCTCCTTCATGCGCGCGCCATTCCCGAACTGCCGCATGGCCGCGTAGCGCGCCTCTTCCGGCGTCATGCCCGCCGCAGCGAATCCCTTCTCCGCCTGCGCGCGATGAAATGCCATCTCCTCGTCCAGCTCGGAGTCGAAGCGTTTGCGCCGGAACAGCAGCATCACCTTGTTCAGAAGTGTCATGGCTCAGGCCTCCTGTGCGTCGCTCAACACCCGCCCGATGGCGGCAATCATCTGTTCGAATTCCGATACCTCGATGCCCAGCCGCTTGCGCCCCGCGGCGGTGAGCGTATAGAAACGCGCGCGCCGGTTGGTGTCCGTCATCTTCCACTCGGCCTTCACCCAGTTCTGCAGCAGCAGCCGCTGCAGCGCCGGATACAGCGAGCCTTCTTCCACCGTCAGAACGTCTTCTGAAAGCCGCTTGATGGATTGCGCAATGCCGTAGCCGTGCAGCGGCGCGCGCGTCAAAGTTTTCAGAATGAGCATGTCCAGGGTGCCAGGGAGCAGGTCGGGACGATTCGCCATAAGCCGATATATAGGTTATCTATGTATAGACAGTCAACGGCATTGTGACGAACTGCCAACCTCGACAGCTCATGCGCTTCCCTGTTCCCTGTTCCCTGTTCCCTGTTCCCTGCTTTTCAGTGCTTCCCGTACATATCCATCACATCTTTGCGCAGCGCGGCCCGGCTTTCATCGCGCGTGTAGAACATGTGCCCGCCAGGGAATTCGTGCACCGCTACGCGCGTCGCATCGCCCATCACCGGCATCTGGTCCACCGTGAGCACCGACCCCATGAATGGGCAGGAGAGATCATTCCACCCATGCATGATCAGCACCCGCAGCTTGGGATCGGCGGCTACCGCCTCGCGCAGATCCGGCACCGAGCCCTCGCGCATATCCCGGTCCCGGTCCCAAAGCCGATTCACTTCATAGGAGAGCGCATTGTAGCGCGCGTCTATCTTCCAACCCACCGTGCGGGTGACGAAGTCCACCATCGCCGTCGTCAGCGGCGCAACGATGCTTTCCAGGATGGGATCGTTGGCGCGCTGCTCGGGCGCGTACGGAAACGGATCGAACGAGGTCACGTTCGAGTCATAAACCGATCCCAGTTTGCCTTCCTCGCGATGCACCTCGCGCAGGTACGCCCCCGTCTCGATCCGGGCGCCGGAGTACTTCACGAATGCCGGGTCCAGCCCCGTCATCTCCGTCACCCGCTGGATCATGCGCTTCTCCGCATCGGGATCGGAACGCCCCTTGAGCAGCGTCGTCGCATACTCCCCGCGCGTGTAGGCAATCACCTCGGCCATCGCCTCCGGCGTCAGCTTCTTCTCCCGCTCCAGGCGCGCCGCCGTAATCGACGGCAGGGTCATCATCCACGGCAGCGGCGACAAATCACCGTTGCTGTTCTGTTCGGGATTGAGATACGGAGAAACGAGAACCACTCCATTCAACGCCACTCCCAGCTGCGACTGCAGGTAGTGCGTGATGCGCGGCCCGCGGAACCCGCCATAACTCTCGCCCACAAGATACTTGCGCGAGCCCAGCCGGCCGTTCTTCACCAGCCAGTCGTACACCACCCGCGACAAGTACTGAATGTCCGGCGTCGTTGAAAAGAAAAGCTTCTTCGCCTGGTCCTCGGGAACTTCGGCGCGGCTGAATCCCGTGCCCACCGGATCAATGAAAACCAGGTCGGTAAAATCCAGCCATGTGCCCGAATTATCGGTCAGTACCGCCGGATCCGACGGACTGTCGCCTTCATTTCCGGCGTTCATGCGCTTGGGACCGATCGCCCCGAAATTCAGATACACGCTGGCCGCCCCCGGCCCGCCGTTGAACGCGAACGTCACCGGACGATTCTCGCCTTCCACCGTGTAGGCCGTGGTCACCACCTGCCCCGCCACCTTGCCGTCCTTATCGCGCACCGGCAGCGCGCTCACCGTCACCGTGTACTTCAGCGTCTTGCCGTCCAGCTTGATCTCCTGCTGCACATGCGCGTCGGGCGGCAGCGGCGGCAGCTTTTCGGCGGCCTTCTCGGCCCCTGGCTTCTCTCCGCTGGCGGACGGCTTGTGCTCATCCTGCGCCGGTGCCAGGGTTGATCCGGATACGAAACAGCAGAGTACACAGGCAATACCAAAAACAAATCGCGCAACCCGCAGGGAAGAACTTGTCATGCCAATACAATACATGCCCCGTCCGCATCGTTCGCGCGCCGCTGGCAGCCCTTCCGTCCGATGATTTACCCTCAATCCAGGCATGTTATCTAGAATCGTGCTTCTTACCTCGTCATTCGCTGCGGGATTTCTGCTGGCTGCGTCCGCTCTCGCGCAGCAATCCAATCCCCCCGCGCAGGAGCCGCTGCCCGACGCCCCGCAGGCCACTGCCGCGGCCAGCATCGCTCCCAACGGCCCCACCGTGGTCATGGACACATCCATGGGCCGCATCACCTGCCAGTTCTTTCAGAAGCAGGCGCCCAAAACCGTGGCTAACTTCATCGCCCTCGCCCAGGGCACCCGCGATTGGACCGACCCCGAAACCAAAAAGGTGATGCATCGCAAGCCGCTCTACGATGGCACCGTCTTTCATCGCGTTATCCCGGAGTTCATGGTCCAGGGCGGCGATCCAACCGGAACCGGCATGGGCGATCCCGGCTACACCTTTGAAGACGAGCTCAACCCGGACCTCGGCTTTGATGTCCCCGGCCGGCTCGCCATGGCTAACAGCGGCCCCCACACCAACGGAAGTCAGTTCTTCATCACCGAGGTGCCCACTCCGCACCTCAATCAGCACCACACCATCTTCGGGCAGTGCGACGAGCCCGGCATCAACGTGGTCAAAACCATTGCCCGCGTCCAGACCAACTCTGACGACAAGCCCCTCGTTCCTGTGGTGCTTAAAAAAGTCACGATTGTTCCTGAGGGCAAGCCCCTGCCGCCGCTTCCTGGCGAAACTGCACCATCTGCGCAACCGGAGCAACCTGCGCAGCCGCAGCATTGATGATTCGGTTTGATTCAGAGCCGCGCCAGCACCGCTAACTCCGCTGCTCTTTGCAGCTAACTCCGCTTCTTTCATCGAGGAACTTATGCCACAATCCCCCGGCACATACGCCACTTTCAATACCAGCGAAGGCCAGATCGTCGTCCGCCTCTTCCCATCCGACGCGCCCGTAACCGTGAACAACTTTATCGAGCTCGCCGAAGGAAAAAAGGAATGGACGCACCCCGGCACCCGCGCTAAATCCAACGGCAAGCTCTATGACGGAACCATCTTCCACCGCGTGATCCCCAACTTTATGATTCAGGGCGGCGATCCCACCGGCACCGGCATGGGCAGTCCCGGATATCGCTTTCAGGATGAGACCAAGGGCTCCCCCCACGGCTTCGACAAAGCCGGCAAGCTGGCCATGGCCAACAGCGGCCCCAACACCAACGGCTGCCAGTTCTTCATTACCGTCGCCCCCACGCCCTGGCTCACCGGAAAACACACCATCTTTGGTGAAGTGGTGGAAGGCCAGGACATTGTCGACAAAATCTCCAAAGTCGCCCGCAACGGCCAGGACAAGCCTCAAAAAGATGTGGTGCTGGAGTCGGTAACCATCGATCGCGTGGCGTGAGAGACCCGGGCAGGTCGAGCCACGGTGGGGAAGCACGAACCACCCTGCCGCTTCCGTGCCCCCTTCTCGCCGACTTTTTCCTGTCCCGAGGGTGGGAGGCCACAACCCTCGGATCGTTCGAAAGAATCGGCCAACCCGCTTACCAATCCAACCTGTCAAAATGAGAAACGCCGCCTCCATTTAAATGAAGGCGGCGTCAGTTATCGGCCAGGGAAAAGACGGCTTACTCCGCCGCTTCCGCCTGCTTGGTTTGCGCCACGGTCCAATCCGGCGCACCCACCTTGAAGCGCGCAAACCGCCGCACCGTGATGTTCTCGCCCAGCTTGCCCACCTTCTGCGCAATCAGTTCCTTAATGCTGACCGCCTGGTCCTTGATGAAGGGCTGCTCCAGCAGGCAAACTTCTTCGTAGAACTTGCCCATCTTGCCCTCCACGATCTTCTCGATCACCGGCGCCGGCTTGCCCGTCGCCGTCGCCTGCGCGCGGTAGATCTCCTTCTCGCGGTCCAGGTCCTCGGGCGTCACATCCTCCGGCTTCACATAGCGCGGATCGGTCGCCGCGATGTGCATCGCGATGTCCTTCAGAAGCTCCTGGAAATCCTCGGTGCGCGCCACGAAATCGCTCTCGCAATTCACTTCCAGCAGCACCCCGATCTTGCCGCCCGCGTGAATGTACGTGCCCACCGCGCCTTCATTGGTGGTGCGCGCCGCCTTCTTCTGCGCCGACGCCATGCCCCGCTTGCGCAGAACCACGAACGCGTCCTCGATGTTTCCCTTGGTCTCCTGCAAGGCCTTCAGGCAATCGCCCATGGGCGCGCCGGATTTCTCGCGAAGGTCCTTTACCAACCTGGCATCAATCTTCTCGCTCACTGTAGTCATCTCTCGCTTTTCCCAATCTCCGTTATTCCACTCGCACCGGGGGTGCCGACAAAAGAAAAGCGTGGCACTTGTTGCTCAGGCCACGCTCTCCATTCTGCGCACTGTCATGCGCACAAAAGATTAATGGCCGGCCTCGGCTGCTGGCTCCTCTTCGTCGAGCAAGGCGGCAACCGCCGCCGGAGCCTTGCGAATGCCTGCGCCCACCTGCGATTCGAAGTCGATGTCCTCAGTGGACGCAGCTTCCAGGCCCACGGTTTCCGCCACCGGCGCCTCCACCGGCGCTTCCTCGGCAAACGCCTTGTCGCCCACCAGGTTCACGCCCTCGGCCGCCGAATCGGCAATCTTCGAAGCGAACAGCCGAATCGCGCGCAGCGCATCGTCGTTGCCCGGAATCACGTAATCCACCACCGTGGGATCGCAGTTCGTGTCCACCACCGCCACCACCGGGATGCCCAGCTTGCGGGCTTCCTTCACCGCAATGGCCTCATTATTCGAATCGATCACGAACAGCGCGTCCGGCAGCCGCTTCATGTTCTTGATGCCTGCCAGGTTGGCCTGCAGGTGCTTGCGTTCCCGCTCCAGCCGGATCACTTCTTTCTTGGTCAGCAGCTCGTAGCGGCCATCGGTCGCCATCTCGTCCAGTTCCTGAAGGCGCTTCACCGACTTCTGCACCGTCACCCAGTTGGTCAGCAACCCGCCCAGCCAGCGCTGGTTCACATAGGGCATACCGGCGCGGCCAGCCTCTTCGGCCACCGCGTCCTGAGCCTGGCGCTTGGTGCCGACAAACAGAATCGACTTCCCCGATGAGCACAGCTCGGTCACGAATTTCGACGCTTCCTTGAACAGCTTCAGCGTCTTCTGCAGGTCGATGATGTAGATCCCGTTGCGCTCCCCGAAGATGTATTCCTTCATCTTGGGATTCCAGCGCTTGGTCTGATGCCCGAAGTGAACTCCCGCCTCGAGCAGCTCCTTCATTGTGATGGTGGCCATTTTCCTCCTTCATGGGATTGCATCCGGGTGGTCGATGCCCGCGCCCGGATTGAACCCGCTTGCGCGGGAGATTGAAAACTAAGCTAGCAAGCGCTTTACCGCTTGCTGAACTGGAACCGCTTGCGGGCGCCCTTCTGCCCGTACTTCTTGCGTTCCTTCACGCGCGCGTCGCGCGTCAACAGCCCCTCGCCCTTGAGCGTCTTGCGCAGTTCGGGATTGAACTCCAGCAGCGCACGGGCCACGCCCATCTTCACCGCGTCCGCCTGCGCCGAAACCCCGCCGCTCTTCAAGGTCACAAGCACGTCAAACGTCGACGCCAGGTCGGCAACCACCAGCGTACGCTTGGCCGCCACCCGTTGCTGCTCGGTCACGAAATACTCTTCGAACTCCTTGCCGTTGACCTTCCACTGCCCCGTTCCCGGACGCAGAAAGACGCGCGCGATCGCCGACTTCCGCCGCCCCGTGCCGTAATACTGAACCAGATCTGCCATTCTCTCTTCAGCTCTCCGCCGGAGTCCTCCGGCTCAAATCTTCTGCGGCTCAGTTGCAGCGACCAGCCTTCTGATCCCTGTTCCCTGATCCCTGTTCCCTGCTCTTACGCCACTTCCAGCGCCACCGGCTGCTGCGCCTCGTGAGGATGCTTCTCGCCGCGATAAACCTTCAGCTTCGATCCCATCGACCGGCCCAGCTTGGTCTTCGGAAGCATGCCCTTGATCGCCTCTTCCAGGATCTTCTCCGGCTTGCGGCTCAGCAGCCGCGTAAACGACTCCTCCCGCAGGCCGCCCGGGAAACCGGTGTAACGGCGGTACACCTTCTTCTGGCTCTTGAGCCCCGTCAGCCGCACCTTCTCCGCATTGATCACGATCACGTGGTCGCCCATGTCGAGATAAGGCACATACTTCGGGTTCAGCTTGCCGCTCAGCACACTGGCAGCCTTCGTGGCCAGCCGGCCCAGCGTTTGGCCGCTCGCATCTACCACGTACCATTTGCGGTCAATCGACTTGCCGCTCGGAACAAACGTCGCCATTTTTCTCCTACCCTTGGAAAAGCTTTGTGGCCCAACCGATGTATGGCCATCAGAAAATTCTTGCCGCGCACAGCGCGTTTGCCCATGCCGAATGCGCACGGGCCAAATTTCCACCCACTGCCAAACAATTCTGTTCGGGTGAGGATTACGGGGCTTACCCTCTTCGGGATCCTGACTCTGCGGGAGAAGACTACGCCCCAGCAGAAGGGCCTGTTTCCAGTTCAACCCTCGCCAGGAGAGCTCAACCGGCCGGGTCCGGACCTGTGACACAGACCCCAGGCGCAACACCGCACAAGATTTACAGAATACGTGAATCAGGCCGGTGAGTCAATGAGATGCGGCTCCGAATTGCGTTTGATAACTCTCCAGCCCGGTGATAGGATTGCACCTCTTCCATCGTTCCCACATCGCGCCCGGAAATCCACAAGGAGATTGCTATGAAGCGGATAAGCGAAATATGCATCGTCTTGCTGCTGGCGGGAGCGTCTCATCTCTACGCCGCAGATGCCAAAACCGAGGAAGCCGCCATTCGTGCAGCTATCGCCGGCAATCATCTCAAACACACTGACGACGCGATCCAATGGACCGGTCCCCTCAAGCGGCCCGCGATTTTTCCCGAAAAGGGCGAAGAGTTTCCCGGACAGGAATACAGCCAGCGAATCAATCCAAAATACACCACGGAAGTCCAGCGGATTGATGTAGCCGCATCGGGCGATCTCGCCTACGAGTTTTCCTACGGGACCGTTGAATATGACCTGGCCGGTCCGGCGCAGAAGCACAGAGCCTTCAAAACAGGCATGTTGCGCGTCTGGAAAAAGGTGGACGGCGAGTGGAAGGTTGCCGCCATATTTGGGCGGCCGCTCGACACCCCGTTTGACCATTCTGCTGACGACACGGCAAAGTAGCCGGCGAGGCTCGTCACGCGAAGAAACTCACCTTCCCGGAGAAGTTCGCAGCTTCGGACATTTCGAATTCCGTCGCATCCGGCTCCTCCTCCTGGTCCTTATCCTCCAGCCCGCGCCCAGCCTTGCGATGCGGAGTGTATTCGTCATCGCTTGACTGGCCCAGGTACTCAACTTCAAACACCCGCGAAAGATCCGGAGCCGCCGCCGAGGGCTTGATCATCGTCACCGGGCGTATCGCCGATATCGGTCCGATGTCCATGGGAAAGGTCCCTCCCTGCCGCCTTTATCGGCGGCCGCTCCCCCGGACTTTAAAGATTTCCGAGTACCTCTTGTCCCGTACGAAACAGCGGGTGATTCATTCGCGGACGCCACGCTTCCCCTTGGCCAGCCGCGCCAGCACCGCAATTTCCCGCAACACCTGCTTCAGCGGCCGCGCCGGCGTCCCCCACAGCACCGTTCCCGGCTTCAGCCCCTCATTCGTCACCGTCTTCCCGCTCAGAACCCCCGCCTGCCCGCCCAGGATCACGCCCTCGCCCACGTGCGCGTGGTCCCCGATCCCCACCTGGCCCGCGATCACCGCCCCCTTGCCCACCGAACTCGATCCCGAGATCCCCGTCAAAGCCACCAGGATCACGTCCTCCCCGATATCGCAGTTGTGCCCGATGTGCACCAGGTTGTCGATCTTCGTTCCCCGCCGGATGCGCGTCTCGGCCAGCGCCCCGCGATCGACCGTCGTGTTGGCCCCGATTTCCACATCCGCCTCGATCACCAGCGTGCCCTGCTGAGGAAACTGCGTATACGCGCCCGTCGTCGAATCCCTCACGTACCCAAACCCATCCGACCCCAGCACGGTCCCGGCATGCACCACCACCCGGTCCTCCAGCATCGTCCCGGCATAGATCACCACGCGCGGATAGACATGACAATCTGCCCCGATCCGGACACCCCTGCCGATCACCGCCCCGGCATCGATGTACGAACCCGCGCCGATCACCGCTTCTTCCTCAATCACCGCGCACGGACCGATCGAGACCCTCTCCCCGACCTTGGCGCTGGCGGCGACCACCGCACCCGGCATGACCCCCTGGGCCGCCGCTACCGGCCTCAGAACCCGCGCCACCCCCGAAAACCACAACCGCGGCTGCGGCGTCTCCACTACCGCCTTTTCAACCGGATACGACGTCACCAGCCCCGGCCGCAGCACCACCGCGCCCGCGTTGCTGCTCAAAGCATCGGTCGCGGACGCCTCATCCTGCGCAAACACGATTTCTCCAGGCCCAGCCCGCAATGTGGAATTCACCCCGGTGATCTGCGTGTCCGCGTTCCCCTGTGCCAGTTTGCCGCCCAGCAGGTCCACCAGCTCGCCCAGCCTCATGCCCGCCTCCCTCGCGGTCCACGCGGGCTGCGTCGTGATGCGACCGCGCGCCCTCGCCAGAACCATTGCTAAGGATATAGCGCGCTATCCGGCCAACTCGGCACTCAGCCATAACGTCATCCTGTCATTCCGGGCAGAGATTGCCGCGGCAGCCGGAGCCGAACAGTCCGCGCCATTTGTTACTTCCGCAATGGGAATCCAATCACCGCTTCAGGCTGGTAGTTCTCCTGCTCACCGTGTGGGAGACAGCTTGAGCTTTTGCTCCTCGCACCGCGGCAAGGAACGGTCGTGCCGCAGGGGGCGCCGCCACCCGGCCCAGCAGCGTGGCCCTGCTGCTGACCCTGGGCCCGTACATGGCGTGGCGGGCAGCATCGTCCGCACGAATCACCGCCCCGTCGAATGTCATGCCCAGAAAAGCGCCCTTGGCATGGGAGTAGGTCAGAATAATCGCATTCAGCTTCGCATCCGTATTTTCTGAAGAATGCCGTCCCACCGGGCCCACCGCCGCCGAGGCGTCTCTTCCGATTTCAAATTTGCTCGAGAGTAGCTTCTGCAGCCCCTCCGTGCCCTTGATGACCATGACCAGGTCTACAGCTTCTACACCGAACTGAGTTCCCCAGCTGCCCCCGCCCATTTGAATGAATGTCGGCGCACTCCAGCCCTCCGGCGTCCGGCAAGTGGCTACACCCTTGCCTTCTTCCCCTCCGAAGACAAATCCCCCTTTCATCAAGTGGGGAACTACGGCTATGCATCTTGCACGCCTCAAAATGTGGTCGGGAATGCGGTGATCGGGTGCGTTCATGGTCTCGTGCAGCACTCTGGCGGCGTGATCCAGCCGGTTGATCGCATTCTCGCGTTCCGATGCCGCCCAGCACGGCGCTTCCAAAGTCAGTATCGCCAGTAAGACAATCAGCTTCTTCATTGCCGGAACCTCTCTTCCTCTGCCTCTGCGCCGCTTCTCCGGGGTTCCATTCAGCGTCAGGGCGCAGAGCATGAGAGGATTGGATTCCGGATTGCAGGACCGGGAAGTCGCCGCTTCGGAAGTTTAAGAGGAACCCGCCCAAACCTTGGGGGCGGATGGTCCTGAAGAGCACAAGGCCCTCATGGGAACGGGAGTTCTCGGCGGGATACTCACCAGATTCTGCAGGCTTTGGACTCAGTAGATCCCCGTTTCTCCCGCCGGCCGCGTCTTCCATCTCCGGTGGATCCACAGCCACTGGTCGGGATAACGCCGGATCCACCCCTCCAGCACGTCATTGCACTGCTGCGTAGCCGCCAGGATATCGGCCTCCGGATCCCCGCTCTTCTTGAAACTCAGCTCCGGCCCGAAATGCAGCACGTACTGCTGCTCCGCCGGCTCCCACAGCAGGAATCCCGGCACCACCGCCGCCCCCGTCTTCAGCGCCACCCGCGCCAGCCCCGAAGCGGTGCACGCGGTCATCCCGAAGAAACGCACGAACACACCCTGCGGCGGAGTCATGTTGGTATCCATCAGGATCCCCACCGCCTGCCCGGCGCGCATGGCCGTCAGCAGCCCCCGCGCAAAGTCGTCCTTGTGCAGCACGCGGTTCCCATGCATACAGCGGATCCCGTTCACGTACTCATCCAGCAGCCGGTTGTCCAGTCGCCGGATCACCATCCCCATCGGGTGCCCCATTAACGAGTGGTAGAAGCTCGACAGCTCCCATGCCCCCAGGTGGCCGGTCAGCACCAGCACCCCGCGCCCGCGCCTTTCCGCCGCCAGGAAGTGCTCCAGCCCCTCGGTGCGGATCCAGCCCTTGGTGTTCTCGGCCGTGTAGCGCGGCAGCCGGCAGAATTCGACCATTTGCCAGCCGAGATTGCGGAACACATGCCGCAGAATGCGCTTCCGCTCTCTCGCCCCGATCTCCGGAAGCGCCTTTTCCAGGTTGCGCTCACCCACCCGGCGCAAACGGCCCAGGCCCAGGTAACCGCTCCAGGTGAGAATGCGTACCAGCAGACGCGCCAGCCCACGCGGCAGCCCCCCCAGGGTGCGCGCTACCGCCAGCACCAGCCAGTACTCCAACCGCTCCTTTATATGGGAGGACAAACGAGTAGTCTAAATGGTTTATCAGGCGAATCGGAGGCATTGCGACGACCACGCATTACGGGCCTCAGCCTTCCAGACGAAGACGAGGCCCGCACAAGGTTCACTGATCAGTGTCCACTGTTCCCGGTCCACTGCCTCTCAGTGGTTCTTCGCCTCCATGAAGTAGCGCGCCACGTCCTTCACGAAATCCACCGACCCTCCCGGAGGCGCCACCGTGCCCTTCAGAATGGCATCGAAGCTGTGCGGGTGGCCGTAATAAACTTCGGTATCTTCCATGTTCTGGCTCACCACCGTGCCATCCAGGTCGACCCCCGCGAACAGGCCTTTGCTGCGCGAATAGGTCAGCAATTCCGCGTTCATCTTCCAGTCGGTCGCCGCCTGGGTATTGCGCCCCACCGGGCCCGCCGAGGCTGCCGCATCCCCGCCGATCTTGAACTTGTTCTTCAACAGGTCCTGGAACCCGTGGTCATTCACCGCAATCAGCACCAGGTCGGTCGATTGGCCGCCGATCTGCAGGCCCCAGGAACCGCCCGCCATGCGGATAAACACCGGCCCGCTCCATCCCTTACCCGTGCGGCAGGTAACCACTCCCTGCCCGTACTGCGCACCGAACACGAATGCCCCCTTGATCAGGCCCGGCACCACTCCCACGCAGTGCGCCTGCTCCAGGATGTTCATCGGTATGCTCTTGTCCTGCGCCGACAGGATCTGATTCAGAACCGTCTTGGCGGCTTCGATCCGGTCCTGCAGGCCGTCCTTGCTGGAGGCCGCCACCGCGCTGCATGAAAACACCATGCAGAGTCCGAGGGAAATAAGCGTCTTGAGCACGGGCATCTTCTTCATCTGGGGGATTCCTTTCATTGCGCGGTTCGCCCGGTCCCCATCAGGGATGACCGGTCACGCCGCTGGTCGTTGATCTCTATGACAGCAAAAGCCGCCGGGAGTTGTCCTGCCACCTCGTCCAGGGGCCGAAAAATTCGCCCAGCGGGGAAGGTCCCGGCATCAGGCTACAGCAAGTCCGCGCGTGTCGACCGCCCACAGGCAGACCCGGAACCTGGTCCGGTACTAGGAAATCAGATTGGAATGTGGAAAACGCGCCGGGCGGACTGCCGGAAGGGCACAGAAACGGGGGTGGATTCTCAAAAAGCAAAAAAAGAGGAGTTCCCTGGCACCATGCGAAACATGCCGGCAGGGAACTCCTTTCCCCAGATCTGCGTTGTTTCTGATCCTCATTGTGTTGAAATCCAGCGGAGGTAACAAGAGTACGAAGGGACAGGGGATTTTAGTAACCTGGAAGGTCTCTCAAAGGTAACTATGCCTATACAACCCGCCGCCCTGGGCTTGCACATGTGGAGGACCGGCTCGAACCAGCCGTATCAGTTTTGGTCCGTCCCCGCCTGGTCCTTCTCCGGTTCGTCCAGCCCTGCCTGGGCCGAACGCCGGTTCAGCGCCCGGATCGAGAGTTCGATGCGATTCTCCGCGCCGGTCTTCCGCATCAGCCGACCCACGTGCGCCTTCACCGTCCGCTCCTCGATGCCCAACTGCTCGGCAATCTCCCGGTTGGACTGCGCCTGAAGGATCAGATCCAGCACCTGCCGCTCCCGCGCCGTGAGTTGCAGTGCCCCCGCACCGCCCGCGCCGCCCGGAACACCAAGCAATCGGTCGATCAGCCGTGACAGCAGCCGCCGCGGCGCCCAGATCGAGCCGCTCACCACGATCTCGATCGCCATCCGCACCGTGTGCGGATCCGCCGACGAGTCCAGGTATGCGCGGGCCCCCGCCGTTATCGCTTCCAGCACCAGTTCGTCGTTGTTCTCCGGTCCAATGACGATCTGTCGCATTTCCGGCCGCGACCGCTTCACCGTCTCCAGCGTCTTCAGGCCCTCTGCCGAAGAATTGAAGTCCACCACCATGTATAGCAATTCGGAATCGGACATCAATTCTGGCAAAGCCCCGATCACCGGCTGCAGTTGCGGCTTTCCCCCTTCGGGCGGCTCCTCGAATACCGTCGAAAGGCCCGCCAGCCGTATAGGCTCGCCGGCCAATACGCCAATGCGGATCATTGGGCTCCCCGGCGACGGGTCCTGGTCGACGGGGTTGTCGGCGGACGGATTGGTAGCTGCAGCCAACGTTCACTCCGGGCCTGGTGGTTGGTCCTTCTGATTCCCGTTCCAGCGACATCTCTTCACGCCGCACCGTGCATCACGGCGCACCGTGCATCACGCCGCAGCGTGCATCACGCCGCGCGCTGCCCCGCAGCCCGCGCTGCGCTCCACAGCCTGGCGGTGCGCTCCACAGCCTGGCTGTGCATTACAACTTGGGAAGCACGATCCCCTGTTGCTTCTGGTATTTCCCCCTGCGGTCCGCGTAGCTGATCTCGCATGGCTCGTTCCCCTGGAAGAACAGGATCTGGCAGAGCCCCTCGTTGGCATAGATCTTGGCCGGCAAGGGCGTGGTGTTCGATATCTCCAGCGTGACATACCCCTCCCACTCCGGCTCGAAGGGCGTCACATTGACGATTATGCCGCATCGCGCATACGTCGACTTGCCCACGCAGATAGTCAGAATGTCCCGGGGAATGCGGAAGTACTCCACCGACCGCGCCAGAGCGAACGAGTTGGGCGGAACAATCACCGATTCCGCCTGCACCGAAACGAACGAGCGCTCGTCGAACGCCTTGGGATCGATAATCGCGCTATTCACATTGGTGAAAATCTTGAACTCGTCCGACACCCGCAGGTCGTACCCGTAGGAAGACAGCCCATAGGAAACTACCCCCTCCCGGATCTGTTTCTCGCTGAACGGCTCGATCATCCCGTGCTGTAGCGCCTGTTCGCGTATCCAGCGGTCACTCTGTATGGACATGCCTCTCCTGTTCCGTATGGCCCTTAACTCCAGCCACCGATTCCCTGCCCGGGATGTATCCCGCTTGAAAGCACTATCTTAAGGGACCCGTCGCGCCGTGACAATGAACCCGGGCGTCGCACCGGAGGAAAACACGGCACCAAATCCTGCCCCGTCCTCCACGCACCCAGCCGGTCGCCCCGCCGCTCCGCAAGCACAAAAACTGCCGTATTCCCCTTCTCGCGCAAATCCTGTATTATCACCCGCGTAGGACGAAGTTGACTCCATCCCGTCGTCGAGCGAGGTTCCCCTTGATCAAGCAGGACATCGTCCATCACGTCATCGAGCGCACCGGTCTGCCCAGAACCAAGGCGGAAGCCGCAGTCGACACCGTCTTCGAGGGATTGAAAGAGGCTCTCACCGCAGGCGAGCGCATCGAACTGCGCGGATTCGGCGTCTTCAGCGTTCGCGCCCGTAAAACCGGCATCGGCCGCAATCCCCGCACCGGCACTGAAGTCAGCATTACCCCCGGCAAAGCCGTTCGCTTCAAACCCGGCAAGGAACTCCACGCCCTCGAAACCGGCGCCTCCGACAACGGAAAGTAGCGGCGCCGCGCCGCTAGCCGTCTCTTCGCCAGCCAAAATTTCCGGGCCCCATCCTCGCGATTTTTTCCTGTCGCGAGGGTGGGATAACCACGCTGTCCCACTCGCCACGATTCATCCACCGTCTTTCCTAACTCCGCTGACTCCGCTAACCCCGCCGCTTTTTCTCACATCAACCTCTGCGCATCCACATCCACGATCACGTTCCGCCGCGGCACCTCCGCCGCCTCCGCATGCGCCATCATCCCCCGCAGCGCCGCATTCAGCGCCTTCCTCGTCGCCGCCTTCAAAATCAGGTGAAACCGGTAAATCCCCTTAATGCGCGCCACCGGCGCCGTGCAAGGCCCCAGCACCCGCACCCCCTCCGGCGCCGCCCTTTGAAACCACTTCCCCAGCTCCGCCGACCAGCCCGCCGCCTCTTCCAGCTTCTCCGCCTGCACCAGCACATTGGCCAGCACTCCGAACGGCGGATAGTGCATCCACCTGCGGTACTTCAATTCCCTTCCCACAAAACTCATGTAGTCGTGCGAACCCGCCGCCACAATCGCGTAATGGTCGGGATAGTACGTCTGCACCACTACCCTCCCCGGCAGATCGCCGCGCCCCGCCCGTCCCGACACCTGCGTCATCAACTGGAACACCCGCTCCGCCGCGCGGAAATCCGGCATCGACAGCGCGTGATCGCAGCCCACCACGCCCACCACGGTCACGCCGTGAATATCGTGCCCCTTGGCGATCATCTGCGTGCCCACCAGCAGGTTGATCTCGCCCGAGTGCAGGCGTGCCAGCAGCCGCTCCAAATCGTGCCGCCCGCGCACCGTATCGCGATCCATGCGCCCGATGCGCGCCGTGGGAAAGATCTCCGTCAGCCGCTCTTCGCCCTGCTCCGATCCCGCGCCCAGGTAATACAGGTGCTCGCTGTCGCACTTCGGACACCGCGCCGGAACCGTTCTCCGGTACCCGCAGTAGTGGCACTCCAGGCGCTGCCCTTCGCGCGCAATTTCCGCATGATCGGCGGGCGGTTTGTGATGCGTCAGCGCAATCGCGCAATTCTGGCACTCCAGCTTCGCGCCGCAAGCCCGGCAGATCACCGCGAATGAATACCCGCGCCGGTTCAGCAGGATCAGCGCCTGCTCGCCGCGATCCAGCGCCGCCTGCGTCTGCTCGATCAGCGCGCGCGAGAACAGATGCTCCTGCCCCGTCTCCTGGAACTCGCGCCGCATGTCCACCATCTGCACCGCGGGCAGCGGCCGGTTCATCACCCGCTCCTTCATGCTCACCAGTGTGTATTTGCCCTGCGCCGCGTTCTGCCAGCTTTCCAGCGACGGCGTCGCCGACCCCAGCACGACCACGGCAGTCGCCAGCTTGGCCCGCATCACCGCCACATCCCGCGCGTTGTAGCGCGGCGTCTCTTCCTGCTTGTAGCTCTGATCGTGTTCTTCATCCACCAGGATCAGCCCCAGGTTCGGCGCCGGCGCGAAAATCGCCGAGCGCGTGCCCACCACGATGGGCGCTTCTCCCCTCCGGATCCTCCGCCACTGCTCGCTGCGTTCGTCCGGCGTCAGCCCCGAATGCAGCAGCGCCACCTGGCTTCCGAACGCCGCATCCAGCAGGCCCACGCTCTGCGGCGTCAGACCGATCTCCGGAACCAGCAGAATGGACGACAGCCCCCGATCCAGCGCGCGCTGCATCGCCGCCAGGTACACCGCGGTCTTCCCCGACCCCGTGACTCCATGCAGCAGAAATGCGCCAAATCCGCCCAGCCCCGCCACCACCGCCGCCAGCGCTTCCGTCTGCGCCTCGTTCAGCCGCACCGGCAGCGTCGCGCTTTCAATTCCCCCCAGCCGAAATGCCAGCGCCCGTTCCTCGATGCGCACCAGTCCATGCCGCACCAGCGTCTGCAGCGTCGACGCAGGCAGGTCCTTGCGCCGCAGTTCCGCCAGCGCCATCTCCCCCCCGCACGCCGCCAGCTCCGCCAGAATCGCCTGCTGGTTTTCCGTCAACCTCGGCAGGCGCGTCTCCGGCTGAAGAACCACCCACCGCTCCGTGCGCCGCGCATCGCGCTCCATCGCTGCCGTCTCCCGCACAATCCATTTCTTGCGCACCATCGAGGCCAGCACCGCCAACCCCGCCGCGGTCGCCGTCCGCAGCGTCGACACCTTCACCGGCTCACCGCTCGCCAGCCGCTCCAGCACCCGCCGTTGCAGATCCCTTGCGTTTGCGCCGCCAGCCGTTCCGCGCTCCTGTTCCGTGTCAGGTTCAGTGTCAGGGCACGACGTTAGTCGTGCCATTTGCGCTCCCAATGAACTCTGGGCTCTGTCCCCTGAAGGAAGGTCCGGCTCAGCCTCTACCTTGCGCGCCAGCACATCCCGCCCCAGGTCCGTGATCCGGTAGTACACCGTTCGCCGCACCTCCGCCGCCAGCGGCAGCATCCCCCGCAGCACCTCCCCCGGCGGCGCCAGGTAGTACTGCGCGATCCACTCTCCCAGTTTCATCAGGTGGTCGCTTAGCAGCGCTCCGCCATCCTCATCGAGCACCGCCTCCACATAACGAACTTCGAAATCCGTCGGAGCAAGTTCGCTGAGCGCCGTCACGATTCCGATCAGCTTCTCCCTGCGGAACGGTACAATCACCCGCGCCCCGCGCTGAGGCTTCTGCCCAGCGCGGATCGCATAGGTAAACGTTCGCTCCAGCGGCACCGGCAGCGCGACTTCACAGTAAGCAGGCATGGGCGGCAAACATCAGTTTAGGGGATGAACGCGGGCGCCCACCCAAATGCGGATGCTCCATTCTCCACCCGTCTTTGCTGAGGTTGGTCGGCATGATCGTCGTTCCGCGTCAATTTCTCACCCTCGTCGTTTTGCTCCCGCATTCCCCCTGTTCCCCATCCCCCGCCCCCTGCCTTTACAATTCCTGCTGATGACAGCCAAAGCCCTCACGCCCGACGCTCCCGGCACCAAAGCCGCGCCCATCTCCCTCAAAAACGCCAAAGGCCCCATAACCCTCGCCATCGACGTTGGCGGCTCCGGTCTCAAGGCCATGTTGCTCGACCGCGACGGCAAGCCCGTCAGCGAACGCCAGCGCGTGGTCACCCCCGACATTCCCGCGCCCAAGGCAGTCCTCGCCGGCCTTGACGCCCTCCACGAACTGCTCCCGGTGTTCGATCGCGTTTCCGTCGGCTTTCCCGGCGTCATCAAGCACGGCACCACCTACACCGCAGCCAATCTCCATCCCGGATGGGTGGGTTTTCCCCTTCAGCTGGAGCTCGAAAAACGCTGGAAAAAACCGGTGCGCGTGGCCAACGATGCGGCCGTGCAGGGTTATGGCGCCATCAAGGGTAACGGCGTCGAGATGATCATTACCCTGGGCACCGGCATGGGGGGATCGCTATACACCGACGGCCGCCTCTGCCCCGGCCTGGAACTCGGCCACCATCCCTGGAAGAAACACACCTACGAGGACTACATCGGCCGCCGCGGCCTCGATAAATACGGCAAAAGGGCATGGAACAAGTTCCTCCAGGAAGCCATCGCCCAGACCGCCGCCACCTTCAACTGGGACAAGCTCTACCTCGGCGGGGGCAATACCAAGAAAATCGAATTCAAGCTTCCCAAGGACGTCGAAATCGTCTCCAACGAAACCGGCCTTCTCGGCGGCGTCGCCCTGTGGAAAGACGACGTCCTCACCGCCAGAAAAGCCTGACCGGCGTCCGGGCAGCCAGACGCCCATCTCTCCGGACGCCTTTGGTCCGGATTCCGGTGAGACCGCTCACCTCGCGACGCGCTCGCGATGACTATAGGATCGATTCTCATCGATCCGCAGGCTGCTGAAAACTCACTGTTTTGAAGGGGCACGCGTTTACTCGTGCCGCAAACGGCCAGGAATGCGTGCGGCTTTAGCCGCCGAGGGGGTTTCCACCTTCATTGGACTTTGTCATCAACCTGAGGATCGATTCATCGATGCGGTTCCTGTTTGTGAAACTTGGCCTTCATCCATACCAGGGCCGCGTGAGCCCACCGGTGCTGCGTCGATAACATCACCAGTCCGAAGATCAGCAGCGGAATGCCGGGAAGGATAGGCAGAATCAATCCCAGCAGGCCAACGCCGATGCAGCACCATCCCGCGATGAGCCGCCACCAGGATCCCCGGCCCCGGATCCAATTCGTCTGAATGCCTGCCTCGCCCATATCCGCCCAGACCCGGTGAGGGCCCTGTCCCGGATACGCGCCAGGCCCGCCCGCCGTTCCCTGAATCCCACCCCACGGCAAACTGTCAAAAGACAAACTGTCTCACCCATGGGGTGCACCCCAGTACCTGTGGCGGGACAGCCAGCAGCGCGAGCAGCAAAAACAATCTCGATCCGCCGGGTATCGCCTGCGGCGGGAGAACGCGGAATTGAAGAAGACACTGGGAAAAAGACCCTGGAAGTGGATTTTTTGAAGGCTGCCTGCGAAAAGGTCGAAGCTCTACGCCGGAGCGCTCCCGGCTTTGGCGAAACGGCATCTGGGAAGAAATCCGGGAAAAGATGCCGCTCGCAGACAGCCGGCCCTGTTTTCCTTGCACATAATTACCCTCTCTTTGCCCACAATGAGTCTCAGGAGCACAATCTGCCATGAGAAACATCACCGTATCCGTCGCCGACGTCACCTATCGCGAAGCGCGCATCTGGGCTGCCGAAAACAATACCTCCATCTCCGCTGCCGTCGAATACATGCTGGAAAACATTCGCGGCATCCTCAGCGTTCGCAAACCTCCGCCGCAGCCGCGTCGCGGCAACCGATACGAGCTACCCCAATCTTTTCCCTCGAATTTGAGCTGCGAAGATGTGATGAAGCTAGTAAACTATTCAGGATCAAAGCTTTCCGTCCGCAAAACTCACGCACGCACAGCCTTCGAACAACTGTGAACTGCCCACCGGCCGCCTGCGGAATCTGTCAGTTACGCCGGGGCTCTCCACAGCCTCCACAGCCCCTGTGAACACGTCTCCTGCTGTGAACCCGCTGCCGGGTGTGAACCCGTTGCCGGGTGTGAACCCGCTTCCGGGTGTGAACCGGCTTTCCTGTTACCCGCGGCTGGGCGCCTTCAGCCCCAGTTCCCGCATGGCGATCTGCAGGTCTGCCCAGGCTTCCTTCTTCTGCCGCGGATCGCGCAGCAGGAACGCCGGGTGATAGGTCACGATCAGCTTCGTGCCCCGGAATGCGTGCACCCGTCCGCGTAGACCCGCCAGCGGTTGCCGCTGGCCCAGCAGGTACGTCGCCGCCGTCGCGCCCAGCGCCACGATTACCTGCGGCCCTACCACGTCGATCTGCCGGAACAGGAACGGCGAGCACGTATTCGCCTCTTCCGGCTCCGGCGTGCGGTTCCCCGGCGGCCGACACTTCACCACGTTGGCGATGTAGACATCCTCGCGCTGCAGTCCCATCGCCGTGATCATGTTGTTCAGCAATTGCCCCGCGCGGCCCACAAAAGGCAGTCCCTGCGCATCTTCATCCGCGCCCGGCCCTTCGCCCACGAACATCAACCGCGCATTCGCCGATCCGTCGGCAAACACCAGCTGGTTGCGGCCCTTGTGCAGCCCGCAGCGCGTGCACTCCCCCAGGTCTTCCCGAATAAGGCGCAGCGCCGCCGCCTTATCTGCGGGTTTGATCTCATGAATCACAGCGGGCGGCGGAGCAGAAATCGGCTTACGGACTGGAATGGTCTCGCTCTCCTCAACTTCTTCTATCGAGCTTGTCGCCTTAATAATAATCTCGGAAATGGGTGCACCAGGTCTCTCTTCTGAGACCTGGGTTAGACCGGGTGCACCATGTTTGGCGGGTGCCCCAGGTTTCGCTTCTGAGACCTGGGAGAAAGCATCGTTCTTGAACTGCGCCACCAACTCCGGATCGACCGGCCGCCGATACAGATCCGTCACCCCGATATCGCGGTAGAAGCGCAACCGCGCCAACAGAGCATTCCTGAGAGTTGCATCCATGGCAGGCATACGCTTATTCGATAATCAACTGCCGGCGCGCTGCCGAGGGCGCCGCCGACTGGCTCAGAACTTCGTCCTGCGGCGACACGCCTTCGATTTCCATCATCAGCGGCCTGGGGCGACGCAATGCCACGATTTCATCAAGGATGCGGTCGGCCAGCTTCCGCTTGGTCATTTGCGGCAACTCGATCGCGGTGGACGGAGTAAGAAACGTGGCGGCATTGTAGTCCGCGTCGATGCCCACATCGTTCCCTGCCACATCGTTCACCACGATGGCGTCGGCCCCCTTGCGCATCAGCTTGGCGCGACCGTTCTCCATGCGGTTCTCGGTTTCGGCCGCAAACCCGACGATAAGCTGCCCCGGATGGCGTCGCCGCACCACTTCCGCAAGGATGTCTTCGGTCGGCGCCAGCTCCAGCGTGAGCGGCCCGGTTCGCTTCAGCTTCTGCTCCGACACGTTCACCGGCCGGTAATCGGCAACCGCCGCCGCCTTGATCACCATGGTCGCAGCGCCCATACGCTCCAGCACCGCCTTGCGCATTTCCTCGGCGGTCGTCACCTTCACCACTTCGCAATGCGAAGGCGCATAAAGCGCGCTGGGCCCGCTCACCAGAATCACCTTCGCCCCGCGCGACTGCGCCGCCTCGGCCAGCGCATAGCCCATCTTGCCGCTGGAGCGATTGCCCAGAAAGCGCACCGGGTCCAGCGCCTCCCGCGTCCCGCCGGCTGTCACCAGCACCACCTCGCCCGCCATGTCATGACGCCGTCCCAGCGCGTTCAGCACCGCATCGGCAATCGCCTCGGGCTCCGCCATACGGCCCGCGCCCACCATGCCGCACGCCAGCTCCCCGCTCCCCGGTTCAATCACGCGCACGCCTCGCTGCCGCAGCGTTTCCAGGTTGGCCTGGGTGGCTGGATGCTCCCACATGTTCACGTTCATCGCCGGAGCCACCAGCACCGGCGCCGGCGTAGCCAGGTACATCGTGGTCAGAAAATCGTCCGCTATCCCGTGGGCAAACTTGGCCAGAATATTCGCCGTAGCCGGAGCTACCACCAGGGCCTCGGTCCACTGCGCCTCGCCGATATGCTCGATGGAGGAGTCGTAATCTCCCTGCGCCGTGTCGGCCCCGTCCCACAACCCCGTAATCACCTTGTGCCCGGAAAGCGCGGCAAAGGTCAGCGGCTGCACAAACCGGGTCGCCGCCTCCGTCATCACCACGTGCACTTCGAGCGCCTGGCGCTGCAGTTCCCGCACCAGCTCCGCCGCCTTGTACGCGGCGATCCCGCCCGATACGCCTACCGTGATTCGCATGGCTCGATTGTAAATCGAAACTGGACAGCGAGCAGGGTTAACCGCGAACCGGCCGGCTTGCCATGTCGCCAAGCGGCGCCAACTCGCGAAAAAATCCCACCAGGCGAATCGGGGCGAATTCACGTAGGTCGCACAAAAAACAAATCCCACCACGGCTTCACGTCGAGGTGGGACGATGGATTCTAGTTTATGCAGAGCGCCCCAATGCGCCCGTTGATGCCCTACTTGAATCTATGCCGGCCAAATCAGCCCCAGCGGCTCATCGATTCTGTGCACTCTCCACTGTTCACTGATTCTGTTCACTGTCCACTAGCTGCCGATAATCGGCAGTCCACCCTCATCTACCAGAGGCTTGACGACAGGTATGTCCTTCTTGACGTACGCGATCTTGCCGGCTTCCACTTCGTCCTGCGCGATCCGGCAAGCCTTGGTGGAGTGGGTGGGAACGAGCGCTTGCGATCCGTTCTGCAACTGACGGGCCCGGCGAGCGGCCACAAGGACTTTGCGGTAGTTCGAATCGAACGTGGTTTCAATCGTCATCTGGTTCCTCGTCGAAGTTCAATTGCTGTTGGCCGCTGGGATGAAGGATCCCAAATGCCTCCAGCACCGGTTTGAGCCTTTCCTGCGAGTTGGTCTGGCGGCAGGCGGCCGCCACTTCCAGCACGCGACGAGAGCGAAATGCAATCGGTTCGCTGTTGCGATAGTATCTCTCAGCCAGCACGATTGCTTCAAGTTGAGCCACCGCCCGGTCAAGAATGTCGTTCACCAGGACGTACGTATAGTCCCGGTATTTCTCGATTTCCTTGCTGGCCTCGCTAAGCCGCCGGTAAAGCTCCGCCTCGTTCACCTGGCCCTCGGCGCGGCTCCGGTTGCGCAGCCGCGTGCGCAGCATCTTGGGGTCCGGAGGCATCACGAACACACTCACCGCCTCCGGCACCGCGCGCCGCACCTGCTCGGCTCCCTGTACATCGATGTCGAGGATCAGGTCGTGGCCTTGCTTGCGCGCTTCTTCGAGCGACTGTCGGGCGGTGCCGTAGCCATGCCCGAACACCTCCGCGTGTTCCAGGAACTTGCCCTCCTTTACCATGCGTTCGAACTCCGCCCGCGTGGTGAAGTAATACTCCCGCCCATGCTCCTCTGACCCGCGCGGCGAGCGCGTCGTCCATGAAATCGAAAAGTCCACCCCGCTCACCTGCTTGCGAAGTTCGCTCACCAATGTGCTTTTGCCCGATCCCGACGGCGCCGAAATAATGAAAAGAATCCCTGCCACGTTTCTTTGAGCCTCTGGCTTCTAGCTACTGGCTTCTAGCTCTTCCTCGGTGAGTCACCGTAGTTGGCTCCAGCAAGAAGAAGCTAGAGGCTAGAAGCTGGTAGCTGTTTTACTCTACGTTCTGAATCTGCTCGCGGGCTTTTTCGATTTCCGCCTTCATCGCCAGCCCCAGTTCGGTGATCCGCGTCCCCTTACCTCCTACCCCGCCGGTCTTCGACAATAACGTGTTGGCTTCGCGGTTCATTTCCTGCAGCAGAAAATCAAGCTTCTTGCCCACCTCGCCGCTCGCGGCCAGCAACTCGCGGAAGTGCCCGATGTGCGTCGTCATGCGCGCCAGCTCTTCCGCAATGTCGCTGCGATCCACCAGTACCGCTACTTCCTCAAGCAGCCGCTGCCGGTTGAATTCCGTCCCGGTGGCCGCCATCAGCCGCTGCGTCAGCCGTTCCTGGTAGCGCTGCTCCACTTCTGGCCGCAGCAACGCCACGCCCCCCACCGCTTCCGCCAGACGGTCCAGCGATGCCCGCAAAATCCCGTCCAGCGCCTCGCCTTCCCGGGCACGCATGGTCTTCAACTCGCGCAGCAGCGGCACCATCTGCTGCTGCACGCTCTCCGTCAGGGCCGCCCCTTCTTCCTCGCCGTTGCCGCGGCCGTCGCCCTGCAGCGCGCCCGGCAGCCGAAGAATCGCATTTAGATCCGGTTGGCCATCGAGCCTGTGCTCATCGCGCGCCGCGTTGAACGCCGCAAGGTATCCGGAAACCAGCTCGCGATTGTAACCCGCCACCTGCTGCGTGCCGCGATCCAGCGAAAGCATCACCTCCACGTGGCCCCGCACCAGGTGCTCCTTCAGCAGGCGGCGCAGTTCCATCTCCAGCGCGTCCAGCCCCGAGGGCAACCGCAACTGTATGTCCAGAAAACGGTGATTCACGCTCTTGATCGTGAGGGTGTAGCTGAGCTGATCCTGATCGCCAATTGGAACGCGCACTTGAACCCGCGCAAAACCGGTCATCGAGTAAATGGGCATCTTGCTATTCTTCTGCCTCCCCTGAGAGAGCCGGCTCCAGAAGCTGCTGATCGTGCAGGCCTGCCTCCGGTTCGAGTTGCTGCGCGACGCGCGCTTCGGGCGCATCCATGAACTGCAGTTGGTACAGCCGTTGGTAGGTGGGGGAATTCGAAAGCAGTTCCTCGTGCGTCCCGATCGCCGTGATGCGGCCGTCCTCCAGAACCGCGATGCGATTAGCGCGGCGAATCGTGCCCAGCCGGTGCGCGATCACGATCACCGTCCGGCCCTGCACCAGGTTCCCAAGAGCCTCCTGCACCAGCGATTCGCTTTCCGCGTCCAGCGACGAAGTCGCTTCGTCAAGAATCAGAATGGGCGCGTTCTTCAAAATGGCCCGCGCGATGGCGATCCGCTGCCGCTCCCCGCCGGAAAGCCGGAATCCCTTCTCGCCGATCACCGTGTCGTAGCCCTGCGGCATCCTCCGGATGAAGTCGTGCGCCAGGGCGTTGCGCGCCGCCTCCTCCACCACTTCGGCCTTTACGTCCGGCTGCCCGTAGGCAATGTTGTTCCGCACCGTGTCATTGAACAGAATCGTCTCCTGCGTCACCTGCGCAACCTGTCTCCGCAGCGAGGAGAGCGTGAGGTCGCGAATATCCTTGTGATCAATCAGAATGCGCCCCGATGTCACGTCAAAGAAGCGCGGAATGAGATTCACCAGGGTGGACTTGCCCGCCCCGCTCGGCCCCACCAGCGCAACCACCTCGCCGGACCTCACCTCCAGGTCCACGTTGTGCAGGATCTGGTGTTCGCCTTCCTCGCTCGAGTAGCTGAATCCCACGTCCTCCAGTCGGATCGAGGACTGGAATCGGTGCAGGGTCGCGGCGTGCGCCTTCTCCTTCACGTCGTCCTTCACATCGAGGAACGCGAAGATCGAAACCGACGCCCCCATGGCCTGCTGGAAGCTGTTGTAGTAGAACGCAAAGCGGCGGACCGGATCGTACAGCTTGAATAACGCGATGATGAACGTGATGAAGACCTCGGCTGTCATCCGTCCATGCTGGATTTCGTTGCGCCCGATCCACAGCAGCAACGCGATCGCCACCGACCCGATCGTATCCATCAACGGCGAACTGATCGACTGGATGCGCACGCTGCGCAGGTTGGCGCGGAACAGCCGCCGCGCCGCCCGCTTGAAGCGAAGAATCTCCCACAGTTCGGTGTTGAATGCCTTCACGATGCGATTCCCCGTCACCGTCTCGTGAAGGATGTTCTGGATCTCCGCCAGCTTGTCCTGGCCGGTGCGGGTCCGGGTGCGAACCGAGAGGCCTATGCGCCGCGCCGAGGTAATCACCACGGGGATAAACAACACCAGCGCCCAGCTCAGCCGGCCCCCCAGTGCAACCACCAGCGCCACCGTGGCCACAAATGTAAAGAACTGCTGCAGAAAATCGCCCAGCACCGAGCTCACCGCCACCTGCACCCGGTCCACGTCGTTTATCAGCGTCGAGAGAATGGTCCCGGTGGGATGGCGATGGAAGAAGCTGATCGACCGCCGCATGATCGCTTCGTACAGGTGATTGCGCATATCCGTCACCAGGCCGAAGCCCGCATAGTTCACCAGGTAGGTCCCGGTATAGTCGCAGATGCCCTTGATGATGGTTGACGAAACCAGCGCAAACGCCACCACCGTCCAGGCGTTATGCATATGCAGCCAGGACGGTATCAGGTGATGCATGTCGAACTGCCATTGCGGGGGAGCGAACGGAAACAGCGGCAGTGCACTGGAGGGATTGCGGGGCTTGAGGACGACGCCCAGAATCGGCACGAAGAACGCCATCCGCAGCGCATCCAGCAGGCCCACCGCCGCCAGCAGGAGCACCCCGGGGAACCAGTGCAGCCAATACGGCAGCCCGAACCCCAGTAGCCGGAAGAATCGCCTCATGCGGGGCAGACCGCCTTAGATGTGGCAGATTCCGGAAGCTCTTCCGGTTGGGCGCACAACTCCATCTTTCTATTGTATCTGGGTGCCGGATGCAAGCCGAAAAGCCAACCTGAATCTCGCCTGCCATCATTCGGCGCCGAATGGCAAACGCGAATATGG
>DASXXV010000131.1:0-7485 GCA_036502905.1 Occallatibacter sp. | reverse complement strand
CCGAGCACGGCCCCGACCTCCTTCCAGGCATCAAGCAGGGTGTTGGACGAAGGATAAGCGGCCCCCTCTTCCAGCTTGGCGCCGCGGGCGAACAACCCCAGCCAGGGCGCCGACCACTTCTCACCTCCCAATCGGCCGACTACCGCCGTCCGCGCCCAGATGATGTGCCCCACGATCCAGGCGACATGGTTGCAGATATCGCTCGGGCGCTTGACCCACTCGTCGGGCGACAGGTCCTCGACCGATCGGAGTAGGAAGCCGTTGTTATAGCGATAGTCTTCGGCGGCTTGCGCGATACAGGCGGGTACAGGCATGGGGAGGCTCCTGGATGGGAATTCTCAGGCGGAGCTGCTGCGGCCGCTGGGCCGCATTATCCAATATGCCATCACCTGCCCGTCATTGCTCGAAATAAAAACGAGCGCCCCGGCAGGGCGCCCGTCCGCATTCGGCTGAATCGAGTTACGCGCGGCTCAGGTAGGCTCCTTCGCTGGTATCCACGCGGATCTTCTCGCCCTCGTTAATGAACGCCGGCACCTGGACTACCAGGCCGGTCTCGGTTTTGGCCGGTTTGGTCACGCTGGAGGCGGTGGCCGACTTCAGGCCGGGCTCGGTTTCGACAACCGTGAGCTCCACGAAGGACGGGAGATCGATGCCGACAGCCTGGCCGTCGAAGTAGCTGACCTTGATCTGCAGGTTGGCTGTCAGGTACTCCACCGCATCGCCCAGGGTTGAAGACTTCAAAACCGTCTGCTCGTAATTTTCGGGGTTCATGAAGTAGTAGTCGTCGCCGTCGTTATAGAGATACTCCATGGAGACTTCATCCACGACCACTTTTTCGATGGCGTCGGCGGAACGGAAGCGGTGCTCGAACATGGCGCCGGTGCGCAGATTGCGCAGCTTGGCCTGAATGAACGCGCGCAGGTTGCCGGGGGTGCGGTGCTCGACCTTGAAAACCAGATGGAGCTGATCGTTGTGCTTGATAATCATGCCCGGGCGCATTTGAGTGGCGGGAATCGCCATAGAAGTAAAGCTCCTTGCTGGGTCGCGCGCTGAAGGCGCTAAAAGAATTGGCTTTGGGCCTGACTTCTATTTTAGCTTAGGGGGTCGATGGGGCGGCTTCGGCAGCGGAGATCCGCATGCAACGCGGCAATGGCCGCACAAGTGGCAGCCGCTGCTCAGGGCTCAGCGGTGATATGCGATGGACGGCGGGCAGTGCCGGCGGCTGAACCGATCGGAGCTCGCTTCGCGTTGATGCGTTCCAGCATGGCACCCGTATCGTCGATGCACAGCACATTGTCCGAGTTGTTGATAAGCACATCGAAGCGCGAGAGGAAATCCTCCCCGAGAAGGCCGCGAACGGCAAATCCCGCTCTCTGCACGTTCTTCATGTTGTAGACCAGCACGCCCTGTTTGGTGGTCACGTGATCGCCCACCTGGAGACGGCCCAGCTCTGCGTACAGCGCCGGACCTTGAAAACTGACGCCCGCAACATTGGCGTTTCCGGTGGCCGTCAACTGAAGGTCGGCTGCCAGAGACAGATCGACGACTGTCATCTGCGTTCCCGTATCCAGAAGAAAATCATAGGGCCCGGAGTGGTTGATCGACACGCCGACCACCATCTGGCGCTGATTGATCTTATGAATGGGAATGGCCTTCACATTCGCGGGGCATCCCATCTCGGCGACGAGCGACCCAGGGATAAGCGCTGCAAAAAAAAGAAATGCAAAATGCCTCATGTAGAAAAGTGACACTCTACCTTTAGATGTGACTTGACCGCCGTCAACCATTCAGAAATTGGATGGGGGATCTTGTCCAATTGTAACCTGCGCTTTTACGCGAGCGAGAGCGCCCGCGAGCGGCGCAGGCGTCTCAGTCCGGTCACGTTTCGGGATCGGAGCAGAACCACGATTACAACACCAGGTCTGGAACGCCAGGTCTGGAACTCGGCTCCAGACACGATGTTCGGTGTTAAACCGAACATTTCGACCCGGGATACTGACGTTTACTCGAGAACAAAGGGGGTCCCCTGAATGGTGCATGAGAGGCAGGAACGTTTCAAGTACGGGCGCAGCCATCGATGCCAAGCGGTCCAGAACGGGACAGCAATCCCCTGATTCGAGCGCCTTCAACTTGAACCCGCGGAGCGGCATCTTCTAACATTCCCGCGACTCCCGATGGCATTCACGTCGGGCGCCGGAGCGATAACAATGCAACCAGACTGCCGTACCCGGACTGCGACGCTGTTGGCGGGTTGCGCACTGTCCACCCTTTTTCTCTCCGCCCAGTTGCCTATCCCTGCCGACGCTCCGTACAGAAATCCGGGCACTCCGGTGGAGCAGCGGGTGAGCGATCTTCTGGGCCGCATGACGCTGGAAGAGAAGGCCTCCATGCTGGCCGGCTCCGGCTGGATGGAATCGATGCCCATCGAGCGCCTCGGCATCCCGGCAATCAAAATGGCGGACGGGCCCATGGGGGTGCGTGCGTGGTATGGCAGCTCCGCAGTAACCAATGCCGCCAATACCCCCAAGGTTCTCTCCACTTCCTTCCCGTCCGGAGTGGCGATGGCTTCCACATGGGACACGGACCTGGTGGAGCGCGAAGGCCACGCTATCGGGCAGGAGGTCAAAGCGCTGGGGCGCGACATGATCCTCGGCCCCACGGTGAACATCAACCGCGTGCCCCTCTGGGGACGCAACTTCGAGGGCTATGGGGAAGATCCGTATCTCTCTGCGCGCATGGGGGTCGCCTACATCAAGGGGGTCCAGGCAGAAGGCGTGATCCCTTCGCTGAAACACTTTGCCGCCAATAACGAGGAGTTCGAGCGCCACCGTCTGGACGAGAAGATCGACGAGCGCACGCTACACGAGATCTACCTGCCGGCGTTCAAGGCTGGCGTCCAGGAAGCGGGCGTTTGGACCGTGATGTCCGCATACGAGAAGGTGAACGGCAGGTACTGCGCCGAAAATTCCTACCTGCTGAAGGATGTACTGCAGAAGGAATTCGGGTTTAAGGGATTGGTTATCTCCGACTGGGGATCGACGTATTCGACCGCCCCCACCGTGAACGCTGGGATGGATCTGGAGATGCCTGGCGGCCCGCCCGCGAAAGCGATGCTCTCCAGCCCGCGCACCATCATGAGCGGCAACAGCGGAATGTGGCTCGAGAAAGACAAGGTTCTGGCCGAGATCAAGGCCGGGCACATCTCCCAGGCCAGCCTCGACGACAACGTGAGCCGCATCCTGCGCGTCATCTTCCTGAGCGGACTTTTCGATCAGCACCATCCGGATGCGGTAGGGGCTGGCGGCGAGGTGGACACGCCGGAGCAGCGCGCCATCGCCCTCCAGGGCGCGACCGAGGGCATCGTCCTGCTGAAGAATGAAGGCGGACTCCTGCCGCTCGATTCCACAAAGATCAAGTCCATCGCGGTGATCGGGCCAAACGCGGCAGTAGCGCGCACCGGCGGCGGCGGCAGTTCGCTGGTGCGGCCCAAATCGGCGGTCGCGCCGCTGGATGGAATCAAGGAAAAAGCCGGGAGCGGTGTGAAAGTGATGTACGCGCTGGGCATGGGCATGGAGGGCGAAGATGAGGCACCAAAGTCGAATCAGGACACGCCCGAGGCGCGCGCGAAAGCGCTCGCCGAAGCCGTCGACATTGCCAAGAATGCCGATGTTGCGATTGTGGTGGTCGGCCGCTACTTCAAGAACGAGTCGGAAGGCTTCGATGTGAAAACTATGGACCTGCCCGCCGGCCAGGACGAGTTGATCCAGGCCGTCGAGAAGGCCAATCCGCACACCGTTGTGGTGCTGAACACGGGCGACCCGGTGACGATGGCCAAGTGGATCGACCAGACCCCGGCGCTGCTGGACATGTGGTACGGCGGCCAAGAAGGCGGCAATGCCATCGCGGCCATCCTCTTTGGCAGCGCCAATCCCTCCGGCAAGCTACCCGTTTCCCTGCCCAAAAAATTCGAAGACTCGCCGGCCGCCGCCACCTATCCCGGAAAGGATCTGAAGACCGAATACTCAGAGGGCATCTACGTCGGCTATCGATACTACGACACCAGGAACGTAGAGCCGCAGTTCCCCTTCGGTTTCGGACTCAGCTACACCACGTTCGATTACAGCGACTTGAAAGTTACCCTGTCCGAGAACGCCGGCCTTGCCGCGCAATGGAATTTCAGCGTCAAGGTGCGTAACGCCGGGGTACGAGCGGGTGCTGAGGTCGTCCAGGTTTATGTGCACGACGGCCACTCCAGGATCGATCGACCCGTACACGAGTTGAAGGCTTTCAAAAGGGTGGAACTGCAGCCCGGCGAGACCAGGTCGCTGGAGTTCTCGCTGGACCGTTCGGCCTTTTCCTACTGGAGCCCGGACAAGAAGGACTGGACGATGGACCCAGGCACCTTTGAAATCCAGGTGGGCGCGTCGTCCCGGGATATCCGGCTAAAGACGCCGGTCGAGGCGCACTAAATTTGGTGCGGTAGATTCAGGTCTCAGAAGCGAGACCTGGGGGCACCCGGGTTCAATTCTTACGGCGCTGAACGATCCTTTGGATTCGGCGTGCAATAGCTGGAAGCCAGCGGTTAGAAGCTACAAGCCGCTTTACTTCGGCGGCTCGTACGGCTCCACGCGCAGCAGATCGCCCAGGATTCCCCGCTCCTGGGGCGTGAACTGGCTCTGGTACCGGCTGGAGTTCAGCACCATGCTGCGCTGATCGGGCGGCACCGAGCGTAAATCACGAAAGGCGTTCTTCATAATCGCCTGGCGGTCCTGGGGAAGCGTCGTCCACTCGCGCGCCGAGCGATTGATATGCATGCGGTCCTCGGCCGGCAGGCGTTCCAGATTTTCGGCGCGCGCCAGGCGCCGCTCCCGCTGCTGCTCCGGCAGCCGATTTACATTGCTGAACTGCTGCATCAGGCGCTGCTGCTGTCCCTGCGGGAGCTTGTTGAACGCCGGATCGCTGCGCAGCATCTTTTCCTGGTCCTGCACCGGAACATTGCGATTCTTGTTCAGAAACGAACCCAGGTGGCCCGGCGGAGCATTGTTCGGAGTGGGATAGCCTTTATACGGGGGCCGCGGCGTGTTCGGGCCTAAGTAGGGCGGACCCGGGTACACCGGCCGTCCATTGTTCTGTGGAACGAAGCCCTGCGGCGCCGGCGTATGGCCCTGGGGCGGAACATAGGGCCGGGCCTGTGGGTTCGAGGGTGCGGCGGGGCGGGGCTGGTACTGCTGCGGACGAGCCTGGTATGGCTGCTGCGGATGAGACGTCTCCGGATGAGATGGCTGCGGCCGCTGCTGCAGGCGGGGCTCGTATTGCGGGGGATGCGACGCCTGGGAATGGGGCGCCGGGGCCTGCCTCGGAGCCGGCGGCGGCGCCGGATGCTGATTATGCTGACCGTGGGCAAACGAGGCAGCCAGCCAGACGCTTCCCAGCGCGGCAGCCTGAGCTGCCCGGCGCCACGTGTCCGACTTGCGTATGCCTCTCATGTTCACCCCAACCTGACGTTTCCAATTTGCTTAATACTGATCCCGAAACTACCGAGCTTCCTTGCCGTGGCTAAAACCGGCGTTCATCCTGGTTCCGGCACGACGAGCCGTGCCCTTCTAAAAACCGCATTGTCCCTCAGTTGGTATTCAAATCGTCATCCGGCGCATCCGCCGGCTGCGTGATGTCTTCCAGCTGATCCAGCAACTGGGCATTGTTATCCAGTGTCTCCAGGTCGCCAACTACGGCTGCTTCGTGCGAAGGCGGCGCTTGCTGCTCCCAGTTCGTGACTCCCAGGTAAGCTCCGCCTCCCAGGATGAGCAGAACCGTCAATGCCATGGCGGCCAGCGGACGTGCATGAAGCTGCGGACCGTAGAGAACGCGCGCGCGAACGCGGTTAACCAGCCGCGCCGCCCAACCCGCCGGCTGGGCGCGGCGCTCTTCCTCCAGCCGCGCCTGAAACCGGGTCATGAAGTACGGATTCGGCTCCGGAGCCTCCCAGGTGTCCATCAGGGCCATGGTGGCGCGCAACTCCTCGAGTTGCTGCTGGCAGGATTCACAGCCGGCAACGTGAATAGTTACGTTTTCAGGCACGGCCGAGGGATCGAGAAGCAGGTCTGCCAGCTTCTCCTCCAACTCCGTGCAGATGTTCTTTTTGGTCTCCATCACTTCCACCCCGATTCCTGCCGGTCCCCTCCGGCGTTTACCGACTCACCTGGTTAGACGAAATCCTTCAGTTTCTCTCTAAGCGTCTGGTAGGCGCGAAACAGCAGCGACTTGGTCGCCGACTCGCTGAGTTTCAGCACCTCACCGATCTGCCGGTAATCCAACCCCTGGTACTTGTGCATGAGCACCGCCATGCGCTGCCGCTCGGGCAGGGCCACCACGTGCTTGCGGATGGCCGCCATGCGCTCGTCGCGGAGCAGGCGCTGTTCCACTGTGGGCTCGTCGTCGGCCACCTCCGGCGTGGTTCCCGTCTCCTCGTCGGGAACGTCCAGGTAGACATTCTGCGCCGTCCGCTCATGCTTTGTATCGCGCGCGTAGTTTACCGCCAAATTAGTAGCGATGCGGTACAACCACGTCGTAAACTTCGCCTCCGCCCGGTAGCTTTCGCGCGAGCGGTACACCCGCAGGAACACTTCCTGCGCCAATTCCTCAGCTACCGCCTGGGTGTGCACCATCCGGAACAGGAAGTGAACCATGGCCCGATGGTACTTCTGGACGAGAAAATTGAATCCCGATTCATCGCCTGCAGCCACGCGGAGCATGATGGCGGCATCGCTGGCCGGGTCGGAGGCGGCAAAATGCCGGTCGACTGCCAAGCGTTCGGTTTCCGGGTCGGGCCTGACTGCCAGGCCTTGTCCCAGGGCCGCTTTGTCCAGAACGAGCGTCGCCATATCCTCTGGAACACCGTCCTCGTCAGAAGGTTGCGGTTTTGCGGCACTTTCGGGGCTGGAATTTGCACCCCGCTGGGGAGATAAACCGCTCGGAATGCGGTTACTTTCGTCTCCGGCCTGGTTGGCGTCCAAGCGGGCCACCATGGGCTGAATTCCGGGCGGGATTTGGCTCCCGCTATCCCCTCTTTCGCGCGGCAAACGCATACCGGGATTAGAAGCAATCTGGGGTCCCGTCAGGCGGCCCAGCGCTGCCTCTCCCGTGCAGGAAGACTCGCCTCCACTCCACGGACCAAGACCGGTCCATCCACCCCAGGATGCAAAGAGCGGTTCCGGGCCAGTCAGACGCGGGAGTTTGGGGCCTTTGGGCCAAACGGGTCGAAATCGAAAAATCATGCGCAAAAGGGCACGGAACATGCCGCAACCGTCGCAACTGGATTGCGATGACGGGTTTGGCCGGTCTCCCTGCTGGTGTTACTCTATCTTACGGGACGCCCGTCCCGATGCCTCCCTTTGCGGGCGCTTAACTCAGCGGTAGAGTGCCACCTTCACACGGTGGAAGTCGCAGGTTCGAATCCTGCAGCGCCCACCATGGAATCAATGAGTT
>DASXXV010000130.1:0-8949 GCA_036502905.1 Occallatibacter sp. | reverse complement strand
ATCTTCCGCAATCCGGCTTCGCGCGGCGGTGAACAGACGTCCGATGCTGGCCAAGGGGTGTTGGTTCGCGAATTGAAGCACGTCCTTTTCGTTTTCATGCAGAATCTTCAAGGCAAATGGGTCATAGAGGATTGAGCCATGATCGAGCACCTGATGAGCAGCTCGTTGCCGGGCGATCATCAGGGCTGTGCGGCTGGGATCATCAGGCTTCATGTTCGAGGTCTCCGTTCCAGGGCCTGTTAACACGTCAGTGTCGGATTGTGATTGCAGGAGCGTTGCCGCCGATTGGGAAGTTTCGGCCTGTGCTGCATGCCGCTGTTCCTGCCGACTCTGCGCTAATTCGTGGTGGGTTCGTTCATGCCTTGACTCCGGCGCCATCGGCCTCGTTGTAGCGACGGGCGGCGGACCATCCGATGCTCCGGGCGGGAATGGGTTCCAGGGCGCGCACTTCCATTCCGCGAACGGGCGCTGATTTGTCTGCGGAAGGTTCCGGAAGGATTTGATTCACCGCGCTCATGACGCGACTGGTGAGTTCCGGCGCGACCTGCGCGAGGCGCGAGGCAAGAATGGCCTGCGGGGTGATGGCGATTTCCGTTTCTTTGGCGAGGAGGGCGCGCACAATCTTGCGCGCGGCGTGCTGCGCGCCGGCGGCAACTCCGGGGGTGGCGGCGCCCATTGCGAACCAGCGGTATTCTTTTTCCGCCTGGCCGGAGAACAGCGCGTTGACATGCGAGCCGGTGCGCATCAGTCCCGGGCACACGGTGAGGACGTGCACGCCCTTGTGGCGGAGTTCGGCATGAAGGCCCTGGGAGAATCCCACTTCCGCGAACTTGCTGGCGGTGTAAGGCAGGAGGTGAGGCACGGCCACTTTTCCGCCGATGGATGCGATATTCACGATGGCGCCGCTTTTCCGCGCGAGCATCTGGGGGAGCACGGCGAGCGTGCAGTGCAGGCCGGTGAAAAAGTTGGCGTCCATCACGTTGCGAAAATCCTGGAGGGACTGGTTTTCAACCGGTCCGACGGTGATGATGCCGGCATTGTTGACCAGGATGTCGATTTGTCCCCACGTCCCGGTCACGCGCTCTACGAGGGCCTCGACTTCCGCGGGATTGCGCAGGTCGGCAGGGAGGACCAGCAATTGATGGGGGCCTTTGTCGAATTTCCGGTCGAGCAGGAGACTGCGCGCGCGGTCCAGCTCTTCGGGATCGCGGGCGGTGAGCACGATGCGGGCGCCGCGGCAGCTGAACTCCTCGGCCAAGGCCAGGCCCAATCCCCGGGACGAGCCAGTGATGAGGACGGTCTTGCCGCGCAGGCGGCGGGCACGTATCCGCCATGTGGCAGACGCCGCCGCGGCAGCCAGGGCGACGGCGCCCAGGGCCGCTGCTCCCGCAAGTGCAGCGCCGCCGATGACGCCTTGGGCGTTTTTCGATCGGCGCGAAAGGAACTGCGGCTGACGCTGGGCCATGAAGTGTGGCGTAGCGCCATCGAGTTCGAGTTCGGGCTGCACCCCGCGGGCGATGGTCGGATGGGAAGGTCCGTTTCCGGTAGAAGGCGATGCGCACATACCAGCGTCAGAGAGGGTCGTTTCGCGGCGGGTTGCATGGAGGTCAGGGGGCGGAGTTCGAAGGAACTACCTCGTCGCCCACCTTAGACCTTGCGGTCACGCCAAGGCGGGGGGCCGGGTTTATTTCTGATTGGCGCTAGAAGTTGTCCCCGAAGTGCTTTGAAAAGCAACCGCGGATCCTTCGACTTCATTTGTCGCACGAGGTGCGCCAAATTCGGCTCAGGATGACAAGTTTGAATATGGTGCGAACTTAGGGGACAGGAGGCTAGAGATCCTCGACTTTGAGCTCAACGATCATGGGAGTCTCCAGCGATCGGGGTTCGGGGGTGCCAGAATACACCGGCGCGCGAGCCATTGAAAACGGCTTGACTTAAGAAGGCGAAACTGCGGGTCCTGTCACTCGCGGCAGAAATGCTACCGGTCGTCACACTTGGTTGCGCGAGAGCGATTTGTGACGAGGGGCGATGTCCTCAGGACGAGCGGCACGATGAGGCTGCTATCCCTGCGTTTTGGACCGTTCAACCCCCGGATTTTGCAGGATTTGCGCTGATAACCTGCAGGCAAATCAAGGCGTCTAGCACGACGAGCAGACGCCGCATTGGACCCTTCTCCGAAACGCAAGATTCAACCGAAAGGTGGCAGCCGTGGCAAGCCATGCTTCCGCGCGTGTCGTTCTGGTATGCAATTCCGTTGCGCTTGGATTTGGCATCGTACTTCTCGCTTTGCCCATCGTGGCAAGAGGATCCGATCCTGACATCCCGCGCCTGCAGGTGGATGCGCAACGGGGCTCTATCAAGCAGCAGGTGGAGCTGGGAGCGGCTTACTTCGCGGGCCGGGGAGTGGCGCAGGATGAAAAGCGGGCGGCCTACTGGTATGAAAAGGCGGCCAATGCGGGCGATCCCGGGGCGCAGAAGCAGATCGGGTACTTCTACCAGGTGGGGATCGGGGTGACGCGCGATGCAGCCACGGCAGTGCGCTGGTATGAGCGCGCCGCGGCCAGTGGACTCATCAGCGCAAAGGTGAACCTGGGAGTTGCGTACCTTCTGGGAGACGGGGTGAAGAAGGACCCGTCATTTGCCCAGGACCTGTTCCGGCAGGCGTACAAGCAGGGCGACGGCATGGCGGCGTGCTACCTGGGGGAGATGTACATGAATGGCATGGGGGTCGAGCGCGACGAAGCGGCGGGGGAACGCTGGTACCAGGCGGGAGCCAAGCTGCACGATGCGCGCGCGGAATTCCAGCTTGCCAACCTGCTGTGGCACCGGCAGAAGGAAGCCGGAGAGATCAAGCAAGCGGTCAAGCTGCTGCGCGAAGCAGCCGGGGCAGGAATGGTGGCAGCGATGCATCAGCTGGGGGTCATTCTGGTGAAGCATCCCGATCTGGCGGCATCGCCGCAGGAAACTGCCAAGCTGTTCAAGGAAGCGTCGGAAGCGGGTGAATGGAGATCTTCGGTCGCTCTTGGACTGCTGTCGCGCGACGGGATGGTGGGGGTGCCGGCGGATCAGAAGACGGCCTATTACCACTATCGGGTGGCGCAGCTGCAAGGGGGCGACGAGGCGCTCAAGGTGGTTGGCAACGATCTGAATGCCATCTCCGGCCGATTGGGTCCGGAGCAGACAGCGGCCATCAACGCGGATGCCAAGAAGTGGTTCGAGAACCATCATCTCGCTCTGCAGTTCGTCAACAAGGACGGAGTGAAGTGGAAGGAATTTCCGGCGTACGCGGTGGCTAATCCGGCAAGCGGCGTGCATGCCGGGGAATTGGTTCCTTCGGATCCATCAACGGGGTTCATGGGGGCGGTGAATCGCAGGCTTTCTGCCAACTGACCCATGGGTCAGCAGCTGCGAGCGGGCGTAAGCGGGCGCTGTTACCTCTCCTTCCTTGCACGCATGCACCCGTCAACCACCCACTGGACCTTCGCTGATGCGCGCGCAGATAGCCCCGGTAACCTGGGCGGTGGTGGCACTGCCGCCCAGGTCGCGCGTGTGCAGCGCAGGGTCGGCGGTGACGGACTCGATGGCGGCCATCAGGTGTTTTGCAGCCGCGCATTCGCCCAGGTGCTCCAGCATCAGGACCGCGGACCAGAATGTGCCGATGGGGTTGGCCCATCCTTTTCCCGCAATGTCGAATGCCGAGCCGTGAATGGGCTCGAACATGGAGGGCGTGCGGCGCTCGGGATTGATGTTGGCCGTAGGCGCGATGCCCAGGCTCCCAGCCAGCGCGGCGGCCAGATCGCTGAGGATGTCGGCGTGCAGGTTGGTGGCGACGATGGTGTCGAGCGATTCAGGACGGTTGACCATGCGGGCGGTGGCAGCGTCCACCAGTTCCTTGTCCCAGGCGACGTCGGGGAACTCCGCGGCTATCTCGGCGGCGATCTCGTCCCACATGACCATCGCGTGCCGCTGGGCATTGCTCTTGGTGATCACGGTGAGGTGTCTGCGGGGACGCGATTGCGCCAGGCGAAAGGCGTAGCGCTGAATGCGCTCGACCCCGGCGCGGGTCATTAGAGCTACGTCGGTTGCGGCTTCGATGGGCAGGCCCTGGTGCACGCGCCCGCCTGCGCCGGAATATTCGCCCTCAGTATTTTCGCGAACGATGACCCAGTCGAGGTCCTGGGCCCCGCAGTGCTTGAGGGGCGAATCGATACCGGGAAGGATGCGCGCGGGGCGCAGGTTGGCATACTGATCGAGCCCCTGGCAGATTTTCAGCCGCAAGCCCCACAGGGTGATGTGATCGGGAATGTGCCGGTCGCCCGCGGACCCGAACAGGATGGCGTCTTTGTCGCGCAACAGGTGAAGCCCATCTGGGGGCATCATGGTTCCGTGTCGGCGGTAGTAGTCGCCACTCCAGTCGAACTCCTCGAATTCAATGTGAAAAAGATTCAGCGCACGGGCAAGGGTCTGGAGCACGTGTTGTCCGGCAGGCACAACTTCCTTGCCGATGCCGTCTCCGGGGATGGTGGCAATGCGATAGGTCTTCAAAGCGGTGACCTCACCGGCGCAGGAGAATGAGGCTGGGGAGAACTGTCGAGGGGGCCATTATAACGGGGGCGACGTGCGGGCCGCTGGAACGCGTGATAGGCTCTTTTCGGCCGCGATCTAAAGAGTTCTTCCGCTGCCAGATACAAAGGGTAGTTCTCCCCACTTGTGTAGACGACAGGAGGAACAACTGGTGCCACGGAATTCGCGCATTCACAAGGGAGCCATCTTCGTCGCGGCAGTTCTGTTTATTTGTCATGGTGCGTGGGGCATGGCCGGGACGGAGCGCGTTGAACAGTGGGGCGTGGAAGAGATTTCGTTGCGATCGACTATTGCGCATGCCAATCCATTCGGCGACGTGCAACTTCATTGCCGGTTTTCTTCAGGACATCGCCAACTCGAGGTGGATGGCTTCTACGACGGCAATCAAACCTGGAAGATCCGGTTCATGCCCGAGGAGACGGGCGAGTGGACTTACAAAACCTCGTCCAACGATCCGCAACTCGACGGGAAGTCGGGGAGTTTCTCAGCTGGCCGTCCCGGACCGACGAATCATGGTCCGGTGAAGATAAAGAACACGTACCACTTCGCGTATGCGGATGGGACGCCGTATTTCCCGCTGGGCACGACGTTGTACAACTGGCTGAACCGCGACCCCGCGCTAGAGAGCAGGACACTTGAGACACTCGGGAAAGCCCCGTTCAACAAGATTCGATTTCTGATTTTTCCGAAGTGGATGAAATTCAATCATGTCGAGCCGCCGCGTTTCCCATATGCGAAGACGGCGGATGGCCGCTTCGATCTGGATCGCTTCGATCCGGAGTTCTTCGCACATTACGAGGCTCGGCTAAAGGACCTGCAGGCGCTGGGCATAGAAGCTGACATCATCCTGTTCCACCCGTATGACAAGTGGGGATTTGCGGGAATGGATGCGCGGCACGACGAGATGTATCTTCGCTATGTTGTGGCCCGGTTCGGCGCTTTTCGGAATGTCTGGTGGACCCTGGCCAATGAGTTTGACGTATTTCGATCGCAGAAGAACTGGAAGGAACTCGGCGAGCTGGTTGCAGCGACGGATCCATACCATCATCTTCTCGGAATCCACAATTGCTGCCTGAGGTTTTACGACAATTCGGAGCATTGGATCGACCATGTGATTTTGCAGGACATAACCGCGCAGCGGTGGCCGACCAACTCCGGCGCGGCCGGACAGATTGCGCTCGATGCGCGGAAGATCGGAAAGCCGGTGGTGGTGGATGAGTATGGGTATGAGGGGAACAACGGGCTGGCGTGGGGAAATCTTGGTCCGCGGGAGGTGGTGGAGATCCACTGGGCGCTGACCATGGCGGGAGCCTATGCAAGCCATGGCGAAACGTATATCAACCCCGGGTTCCTTCTGTGGTGGTCGGTGGGAGGGGAGTTGGTGGGAGAGTCGCCTGCGCGGCTGGGGTTCCTGAAGCAGATCATGATGGAGGCTCCGTTCACGGAGATGGAACCGGCGCCGGATGTGGTGGAGAGCGGCGATGACACGGTTTCAGTGCTGGCAAAACGGGGCTCCTATTACCTGGTTCACTTTGCGGAGAAGAAGCAATCGCCGGGCTGGAATCCGGGCTTTTTCGGGCCGGGGACTCCATCGAAGCCGGTGGAAAGCGCGCCTCCCAGGCCGGAAATATTCCAAGCGCCGCCGATGCCGGAATTCAAACTGGGGAATGGAATATTCCGGGTGGATATGATCGACACCTGGAACATGAAGGTGTATGCGCTGGGGTATACGGATGGCCCCACGCAGAAATTTCATCCCGACCTGGCGCCGGGAGTGATGCGATTCGTTCGTGTCGATCGTGCGGCGGAGGGAATGGCGCGCGGGCCGGTATCCGAACTGCTGGAATCGTTCGGGGCGCGAGTTCGATGAGCGGGCTTACAGGGCCGCGGTTACGATGCCCAGCAATTCCTCGCCGGTGAGCGGGAGGGGATTGGCCTTCATGCTGCTGGCGCGGGATGCGTTTTCAACTACGGCGGGCAAATCGGCTGCGGTGATTCCCCAGGCGCGCAGCGGCGGGACGACGAGGTCGAGGCAAAGCGCGCGGACCCAATCCATACCATCTTCAGCGACGGCATCCTCCCGTCCGGTAAGCAGGCGCGCGATGACAGAGTAGCGTTGCAGCGCAGGATGCCGCGGAGCGCGGGCGCGCAATGCGACGATGTTGGCCGCCATGCCGTGCGGCAGCAATGCAGCGCAGAGCGCGCCGTGGGGAGCCTTCCATGAGCCACCCAGCGGGGATGCGAAGCCATGCACAACGCCCAGCCCGGCGTTGGCAAGGGCCAGGCCGCCGAACAGGCTGGCGAGCGCCATGTCGTGTCGTGCCTGCTTGTCCGCGCCGTCACGATACGCACGGCGCAGGGCTCCGGCGACGCGCGGAATTCCGTCGACGCAAAGCGGATCGACCAGGGGATTGGCACGGGAGCTGACGTACGGCTCGATGAGTTGGGTGAGGGCATCGAGGCCGGTGCTGGCGGTAACTGAGGGCGGCAGTGCGTATGTCAGTTCAGGATCGACCAAGGCGATGCGGGGCAGCATGAGTGGGCTGCGCATGCTGGCCTTGACGCCATGCTGGGTTGATCCGAGCACGGCGTTGCGGGTGACTTCGCTGCCGGTTCCGGCGGTGGTGGGCACGGCTATGAAGGGCAGCGGCGGGACAGCGAGGGTAAGACCCTTTCCCACCACCTCGAGAAAGTCGAGCGGCTCGCCGCCGTTGGTTGCAATGGCAGCGATGGCCTTTCCGGCATCGATTACGCTGCCGCCGCCAAGGGAGATTACGACGTCGCAGGCGGCGTCCTGCGCGCGCCGCGCGCCCTCGCGGACCAGGTCAACGGTGGGTTCGCCGGACACTGCAAAGGTTTGCGCGGAGAGCGCGGAGACAAGGGCCGAAGCGCGTTCTCCCGAGGCTCCTGTCACTACCAGGGGGCGAGCGCCGAGGGTGCGAGCCAGTTCAGGGAGGGTGGCCGCGGCGCCCTCGCCGAAGATCACGCGCGATGCGGTCGCGAACTCGAAGGGCATGTTCTACCAGTCCTGGGGATCGGGGAAGACGGCGTGGTACTTCACGCTGTGCCGCGGCTCGGCCATCATGCCGGCGACGGTGTCGCGCCACTTCGCATAGTGAGCGGTCTCTTTGTGCGCGGCCGTTGCTTCTTCGGTGCGATAAACCTCGACCAACACAAAGCGGGTGGCATCATCCTGCTGCTGGATAACGTCGAACCGCGCGATACCCGGCTCCTGAACACTGGCGCGGGCGTTCTCGATGGTAGCTTGCCTGAAGTCTGCCACCGAGTCGGGCTTGACGCGGACGTGCACGTGAACAATAAGCATCGGACCTGCCTCCGCTCCTTATCGTACTGCGGAGGCGCGGTTCGCGAGTGTGAGTGACCAGCGCAGGAGGCCTCGCGATTCGCTGGATCATCGGGATTCAGTTCTCTGCGGGCTCGCAACGCGATGGATTCCGTATCATCAAAGTATGCGTCCGCGCGTCTTCCCAGTGGCCTGTGGCAGAGAATTCATTAGCAGCATTGGTCGAAAGCAGCCGCAGTCAAGCATGGAACGTGGTTTCACCCGAAACCATGAAAATACAACCGCGGATCCTTCCCCTTCCCCTTCGCGTTGCTCAGGGTCAGGGTCAGGGTCACGATGCATCCTATTGTTTTCATCTGCACGTGCGAGATACCACAGTAACGTTTCACCGCGACGGGCCACTTGCGCGTTGCCGCGTCGCGAACAGGTGCGCGGGGAAGAAAATGAAAATGCCTGATTCCGTGAAAGGATAGCCAGCATGGGGGCTTCAACAGGAAGGCTGATCTCGGTCAATGTCGGTTTGCCGCGGGAGTTCGACTTCAACGGCCAGCCTGCCAGGAGTGCAATCTGGAAGTCCCCTGTACCAGGCCGGACTGCGGTTCGGGGAGTCAATCTGGAAGGAGACGACCAGGCCGATCGGAAAGCGCACGGCGGACCCGACAAAGCAATTTACGCATACGCGGTGGAAGATGAACGCTGGTGGGAGCAGGAGATCGGCCGACCGATCGCGCACGGTGAATTTGGCGAAAACCTTACGACGGAAGGGATCGAAACAAGCGATGCCCTGATCGGGGAGCGTTGGGAGGTTGGAACGACTCTTCTGGAGGTCTCCCAACCGCGGATACCCTGCTGGCGGCTGGGAGTTCGGATGAACGATCCACTTTTTCCGCGCCGGTTTGCGGATGCGATGCGTCCTGGCGCTTACCTGCGCATTGTGGCAGAGGGGAGCGTGGGGGCCGGAGACGAAATCCGCATTGTGGAGAGGCCGGATCACGATCTGACGGTACGCGATGTCTTTCGCATTTACTTCCGCAATCGCGACCAGGCCGAGCGGCTGCTCA
>DASXXV010000129.1:0-17087 GCA_036502905.1 Occallatibacter sp. | reverse complement strand
CCGCCTGATGGCAGCTTGACGGCTCCCCGGTCAGCAGAATGATGTCGCACTCGGGAGCCACTTTCGAAACTTCCAGCGCCAGCTCGAATCCGTCCATTCCAATCATCGCCACATCCGTGATCAGAACATCCGGGGGCGCCAATCGCGCCAGCTCCAGAGCTTCCTTCCCGTCCAGCGCCATCAAGGTTGCCAAACCATGGGAATTCAGAATCACGGTCAGGGTCTCGACGATCAATGGTTCGTCATCGACGACAAGCACCAGCGGCGCTGGGGATCCCGTTTCGATCCTGGCTCTCTGAATTGCGGCTTCCACTGGCACGGTCGGGAAATGGGTCTTCATCAACTCGCTTCTTTCAAATTGGGCTGAACCAAAGGGGGCAGGAGAAAAGGGGTGACGAGTGGATTGGAAGGTGACTGGAGTGCGGCTCCAGTCTGAACCGAGCGTAGCAGCGGCAACACAATACGGGGAGACTAATTAAAAGATTGATAATGTTGCCTTAAGGACCGAATCATGCGGCTGTTTTGCGGCACGATTGCATACGCGAATTTCTTTTTCAGTCGTGATCTTCACGTTTGTGATACGCTTCGGTAACTTCGCGATACGGTTTCCATACGTCAGCAGTTGGAGAAGCTTTGGAGGGGAGAATCCATGGCGGAACTGAACGATACGCCCATGCGATTCCGATCGGTCCCCCAGCGGGATGTGCCCAAAGGCCGGGATGGGAAACACAAACAGATCGTCACCCTTTTATTGAGTGATCTGCAGGTATTAGCGGACGGAGCTGCCCTGAAGGTCCCGTTGGCCGACCTGCCCGATTCGAAAGAGAACATCCGTGCTGCTCTAAACAGGGCGACCCGCATCCGAGGTATGAGCGTTGCGACTTCCAGCGATAACGAATTTCTATACATCTGGAATATCCCTGCAGACGGCATCAAGTAAGCGCTGCAAGCCCAGCCCTCTGCATGAGCGTTAATAACTGTGACTTCCATACGCATCGATAAGTGGCTCTGGGCGGCGCGCTTCTTCAAGACCCGAGCACTCGCCAGCAAAGCCTGCGACCTGGGCCGCATCCGCACCCGCGACTTGGAAGCCAAGCCGGCGCGCGAAGTGCACGTAGGCGACATGCTGCACATCAAAAACGAAGGGGGCGAATACGAGGTGGAAGTGCTTGGCCTCAGCGATATGCGCGGCCCCGCCACGGTGGCGCACACCCTCTACCGCGAAACCGAGGCCAGCAAGGAAGCCCGCCAGAAAGCCGCCGAGGAACGCAAGGCCATGCAACAGTACGCTCCCGTTCCCGAACGCCGCCCCGGCAAGCGCGACCGGCGCCGCATCATCCAGTTCCGCGGCCGCTAGCCCGCATTGGCCACCAGCCCGCGCCTCTTCAGTGGTGCCGCAAAGCCGGCAAAACCAACGAGGGCTCTAGCCCCTGCGGCGCCTGGCTCGGGCAATTCGCTTGCTCTTCCATGTATTTACGCAAGCCGACTTTAGTAGACTCAACGGCAGGATGCTAGAAGACGCCCGCACGAATCACCGCCTCCGTTTTGCATTCACTTTCCCCGCTCTGGTGGCCGCTTTGGCTGTTCTGCCGGCTGGGCCGGCGCATGCGCAGGGGACCCATCTCTGGAGCCAGTCGCGCCTCGAGGACTTCGAGAAAGGCACGCCCCAGGGAGTCGCCCTGTCCAGCGACGGACATCTTCGCGAAGCGCCCGTCCTCAAAGAAACGCTCACCACCCCCTCGACTTTTGTGTGGTCCATTGCGGTCGACAAAAACGGCACCGCGTATCTCGGCACGGGTTCGCCGGCTACCGTGCAGCGCGTCGGCAAGGACGGCAAGGCCTTTACCCTGTTTGAAACGCGCGATCTCACTGTCCAGTGCGTGCGCCTCGGCCCCGACGGCTCGCTGTACGCCGCCATCCTCCCCAGCGGCAAGGTCTACAAACTGAATCCCTCCGCCACCGAAAAGCAGGACGACTCCAGCGCCGCTGTCATCTTCGACCTGGGAAAACAGGGCGGCGAGAATGCCGACGAGAGCAAGCCCGAGAAGAAGTCCGAACCGGATAAGGACGACAAGGATGGATCCGACAAGAACAGGAAGGATGCGAAATCCCATTACATATGGGATTTGACCTTCGACACCGCCGGAAAGCTCTATATCGCTACGGGAGGCCCGGGCGCCGTCTATCGCGTGGACCCGGCAAAGCCCTCGAGTTCCACCGAGCGGTTTTTCAGCAGCGATGAGCAGCACATCCGCTGCCTGGCGTGGGACGCGAAGGGCAACCTCATCGCTGGCTCCGACGGCAGCGGCCTCGTCTACCGCATCAGTGCCCAGGGCAAAGGGTACGTGCTATTCGATGCCCCGCGGCGCGAGATCACTTCCGTGGCGGTTAGCCCCCAGGGCGCCATCTACGCGGCCAGCGTGGGCGACAAGAGCCGCAACCCGCTACCCCCGTTGCCCGTGCAGGGCGCCGGGGTAGTCACGTTCACCGTGGTGCAGCCGGGCTCGCTGCAGGTGGCCAACCAGAGCGCCTCGGTGCCCGAAGGAACCGAAATTTACGCCATCCAGGAAGGAGAGGCCCCGCGCAAAATCTGGTCGGGCAAGGACGAAGTGGTGTACGCCCTCGCATCCCGTCCCGATGGATTGCTGGCGCTCACCGGCAATCGCGGGCGCCTGTTTCACATCGACGACGACGGCACGTATTCCGATGTCGCGCACCTTGAAGCCCAGCAGGGTCTCAGTCTCGCCATCCAGGGCAAGTCCGACATATTCGTGGGCACCGGCAACACCGGTAAGCTCTACTCCCTCGGCCCGCAGGAGAAGCATGAATACGCCAGCGACGTGCTGGATGCCGGCGCTTATGCGCGATTCGGCCGCATCGAAGTGCAGCCCGGATCGGGCGGCTACGAGATCATGACCCGGTCCGGCAACGTCGAGCAGCCGGTTCGCGGGTGGTCGGAATGGGAACCGCTGAAGGACGGAGGAATCGCCTCTCCCGCGGGCCGCTTCCTGCAGTGGAAAGCCATCCTCCATACGGGAGGCGTGCTGGGCGCCGTGGGAGTCAATTACCTGCCTGTAAACTCGGCGCCGGTGGTGGACGACATTGCCGTGGTTCCCGGAGCCCGCCTGAATCCGATGAACCAGCCCAATCCGCAGCAGCAGACCGTCACCATCAACTTCCCCAGCCCCAACCAGGGCCCGACGCTCAACTTCGAGCCCCCCAGCAGTCCCCTCACCGCGACCAAGGACAAGACGGGTATCACGGCGCGCTGGGCAGCCCACGATGACAATGGCGACGACCTTACCTTCTCGCTCTTCGTGAAGGGCGATAACGAAACTGTCTGGCGGCCGCTCAAGGATGGCCTTACCGAAAAGGCGTATTCCTTCGATGCCAGCCTGCTCCCCGATGGCGGCTACCAGATGAAGGTGGTCGCCTCCGATGCGCCGTCGCACAGTCCGGGCGAAGCGCTCACCGGATTCAAGGAAAGCGATCGCTTCGAAGTGGATACCACGCCGCCCCTGGTCACCAACCTGAAGGCCGGTGAAGAGCCCGGCGCTCCGCCGGCGTGCAACCAGCCTCCGTGCGGCAAGCCGGTGGTCTTCAGCTTCGATGCCGAGGACATCGCGTCCCCCATCGGCCATGCCGAGTACTCCCTCGACGCCGGCCAGTGGCAGTACATCGAGCCGGTGGGCGGGCTGTCCGACTCGAAACGCGAGCACTACGAGGTGCACATCCCCGCCTCCGCTCTCACCGGCAAGCCGGGCGAGCACCTGCTCACCGTCCGCGCCTACGACCGCCACGAGAATGTGGGATTGGCGAAGACCGCATTCCAGGCCACAGCCAACGCCACGGCCAGGTAGGGATGTCATGAATTTCGAGTTGTTCGTCGCGGCGCGCTACCTGAAAGCCAAGCGGCGCCAGGCCGTGGTGGGCGTAGTCACCACCATCTCGGTCGCCGGGGTCGCCGCCGGGGTCGCCGCGCTGATCATCGCCCTGGCTATCACCAACGGCATGCGTCGCGACCTCCAGGATCGCCTCCTCGGCTCGACCGCGCATGTGCAATTGATGCGCACCGAAGCGGATGGCATCCGCGACTGGCGTCCCCTGCTCGACCGGCTGCGCCACCTGCCGCACGTGACCGCCGCTTCGCCGGGCCTGTATGAACAGGTGCTGGTGGCCCGCGGAGCCCGCGACGGCGGCGCGCTGATTGAAGGTATCCTGCCCAACGATGAGATGACCGTCAGCGATCTGCTCAAGACCGCCACCCCCGGCTCCGTGCAGGCGCTCCAGCCGCAGGCCCAGTCCGAGTCCGCATCCTCCGGGGAACTTCAGCCCATCCTGTTAGGAAACGAATTGGCGGAAACTGTGGGCGCCACCATCGGGGACAAGGTCACGCTGATCAGTCCCCAGGGCGAGATGACGCCCTACGGCGTGATTCCCAAGTGGACGCCGTTCCGGCTCGTCGGCACATTTCACTCCGGCTTTTACCAGTACGACTCCTCCACGGGATTTGTCCGCCTGGCCGATGCGCAGCGCCTGTTCCACGAGCCCGACGTGCTCTCCGTGATCAGCTTCAAGGTCGACGACCTCGATCGCGCCCCGCAGATCGGCCGCGAAATCGAGCAGGCCGCCGGCAAGGGCTTTCAGACCAATAACTGGATGGAGCAGAACCGCGAGCTGTTCAAAGCCCTGAAGCTCGAGCAGTACGTCACCTTCATCGTGATCGCGCTGATCGTCATCGTGGCCGCGCTCAACATCCTCATCGCGCTCACCATGATGGTCATGGAAAAGACGCGAGATATCGCCGTCATGATGAGCTTCGGCGTCGATCCGGCGCAGGTGCGGCGCATTTTCCTGATGCAGGGCCTGCTCATCAGCCTGGTCGGCACCGCGATCGGGCTGGTGCTCGGCTACGCCGCATCGTGGGCGGGGGGGCATTATCCCATTCATTTGTCGGCCGAGGTCTACTCGATCGACGCACTTCCGTTTGCCCCCCGGCCAGTCGACGGGATCATCGTGTCGGCGGTGGCCATCGGCATTTCCCTGCTGGCCACGCTCTATCCGTCGCAGGCGGCCGCACGCATTCTGCCCGCAGAAGCCCTGCGTTACGAATAAATTCTTTTAGTCCGTCGGCGACGGTTTTATGAAAGACAAGGCTCAAATACTGGTTCACCCAGCACGGCCGCGGTCCGGTTGTGGAGTTCCTCGGTATACCAGGTGGGCGCGTAGTCTTCCAGAATCTCAAACAGCTCCCGGAGGACGGCGACGGCATCGGCGGATGTGGTCGCGAACATCCCAGGCGCAACAGCAGTATTTACAGTTCTCTGCATCTCGATATCTCCCTCTGTGCCTAGTCAGATATGCCCAGCATTGAGATAGACGGATGTTTTGGGGGAAAACAACTCCGGACCTCTACAGAACGAACTTGCTAGTTATCAATTTGGGGTGCTGGACGTAACCATCCTCGCAAGTATTCAGGAGCACTGATAGGTAACGTAGGTAATGGAACCAGGTAAGTTAATGATCCGGCGCGGCTTGGCTTTCAGCCATGAAAACGTGCGTCAGGTGCCCGACGAATGCACGGATTGGCCAATTCTCTGCCCCACACTCCTTGCTTGACAGCCGACAAAACGGATGACTATACTCCGGCCGCTTGAGTAAATCGAATTAGCTTTGCAGCTGATTTTTCGGCCCTCCAGCAAGCGCGGGCGGCTATCCAGGGCAACGAGCGAAAACAAAGGAGTGTCCCCCATGTTTCTCCTGGTCAGAGACAGCAGGTTACGTTTGCGTAAAAAATGGTTCCTCGTTCCGTTTGCCGCACTTCTTCTGGGTGCAATGACCGCCGGCGCGCAGACGGTGGCGACATACAACTTTGATGACGGAACAGCTGATGGATGGTCCTCGTTCTTCGGGGCGACCATGCCAGTGGCCAGCAACGCCGCGGCGTACGCGGGATCGTACAGCCTGCTCACTGCCACCAGTTCAACCGGCACCGGCGGCCCTTCGATTTCCTTGGCCGGCGTGCTGCAGCCGGGCGGCCAGTACAGCATCACCGCATACGTGCGCTTGACCGCCGGCGAGAGCCCGTCAAACGTGAATTTCACCGTCAGGCGCAGCGACGCCAGCTGCAGCGGAGGCTCCTGCTACGACACCATCGGCGCCTACCAGACAGCCGTCTCCGACTCCGCCTGGGTACAGATCGGGGGCACATATACCCCCTCCACCACCGAGACCGGACTTCTGCTGTACGCGCAGCTCGTGGGAGCGACTTCCGCGCAGTCCTTCTATCTGGATGACGTGGTCATCACCCAGCTTGCGCCTCCGCCGGGCGGCACTCCGGTAGCGACCTACACCTTTGCCGACGGCGGAGTCGACGGCTGGGCGCCCTTCGGAACCGTCACGCTCGCCAACGCCGCTCCCCCCATGCCCGATCCGGCCGGCAATACGCTCAGCCTGCTCACCACCAACCGCACCGCCAGCTACATGGGACCAAGCCTGAATCTGCTCGGCGTGAATAACATCGTGGCCGGCGCCACTTACCAGGTGAGTGCCTACGTGTTACTCGCAGCCCCGGACAGCACGAATCCCACCGTAACCATGTCCACCAAGACCGCGAACTGCGCCACGTCGGGCTCCTACGCCAACCTCGCCACCTCCGGCGCGCTCTCCAACACCGCGTGGACCAAGGTGCAGGGCACCTTCAGCTTCAGCGATCTCCCCGGGCCCCCCGCGAGCCTGGTCCTCTACTTCCAATCGAGCAGCGCCACCGACTCGTTCTACATCAGCAACGTGGCAATCAGCGAACTGGCTCCTCCGCCCCCCAGCCCCAGCCAGCAGGACAATAGCGGCATCTCCACCAATTTCGAAGATGGCGGAACCGATGGCTGGAGCTCGCGCTCGGGAAGCTCCACCGTGGCCAACAGCACCGCCGCCGCCCACACCGGCACATTCAGCCTGCTTACCACCAACCGCATCGCCAACTGGGACGGCCCGCAGATCAGCGTCAGCAACAAGATGTATCCCGGCTCGCTCTACAACATCAGCGGATGGGTGATGCTCACGCCCGCCGATGGTTCGAGCCACGTAATCAATGTGAGTCTGCAGACCACGCTTAGCGGGAATATCAGCTATCCCAGCGTGACCGGCTATCCCGGCGTAACTATCCCCGCCGACGGCGCCTGGCACCAGATCAGCGTCACTGGATACAACATGGCCAACGCCTACGACCAGGGTGCGGCGTCTCTTTACTTCCAGACCGTGCCCCCCTCCGGCGATGACAAGGTATCGTTCTACATCGACGACTTCCAGCTCACCTATGTTCCGCCGCCCACAATTCAGACTGACATCCCCTCGATCTTCCAAACCCTCTCCGCGTACTTCCCCGTCGGCTCGGCTGTCGACCCCAGCGACATCTCCGGCCCGCACTCGCAGTTGCTCACCAGGCACTTCGACAGCATCACCTCGGGCAACGATATGAAGTGGAGCTCGGTGGAAAATGCCAGGGGCGTATTCAACTACGCCAACGCCGATGCGCAGGTCGGCCTTGCCGTCTGCAACAACATGCGCATCCGCGGACACAACCTGGTGTGGGCCGGCGGCTCGCAAACACCGTCCTACGCCGTCGGAGACGGAACCAATTCCTCCACCAACCAGGCCACCGTCATCGCCAACATCCAGGAGCACATTCAGAACGAGGTCCAGCACTTCGGCAACAAGGTCTATGCGTGGGATGTCGTCAACGAGCCGCTCGATCCCAGCCAGCCCGATTGCCTGCTGCACGGACCTTTCTACAACGTGCTGGGCAAGAGCTATCTGGATGTCGCTCTGCAGGCCGCACGTCAGTACGCGCCGTCGGGGACCAAGCTATTCATCAACGACTACAGCACCGCAGATCCCAATCGCCTCGCCTGCCTGGTGAAGGTTATCGGCGATCTGCGCTCGCGCGGCATCCCCATCGACGGCGTGGGTCACGAGATGCACAACGCGATCAACTACCCCTCCACTGCCGCCATGGTGAATGCCATTAACACCGTCTATGAAGCCTTCCCGGATATCGAGCAGCAGGTCACGGAACTCGATATGAGCGTGTACAACGCCGGCGACCGCACCTCGAATTACGGGCCCAACGTCCCTCCGTCCGTGCTTGCCGAACAGGGCTGGCTTTATAAGAGCTACTTCGATGCTTTCCGGCAATTGAAGGGCAAGCTCAGCGCCGTCACCTTCTGGGGCATGGCCGACGACGACACTTGGCTCGACAGCTTCCCCGTCGTGCGCACGGATTATCCACTCCCCTTTGACCAGGGTCTTCAGGCCAAGCCCGCTTACTGGGGCGTCGTCGACGAGACGAAGCTGCCCGGATACGGGATGAAGTTCTCCGCAAAAATAACCGCCGGCACCGCGAACACGCGCATCATCACCATCACGGCAACCAATGGTGTGGCCGGCCCTGCCTATGCCACCCAGATCAACGCATTCACCTTGACCCAAGACTCGGGACCGCGATGCACGCCCAAAGTGACCGCCCCGGGCGCGTTTCCGATCGCCCTGGGAGACATCGCTCCCGGCGCCTCCGCCAGCGCTTCATTCACCATCAGCATTGTCGGCTGCAGCCCGCATTCCGAATTCGTGCTGAAAGCCCCGTGGAGTTCCGCAGTCTACGACACCGGCACGTTTGTAAAGGAGGTCGAATTCGAACGATAGAAAGGTGCGCCAGGAAACAGAACTCCCGTGCAAAAATTTCCGTGTCCCATCCTCGCGACTTTTTCCGTTGCGAGGGTGGGAGACCACAACGAGGCCACAGACCGTTTTTATCCTTTTCGATTGGAAACCAATGGCCGCCCGACGTCGAGAGCACAAACGCTCTGGAACACCACGAATCACTGCGGCGTAATGATTCCGCCCAAAGCATGACGCCTCGGCAGAACGATACCGCGGTGGTCCACTTCCGGCCGCGGCATTCCGGGCGTCTCCGGCTCGGAGATGGCAGGGCGCTCCGCCAGTGCTCCGCCGCACGCCGGACACCAGTCCGCTTTTGTTTTCTCCGCGAGGACAGCGTGGCAATGCGTGCAGATGCGCTCCATGCGTCCAGTCTATCCAACCGCACCAAAGCGAGCCCGGCAAGACCTCACGCCGCCGGCCTGATCCCGCGCGCGATTCCCACGGACCATTCCCGGATCGCCGTCCAATCGCGTATATCCGCGGGGGGAATCTTTCCCATGGGATTCCCCGGAATACGACGCAGCAGGCTGAATGGGAACGGCAGGTTTTGCGTACTCCATCGGCCGCCGAAGATGTGCAGCTCGGCGGGCTTCAGCCATGGGTAGCGCCTCAACTGCGTTTCCGCCTGGCTACGCGCGCCATCGAAATCCTTGGCATCGTTCCGCGTCGGACCCAGTGCAAAAACCCATGGATGGATGCCGCGCAGCGCCTCATGATGCAGATGCAGGAACTGGTGGAATTCCTTCGGAAACCGGCCTATATACAGCGGGGCGCCCAGGATCACGGCTTGCCTGCCGGCCAGCGAATCGATCTGCGCGACCGGGAGAACCTCGGCCGGAACACCGGCATTCTGCATGGCGGTCCCCATGGCCTGCGCAACTTCGGCCGTGGAGCCTCCCCGGGTTGCATACGCGATGAGCACGGAGGATAGCATCGTCGATCCCTCCCGTCTCATTGTGCGGGGAAGAACCACTTCGGCGCTGTGCAGCGAGTCACACCAGCGTGTGCGCCACACCAGCGTGTGCGCGAATGGAATACCGTCTCGAACCAGCCAGTGCAGGACACAGCAGGTCGTCGGTAAACTGGAGTCATGCATCCTCCCGTTCGCCTGGTGGCGATTGATCTGGACGGAACCCTTCTGGCGACCTTCGCCAAGGAAGTGAGCCGGCGCAACGCCCAGGCGGTCCGCGCGACCCAGCAGGCAGGCATCACCGTGGTGATCGCGACCGGACGGCGTATGGCCTACAGCACTCCCCTTCTCGACCCACTCGGCCTGCGTCCGGATACCCCCCTCATCACCTCCAATGGAGCGGTGACGCGCACCCTCGGAGGAGAGTCCATCGACCATTGCCATCTGCGCGCCCAGGTGGCCCGCGAGCTGTGCGGCATCCTGCGTCCCTTCGGCACTCTCGTCTTTACCTTTGACCGCCTGGGAAAGGGCGAACTGGTTCTCGAAGACCTCGAACAAGCCCACTCCCGGATCGACGTGTGGGTGGAAGCCAACCGCAACTCTATCGAAGTTGTCCGTCCCCTGGAAGCGGCCCTCTCCGACGGCGAAGACCCCATCCAGGGCATGGTCACCGGAAACCTGGACAAGATGAAGGCGGCGGAGATGGCCCTCAAGAAAAGCCCATGGCATGCTCACTGCGAGTGCGTCCGCACCGAGTACCCGGCTCGCGATTTATCTATCCTGGACCTGCTGCCGCCCGGAGTCTCCAAGGGATGGGCGCTGGAACGCCTCGCCACCCGCCTGGGCATCGAGCGCCGGGAAATCATGGCCATCGGAGACAACTGGAACGATCTCGAGATGCTGCAGTGGGTGGGCCAGCCGGTGCTGATGAGCAATGCTGCCCACGAACTGAAGACCATGGCCAAGCTCCGCGGCTGGAAGCAGGCCCCCGCGAACGATCATGACGGCGTCGGCGTCATTCTGGAGGCGGAAGTGGCGCGACTCACCTCCAGCCGGCGGTGAGTGCTTGCTCTTCGGCAAATTCGCCGGCCACGAAAATGGCTAAATTAGTATCGAAGGAAGCAGCGCCAACGGTGGTGCCCACCTTTCGCAACGCTTTTTATTTTGGTCGCCAGGGCGGCAAAACACCAACCGTTTTGCGCAAACGCTGCACAACCCCGGAGAGCTTCCCAGTCTCCAAGGGTGTATTGCCAACACTTTAAACTCGGATAAACTGAGGGAACTTGCGGTGCGAAGCTGGGTCAATCTCGTGGCGGTTTCGGGCGTGATCGCCCTCGCTGCCCTTCCGGCGCGCGCAGCCGAGCAGGTCACCTTGCGCAACGGCTTTGAGATCACCTGCCATCATCACGGGCTGAGCGATCGCCGCATGCGGCTCTACACCGGCCCCACCAATGACAACTACATCGAGGTCGCTCCGGGAGATATCGCCACCGTGGAGCATGTTCCCGATCCTCCCGCTCCCGAACCCGACCAGCCGGCGGCTCCGATTCACACCTCGCTGAGCTTGGCTGCACCGGCTCCGGCGCCGGTTCCGGCGGCCCTCACCGGGGAAGACCTCAACCAGATGCTCGCCAAGGCCGGCAACGAGCACAACGTAGACCGCGACCTGCTGGCCAGCCTCGTAAAAGCGGAAAGCAACGGGAACGCCCGCGCCGTCAGCCGTGCCGGGGCCCAGGGCCTTATGCAGTTGATGCCTGCCACCGCGGCCGATCTGGGCGTCCACGACAGCTTCCGGCCCGAGCAGAACGTGCAGGGCGGTTCCTCTTACCTGGACGCGCTCCTCACCCGCTACCACGATAACCTTGCCCTGGCGCTGGCCGCGTATAACGCCGGCCCGGCCGCGGTGGACAAGTACCACGGCATCCCGCCCTACCGGGAAACCCGCCTGTACGTCGCGCGCGTCATCCATGAGTTCAATCGCCGCGTCAAGGCTCGGCAGGCCGACGCTCGCAAGGCCCTGGCCGCAGCCACTCCCGCCACCCGCACCGCCGGCAACTGAGCCCTCCTCGACATAGGGCACCGCCAACTCCGCGCGCGACTTCCGCTGGCTTCAGGACCTGCACAATTCGCTATTTTCAGGCCGCGGTTTTCCGGGGCCGCGCCTACAGGCTGTCCGGCACCGCCCGGCCGTCCAGTTCTTCCTCGGAATGCCCGCTCTCTTCGGCAATCTTGCGCAGGCTCACGTGCTCGAATCGCGCCCACACCAGGCCGACTGGCACAATGCTCAGAAACGTGATCAGCAGGAGGGTGGCCGCGCAGGCCGTGGCCGGTTCAGCCCCAGGATGAACAATCAACTGAATGGCGAAAGCCACAAACCCGATCTGCGTAAACCACCCGATCACCGGCAGCTGAATAATGCTGGCGCTGCCGCTGATCACCATCAGCAGCACGCTGGCGCCGAAACTGATGTTTGCCAGTTCGGGGCTGGCGACGAAAGCGCGCAGGATCTCCAGGTACGCGTAGGTGATCAATCCCCACATGGCGAGCGACAGGCATACCGTCACCCCCAGTTCGGAAAAGGAACGGATGGTATCCAGCCCGGTGTGGAAAGCCCGGATCTTGGCGGCGACGGCGTTGCCGGCCCGGTGTGAAATCAGCCCGAAAACCCGCTCGGAAGCAGCCGCCATGGCCTCGCCGCTGACCCGTACGGCCACCAGGAACAATGCCCCCGCAAGAGTCAGCAATAGTCCGCCGTACTGGGCCAGCAGCGGCGCCAGCCACACGGGCGCGTGCGACAAAAGGCTGGAGCGGCTGATCATCTGGTTGGTCGCCTTCAGCACTTCGTCCTGGGGCAACTGCAGAAGAGCGATGGAAAACACGATGGCGATGGAGCCCATGTCGAACAGCCGCTCGACGATGTACACGGCGATCTGGGAACTGAGCGGCAGGCCGGTTCGGCGCGACACCAGGTAAGGCCGAACCAGGTCGGCAACGCGGCCGATGAGAGCGACCCCGGTAAATCCGATCACCTGGGTTCCGATCAGCGAGAAAGGAGGGACCTTCTGGTTGTGCCGCAGCAGAAATGCCCAGCGCGCCGAGCGGAAAACGTACCCCATATAAATACACGCCAGGGCAATGGCAATCCGGGTCCAATCGGCGTGGGTAAGCTGGTGCCAGAATTTGCCAAACTCAAAATTGACGTGGTGGCGTCCCCAAAGCACAAGGCCAATAAGGGCGGCCAGCACCACCAATCCTGCAATCCACTGATGTTTCTTCAAGTAAGGACCTGCCTGAGACACAGAGCGCTGCTTCCAGTTTACGTGCTCGGCGCGAGACGGGCCGGCCGCCCGCTTCTTTCCTTCGATGGCGGAAAGACATCCGGCGCGCGGCGGATATTCGGATTGGTAAAGATATCGTTCTCGTCGGTGCTGCGGCTGCTGAACTCCGACACCACCGCGCCTTCCGGCCCGGCCTGGAACCAGTGCAGCGTGTCGGGCGGGATGGTGTACTGCTCTCCCGGCTGCAGCGCGATCTCGTGAAACACGGTGTAGTAGGCCAGGGAAGCCGCCGGAACCCGGGCGCGCAGCGAGGCGGCCCGCTCGCCTTCCACATAGAGCCAGACCTCGCCGGACCGGCAGCGGAAGGTTTCCTGCTTGCCCGGATTTCCATCCACGGCCGGATGCCGGTGCTCGGGGCAGGTCTGGCCCGGGAACAGCACCAGTTCCTTGGCGCAATAGCGGTCATTATTGATATAGGTGACCAGTTCGAGGCCTTCCTCGGCGAGCCGCCCGAGACCCATATCGGCCACTTCGATCTGCGCGGCCTCTGCCGCGGTCAGCACGATGCCGGCCCGGCGCAAAACCTCCTCGGCCCGCTGCTGCGCTGCCTCAAATTCTCGTGCATCCATCGTGAACCTCCCGGGACTCCGGTTTGCCGGTGGGACCGCTCCCGCCCCGGTTATCGTAGAACACTTCTCGCCCCGCTCGCAGGTCACTAACGCCCGATGCCCGGCCTGGACAGGCCGGAAATGGTTGCTTCCCGGGTAAGAAATGCACGGCGCAGGGGATTTTCTTCCCGGTACCAGAGTCACTGGAAAGATAAAAGACCTTTGCATATCAAGGACTTGCCTTCACCTCCGACTGGAGACTCACGTGCTCCATCCTGGGGGACCAACCAACCCCGTCCCTTTACGGAGGAATCATGTTCGAATTCTCGACAGTGCCGCCAACGCGGATCGCCATTTTCGCGGGCATTCTGGCGGCCAGCGGAGCCCTGGGCGGCTATGCCATTCACGAGCACAATGCAGCCAGCGCTCTGGCGGCCAAGAACGAACAGACGACGGCTGCGCTGAACCAGACGCAGCATGAGCTGGCCGACCTGGCTTCCAAGGTCAACGTACTGGTGGCACGCAGCGAAACCCAGCCCGCAACCGCATCTCAGCCCGCGACTGGACCCCAGTCTGGGGCCGCACCCGCGGGCCCCGGCCGTCTCGCTCCGTCCCGCACGCGCAAGGACGATCCGCGCATCAAGAAGCTGCAAAACCAGCTGGACGCGCAGAGCAAGGCGATCGAGGAGACACGCGGCGACCTGGCGCTTACGCAGGGCGACCTGGTGGACACCCGCTCCGTGCTCAGCGGCTCCATCGCACACACACATGACGAACTGGTCCTGCTGCAGAAGAAGGGCGAACGGAACTACGCCGAGTTCGACATTGGGAAGGCAAAGCAGTTTGAGCACAAGGGTCCCTTCGGAATCCGCCTGAAGAAGGCCAACGTCAAGCACCAGTTCGCCGACCTCGAACTGATGGTGGACGATCGCAACCTTTCGCAGAAGCACGTCAACCTGTATCAACCGGTGATGTTCTACACCCCTGACAGCCCGCAGCCGGTGGAAGTGGTGATCAACAGCATCGGCAAGGACCACATCCACGGATACATCAGCAGTTCGAAATACCGGCAGTCGGAACTGGCGGCGGTGGCGACCACTTCCGACGATACGGCGCCAGCGGCGGATCAGCCGGCAACGCCCACCCCAACCCCCGCTCCGAGAAAAAAGCTGCCCTTGCCGCAATAGCGCAGTACAGAAACCGGGCTTTCCATTTCCAGCGAACGGTTCCCTAAAGCGAGCAGCGATCGGGACTCTCTGCCTCAAGCTGGGTTCGTGCGCATCCTCCCGGCGCTACCAGCCCGCCGGTTTCAATGCGGGTGCGCACGAAACCAGGAAACAGTTACTTCCGTGCCCCATTCTTGCGATTATTTACTTTCGCGACGGTGGGAGAATACACGACCGACTTGCCCCGGGAATTGACCTGAACGGGGAATGTTTCTTTACCAAAAATCGTCGATAATCTGACCAGTATTCCGCAGCCCATACGCGCTGTCCTCCATTGCAATGGAGAGGAGCGCACCATTCTGGGCCCGCGGCAGGGCAGATATGGACGGTTGCCGAGCATTCCGAACCCGGCGGTGGGCGCGCGTCATCGCAGCGGCAATAGTGTGCGCGGGGTTCGCGGCTTCTGACGCGCGCGCGCTCGATCCCGGCAGGGCCATCACCCAGTACATCCAGAGCGCATGGAACAGCGAGGCGGGCCTGCCCCAGAACTCGGTGCATGCCATCGCCCAGACCCGCGACGGCTTCATGTGGATGGGAACCGAGGAGGGACTTGCGCGGTTCGACGGCGTCCAGTTCAAGGTCTACAACACGCGGAATACGCCTGGACTGCCTTCGGACTATATCCAGAGCCTTAGGGCGAGCTCGGACGGAAGCCTGTGGGTGGGAACCGACAGTGGGCTGTGTCACCTGGCCGGCGCCGCGCCCGCCGGTCCCCGGGTAGCGAACCTCACGCAGGCCAGGATCTCGAAGGTTTTGACTCGCAAGGACGGGCTCCCCGGCGACACCGTGTCGTCGCTCTATGAAGATACGGACCGCACGCTGTGGATCGGCACCACGATGGGTCTGAGCCTGCTGCGCAACGGCCGGCTGCAGGCGGGACCGCCAGAGTTGGCGGGAGTAGCCGTCCTGGTGATGGCCGCCGATGCCCAGGGGAGAATCTGGATCGGCAGCGATAACGGCTTGTTCGAATTCAATCATGGCCAATGGATCGACTGGGGCGCGAGATCCGGAGTGCGCAGCCGGATATTGGGCGTGGCGCCGGACCCGGACGGCTCTCTATGGATCGGAACGGTTGGCAAGGGTCTGCTCCACTTCCGCGACGGCCGGATGCTGCCTTCGCCGCCCGTCGCGTGGGACGATCTCGGCGCCTTGTGGATGGGCGGCGACGGAGCGCTGTGGATGACGTTCGACCGCCACGGGATCGGGCGGCTGTACCAGGGCCGTCTCTCCTATTACGCCCAGGAGCAGGGCCTGCCGAGCAGCCGCGTGCTGCACACCCTGTTCGAGGACCGGGAAGGCAGTCTCTGGATCGGATTGCTGGATGCCGGCAGCGTTCAGTTTCGCGAAGGACGGTTCGCCGTCTTCGGAACACGCGAAGGCTTAACCGGCAATTACGTGGGGAACATCCTCCAGTCCCGGGATGGCACCATCTGGATTGGTTCCGACAGCAACGGGTTGAACCACTTGTTTCCCGACGGGCGAGTGGAGATCTGGAACCAGTCCCGAGGTTTGCCGAACCAGCCCATCTACTCCCTGGCCGAGACCCGGGACGGGGACCTCTGGGTGGGATTTCGCGCCGGTGCGCTGGCGCAGATTCACAACGGTCGCGTAAGGGTCTATCACGATCCGCAGGCCATCGAAGTCTCCCTCAACGCCATCTTCGAGGATCGCGACGGCCATCTCTGGATCGGCTTCTTCGGGAAGGGACTGGCCCGCTTCCAGGGCGGCGCGTTCGAACACCTGACCCGGACCGGGCGCGTCGACGCTATCACCCAGACCCCCGACGGCGCGCTCTGGGTGGCCTCGGATGGAGATGGAGTGGAGCGCATTTCCCCGGGCGCACCCCGCAGGTTTACCACCGCTGACGGCCTTCCCGGCAATCATGTCATGTGCCTGTATGCGGACCCCGATGGGGATCTGTGGGTACCGGGACCTTGTTTACATTCTGGACCGGGCACATGGTTTACAACCCCCTTGCGGCGAAAGTGGCTCCAGTTGCGGATCAGCGGCGGGGTTTGCCGGTCTTAAAAGATAACAGTCGCAGCCGAAGCCGTGGGAATGTGTGAAATCCTGAAGGGATTTCCAAGGGGTGTGGGAAGGGTGGAAAGCCGGCTTCTTGGCTTTCCATGCTTTCCATGCCCCGGCATTTCCATGGCTTGTTTTGCGATCGTTTTTGACTTGTGTACCCAAGGTTAGATGTTCAATTTGTCTCTGGCCAGCAGATTGGTTTACATCACTTGCGGCGGATCCTCAGAACATGGGAGTCGGTGCAGGTATATTCCAACAGTCGAGTCATGGCTGAAGTGTGTTGACCCAGCTCCTGAAGGATGGATAGAGAAGTTGCAGG
>DASXXV010000128.1:0-36014 GCA_036502905.1 Occallatibacter sp. | reverse complement strand
CCACGTTGAAATGCCGGACGCATTCGTCTCGAAGCTGCTTCTGCCTTTGCGCTAATCCCAGGACCTTCCTCTCCGTACAGTGATCGAAATAACTTCCTGCCGCATCCACTTGTTCTGGTCGGTTGGTCGCCTATGCGCCAGGTACCACCCGGCCGACAGATTGGCTCCTGAACCTGCAAAAACAAGGCGCCCAAATCGAAAACCCCGGGTTTTGGTTGAATATCCAATATCACGGAATAACCCCAGTCACGGACTCGGCCTGTTTTACGCGTGGCAAGGTTTTGCTTTAAGCGGCAGGCTTATCTAACAAGCCCCCGCGGAAGAGGCGAACACTTAGCGGAGTTTCGTTCCTAGCTCAAGCTGCGACAGCTTGGTAGTGCCGGAAATTGGCCCTTTCCAGGCTAGAGTTCCCGCATCCCATCCTTGCGAAAAATTGAACCGGTCCGCCTTCGAGCGCGGAGAACGGACCGGCCCACATCACTCTGATTTAAGCGAGGCCATATCGATCGAGAAGCGGTACTTCACATCCGACTTGACCAGGCGCTCGTAAGCTTCGTTGACTTTTTGGATGGGGATGACTTCGACGTCCGAGGTAATCTCGTGGCGGCTGCAGAAGTCGAGCATCTCCTGGGTCTCCGCAATGCCGCCGATGAGCGAACCGGAAAAGCTCCGGCGGCGGAAGATGAGGCCGAATACGGCCACAGGCAGCGGGGCTGCGGGCGCGCCCACCAGGGTGATATTTCCATCGCGCGCCAGCATGTTGATGTAGGTATTGATGTCGTGCTCGGCGGCCACCGCATCGAGAATGAAATCGAAGCTGCCGGCGTGCTTCGCCATTTCGTTGGCATCGCGCGACAGGACCACTTCATCCGCGCCCAGCCGCAACGCGTCGTCCTTCTTGCTGGGAGATGTGGTGAAGACCACGGTGTGTGCGCCGAGCGCGTGGGAGAACTTGACCGCCATGTGGCCCAGCCCCCCGAGGCCCACCACCCCAACCTTCTTGCCCTTGGTGACCCCCCAGTGACGCATGGGCGAGTATGTGGTGATGCCGGCGCAGAGCAGCGGCGCGGTTCCGGCAAGATCGAGATTCGGCGGTACGCGCAGCACAAAATGGTCTTTCACCACGATGCTGTCGGAGTAGCCGCCGTAGGTTACGCCCCCAAGGTGAGCGTCGGGAAAGTTGTAGGTGAGCACGAAATTGGCGCAGAACTGCTCCTGGCCGGCCTGGCACTCGGGACACGAGCCGTCCGAGTCGACCATGCAACCAACCGCGGCCAGGTCGCCAGGCTTGAAGTTCGTGACGGCAGAGCCTACCTTCGTCACTCGCCCTACGATCTCGTGGCCCGGAACGCAGGGGTAGACAGTCGGCATCATGCCTTCCCACTCGTTTCGCGCCTGGTGAAGATCGGAATGGCAGATGCCGCAGAACAGGATCTCGATCTGAACGTCATGGTCCGTCAGATCGCGCCGTGGAATGGTGGTGGAAGCGAATGGCGACGTAGAACTGGAAACCGCATAAGCTTTCGCTTTGTACATGGATTCACCTTCGCGTTTGAAATATGAGAGACAGGGCGGCGCCCGCCGCGCCTTCTTTCATGGACCTTAGCACCCTGAGTCCGCCCGCTGTCACCTTGCCCGGCCGAGCGCACCCGGATAGCGATTCTAGTCCGGCGAGCCATCCCGAGCCGGCCGGGAGAAATCAACAAGCTCAAGCCTAATGATGCCGGGTCAGGGAGCGATACGCCGATCCTGCCGATTTCTTGCCTGTTTCTGTCTGATCGCAGATTGCATTGCACAATTTCTCGGATTTGAGAGCTACGCTGGAATTGAATAGGAAACCGTGCCGCAACTTGCAAAGCATTCACGCCGAATCAACCATCCGCATCCGGACTCGGGGCTGAGCTTTGCATTCAGAATTCATCATTTCGTAACAATGCTTGGTCAATTCGTATCGCTCGCGCCTTCAGTGTGAATCGATATGCATGATTGGAGATCGCAGTTGAACCGTATCCGGCTTGCAGTAGCGATTGTCTTCCTGGTGTTTTGTTCTGCCGTCCTGGTCTTGTATGACGCGGCCGCGCAGAGTGCAAGGCGTCCCGATTCCGAAGCGCCGGTTCAGAAGTTGGGACCAGTGGGCGAGCAGGAGTCGAAGCCCGCGGCGGCCGCTCCGCCGGCGGCCAGCGTAATCGATCCCGGCGTGATTCCCAGCCGTCAGGCGATTACCCCGGCGGGACTCGAGAGCGTCTTTGAAAGCCGGGTATACGGCGTGGCCTTCGCAGAGAACGGCGATTCCATCTTTGCCGCCACAACCGGGCAGACCGGCTCGTTCGTTTACCAGATCAATCTCAAGACTAACCAGATGATGAAGGCAGTCGGCACTCCCGTCGCTCCGGGAATGCAGGGGCTCACCTACGATTGCGTGAGACATACCGCGCTAATCGGCGGCCTGGTGGGAAGCGGCAAAAAGAAAGAATCCTCCGGACAACTGGTCGCGGTTGGCGATCCCGTTTCTGTTGTCGCGGATGGCCTGGGCTCAAAGCAGGTGGGCGCGGTCTCTGCAAGCCAGGCGAAGAACTCGCTGGGGAAACGAATCGCGGTCATGGCCCTGACGTTCGACGATGAGGCCGCCATCATCGATCTCGATTCCACCGGGACGCCTGCACGAACAGTCAGAACTGGAGTCGCGCCATTCGGCGTCGCCGTCAACGCCGACAGTTCCGTCGCCTATGTCAGCAACTGGGGCGGGCGTTTTCCCAAGCCGGGAGAGCGGACCGCCGCTACCGGATCGGAGCCTAATGCGGACCAGGTCCTGGTGGACGAACGCGGCGTGGCTTCGAACGGAACCGTGGCGCGCATCGATCTGATCTCCGGCAACGTGACGGCATCCGTCGATGTGGGATTGCATCCATCCGGAATTGCATGGGAGGAAAAACAGCAGCGCCTCTATGTCGCCAACAGCAACTCCGATTCGATTTCGGTGGTGGACACCGCGACGAACCGGTTGCTGGAGACCTTCGCGCTCCAGCCCTTTATGAGAAAAATCGCCGGAGTGGCGCCGGAATCGGTGGCGCTATCAACGGATCGAAAGACCCTGTTTGCAGCCTGCGCGGGAATCAACGCCGTGGCAGTGATCGATATTGCATCCGGGCATCTGCGACTCGCCGGCCTCATCCCCACAGGCTGGTATCCGAACCATGTCGCGGTGAGTCCGGACGGAAAGTACATCGCGGTGTCGACTCTGCTGGGTGTCGGATCGGGATGGAACAGCCCGGGATTGCTGGGGCGCGAGCGCCGCGACGGCATCAAGCCGGAACTGAATATGCATCGCCGCTATGTTCACGCCGATCGCGGTACCGTCCACATCATTCCCGTTCCCGATGCGGACGAGCTCGCGCGTTACTCCATTGCCGTTGCGGAAAATAACCACATGGTGTTGCAGGGCGAGCTGCAGGCCGCAAGCGACACCCAGGTAAAGCCCGATCCGCATGCACCACCCCGGCCTGTTCCTTCCCGTGCCGGCGAACCCTCGACCATCGATCACGTGGTCTACATCATCAAGGAAAACCGCAGCTACGATCAGTATTTTGGCTCCCTCGGAAAGGGCGACGGCGACCCCAGCCTGGATGTCTACGACGATGACGTGATCCCCAACCAGCGCAGGCTGGCGCGTGAGTTTGTGCTTTTCGACAACTTTTATGCCAACGGCGGGAACAGCGCCGATGGGCACCAGTGGCTTACCCAGGCCGCGGAAACCGACTATACCTATTGGCCCGGATATAACGGGCGCAGCTATCCGAAAAACGGAGATGATCCGCTGGCCTTTGCAGGCTCCGGTTTTCTCTGGGACCACCTGGCCGCGCATCACAAAACGTTTGCGGACTTCGGCGAATATGTGGGTCAGATGGCAGGGAAGGACGATAAGGTCCGACTGGATTTTCTGGATCAGTACAAGAACGGCGATGAGTTTACGGGCAGATTTACAACCAAAGCGCCGATCGCCCGCTTGAACCAGTTTCTGGTTCCCGATTATCCCGCCTACGGTCTCCGCGTGCCCGACGTGGTTCGCGCCCGCATCTTTGTTCGTCACCTCAAGGAGTGGGAGAGCGCCGGCACGATGCCGAACCTGGTCATGATTCAGTTGCCCTCGGATCACACCGCGGGCACCACCCCCGGATTCTCGACACCCAGGGCATGCATGGCCGACAACGATCTGGCTGTCGGCCAGGTTGTCGATGCCATCTCTCACTCGAAGTTCTGGAAATCCACTCTGATCCTGGTGGTCGAAGACGACGCCCAGGACGGCCTCGATCATGTCGACGGCCATCGAACCATCGCGCTGGCGGTTAGTCCCTACACCAAGCGGGGAACCATCGATTCCACGTTCTATTCACAAGTAAGCATGGTCAAGACCATCGAGTTGATCCTGGGCGTGCCACCCATGTCGATCTTCGACTTCATCGCGAACGATATGCGCCAGAGCTTCCACCTCACCCCGGACCTCACGCCGTACCAGGCCATCGAGCCCACCCAATCCATTTATGAACGCAATCCTGACCTCAAGGCGCTCCGCGGTCAAAGCAGGCTGGACGCGATCGCTTCCAGCAGAATGGACTGGCGCGAACCTGACGACGTTCCCACCGAACAGCTCAACGCGATTCTGTGGCGCAATGCGAAGGGAACAGAATATCCCGTCAGGCAGCGCGGTCATACGGTCTTCCGGTCCGGACAGTGAACCAGGCGCCCGCCCCGCCGCATCCGCCATCGTGGCAAACCGCCGTATCTTATACGGCCAGGCGTCGACACCTTACAAATTGTGTGAAACTTTTTACTTGCTTGAATCACAATCGCGTATGGTATAAACCGTCCACGTAGCTCGGCCCGCGCCTCGAATACTTAAATCACGCAAGCATCGTGTGCTCCTCCACCCTCCCCTGGAGCTCTCATGTTTTGGCTTCTGCTGCTCATTGTCTTTCTGCTCGGTGTATTGGTGGGCTGGCTGTGGTTTCGCCGCCATCGCGTTCCTCCGCCTTCGCCGCCGCCTCCTCCGCCCCCTCCTCCTTCACCGTGCCCTCCGCCCCAAGTTGCGGACCAATACACCGCGCCGGAACTGGCGCAGGCGCTCTCGGTGCAGTTGGTGGGCACGCCCGCCGACGGCAGCCGCGCTCCGTCATCGCCGGTCTCCGGCCCGGTAGTGTGGGTGGAGAAGGGCGATGAGGTGCTGGTGCACCTGGAGAGCACGCAGGTTCGCCTGCAGGGCGGATGCCTGCTGGTCTCGGTCGATCTGGAAACCGATCAGACCGGGCGGCAGCCCTTGATAATGGCATTCTCCCTGAGTAACGGAACCGATGGCGCCGGCTTGATTGCCACCACCGATGAACTGCCGCGCGGCAATGGCATGCTCGCTGCGCGCTGGGGAGAGGCCGTGCAATCGGCAGTCTGGGCCTCGCTGCTGAAAATGTCGCAACAGCACGCCTTCGAACGGCTGAAGGCCCCGCAAGGCATCAGCATTTCCGGAGACTCGCTGCACTTTCATGCCGACGTACCCCTGGTGGCAAGCACGGCGGTGCAGCCATGAACGGGCAAGATCTGGCAACGGAGCTGCAGGATCTCGCCAAGGCTATAGGCCTGCTCGACCCGGCAAGCGGCAACTTTAACTGGGACTGGTTCTCTAATCCTCTGTCCAACATCGAGAAAGTCTTTTCCAGCCAGGGACAGCGGGATGCGTTTAATGATCTGCTCAACGCTCTCATTGCACCCGTGCCCATCGCGGGCGTTCCCGCCGATGAAAGCTGGCATCCTCTCCTCGCGAATCAACCGCGCGGGAATGTCTTCCTCACGATCAAGGAAGATGGATCGAATGTCACCTTCGGCGTCGCAGGGGAGTTTCATTCAGCCACTTCGCCCGACGCTTCACTGCGCGCGCATCTGCCGCTGTTTGTCTCCAACGGGACAAGCATCAATGCAGTGGCGGGTACGTCCAGCGGACCGTTTACCGCAGGTCTGCGCGTCGACGTTGGATTGAATGGCGCGATAAAGTTGAAGGCCATCGATGTCGATCTGAAACTTGTTCTGCTGCCCACACCGGCGCCGATCATCACCGTCAACCTCGAGCAGTTTGATATCGGCAGCGGCCCAGAGGACATCACCCTCGATTCGACGAACCTCGGAAGCGAGATCGTTCCTGTCGTCCTGCGCCTGGTTCAACAGGAAGTTTCGCAGCTTGCCGGCCCGGTGAGGGACGATCTGCTGCCTCTGCTCGGCCTGGCCGGCAATCCGGTCCCGATGTTTCCATTCACCCAGCTGACCCAGGGACCGCAGGCTTTGCAGGCCTGGTTCCTCTCCATGCTGCAAGGGGCCACGCCCAGCATCGCGGAATGGCTCCAGCACCTCGCCGGCCTGCTGGGGACCAGCGCGCCTTCGGTAACGGGGACCGGAGTGCCGGCGGATCCATGGAAGACTGAGTTGTTCGCAGTGCCCGGCGGTGCTGCCAACTCCGGCCTTTACGCCACGCTGGCGCAGGAAACGTCCGGAACCACGCAATCGCTGGATATCGGCGTGCAGTTCCAGTTCGTTCCCACCGGCGGAGCGGTGTCCATAGCTGCCAGTGCGATGCTCGCGTCCATTCCGCTCGCCGGCAGCGCGCATGCCGCGGTGTTGCCGTATGCGTCGGTACTGATCGAGTCGCCGGGTGACGGTACGGCTTTGCTCAACGCGGGTCCGATCCTCCTGCAAACGTTCCGGGGCGGATTCACTTTCGATGGCACGAACCTGAAGCCGCTGCTCGAACTGGACCAGGTCACGTTCCAGGGGCAGACCTACGCCACCCTTGATCTGACCAACGTCAACAGCGTGGTGCAGGCGGCCAGCGACTTTCTGCGCACCACTCTGAGGGATCAGCTCGGCACAGGAGTGGCGGGACATCTGGCGGCGCTGGCCGGACTCATTGCTCCCGCGAATGATCCGGGAACCACGCACCTGCTGGATGCCTCGAGCGCACCCCTGCTGGCGGCCAATCCGTTTGCCGCGATTGCAAAAATACATCGCGACGCACTTCTCGATGCGACGCACCCCTGGTCGCATTTGCTGGAAGAGGCCGCGGCCCTTGCTGGTATCAACAGCGCGGCTGCCGGGACTGGAACGCAGGCCGATCCATGGGTGGTAACGCTGGCGTCCGGCGGAAGCGTCGGTCTTTCGCTGGCCGCATGGAATGCCCAGACAAGCGGCAATCCTGCCGACGTGCAACAACTTCGTTTCGGCCTGGCCGCGCAATTGAACGTCGCGCCGGTAACAGCTTCGTGGAAAGCGGAGCTGTTCACGCTCGACCTTCCGCAAAGCGGCACGCCGAGCGCGGCTGTTATTGGAGCGCAACACCTGGCGGCGACCATCAATCCGCTGCCCGCGATACCGCAGGTGGCGGGCATTTCATTGTCGGCGGACACGCTGGAAGGTTCGCTCGACTGGACATTCGGCAAACCGCTGGCATGGACGGCGCAACTCACGAACCTGCAACTGAGTGCAGGAGGGCAGACGAAGCAAATCGCCGGCCTGCACTTCCCGCCGCAGGTCGCTCTGGACTTTTCGAATCCATCCGCGGTTGCGGCAGCGTTGTCGATCAGCGTTCCCGATCTCGAGGACCTGCTGCGGCTGCTACTGGCGCGCCTCGTCTTCGACTTGGGCGGCATGCCCGCGTTCGCCCTTACCGCATTGTTCGGACTGCATGGACAACTGGACGGACTGCCGGCCGATTGGCCGAAACTGGCGGATCCGGGCGCTCTGGGATCGCTCTTCACTGATCCGTTTACGGCGCTCCGCAACTGGTTCAAGGCGCTGGCCGTAAATGTCTCCGCCGACGGCACCCCCTTCTTCCTGCAGGCGCTGCCGTGGTTGCGCGCGCTGCTGGCGGATGCTCTGCCGTCCATCCCCACGGGCGCGTTGCCCGCATTTCCGCTGAATATCACGGGCTCCGGAGTGTATGACGACCCGTGGGCGCTTCCACTCTCCACTGGAGCGGCCGCAAGCGTCGATGCGCTTGTGTGGCTCGAGTCCGGCTACGGAGAACTCACTACGCCGCCTCCTGGCTGGGCGGGCGGCCTGGCCGCGCTCATCAACGGGACGGCGGATTGGAACGGACTGCTGCAACAGGCCGGATCGCTGGCCCATTTCGTGCCGGAGTTGCGCAACGCATTGGTGGCCGCCGACAGCACGGTCCTGGGGAATTCGTTAAGCCAGCTTACCGCGCATTTATCGTCGACCGACGGCGTGGTGCCGTTGGCTTCACAGGTGCCCACCGCGAGCAACTGGACAGCAGGCACAACACTCACGTCGCCTCATCATCTGCTACCGTCCGATCCGCAGGCCATCAGCCAGATTCTCTCGCAGATCGACACATTGGCGGGCGGCGCGGGAAGTTCGCGGACCGTCCTGCTGCTTGGCCCGGCGTTCAGCGATCACACCATCTGGGCGCCTTTGCTCTCCAATGCGAACCTGCATGGAACTACGGATGCAGCAGCGCTCTTCAATCTGCGCCAGGCGAACGTGGACCCGACCACGATCGATCTGTCGGGAATCGGCAATGCGGCTTGGGACTATTACACGGCCGATCTGAAGGACGATGGAAGCGGCAATCCGGCTTCGCAGGTAACGCAAATCGCGAACATCATCGCGCGCCTGCAGCAATTGCGTTCCGGCACAAAGATCACGCTGGTTGCGCATTCCACGGCGGGAGTCGCGGCGCGCGTATACACCGCCGCGAATTCGGGCAATGTGCAGGGCATCATCACCCTGGGCACGCCGCACCTGGGCGCCGGGCTCCCGTTCCTCAAAGACGAGGCGATGGCGAATGGGTTGCGCATTCTGCAATCCATTCTGCCGTCATCGGCAGTCTCCGACACAAACCTGCAGGCGCTGCAGCACCTGCTTGGCGCGCTCGACGGGTATATCGCGGCCGCCGCTCCCGGGTCGTTGCCAACGCCCAACCCCTATCCCGTGGAATCGTTCAATCCCACGGTGCCAGCGGGAGTGGACACGGGCGGGCGGCCGGCGCTCGCATTGGGCAGCCAGCTTGGCGGAGATCTGCTGGCCAGCCTCAAGCAATTCCTGTCCGCGCTGTCGGAGAAACAGGCCGCTCCCAATCCCGCTCCGCCCGCGCCTTCGCATATCGCATTCGGCGTACGTGCGCATTTGCCCATAGCCGGCGGGCCGGCTGCGATCACCAGCGACGTTCATGTGCGCGCCAATGCTTTCCGGGTGAAGTTCGACAGTGCCGCGGGCGAGCCGGCGCATGCTCCTCATGCCCTGCACGCGCGGGTGGTGTGGACGCGGCCGGGCGGTTGGCTGGCCGGGGCTGCCAGTCCATTCGCCGGCGCGGGAGTTCCGCAACTGGATGTGCGTGTGCGCTGGGCCGAACTCGGCGTGGATATCACGCTGACCGGCGCATTGACAGTAACCCCGCACCTCGCGCTGCACCAGGTTTCCTATCACAGCGGGCTTGGCGATCTTGCGCAGTTTGCCGACACGCAGGCACAGGCGCTTCTGGGCGCCGTGTTGCATAGCATCGGTACGCCCGCTCCCGGATCGGCGCTCGATAACGTGATGCTCGCTCTGAAAGACCTGGGCATCGTAATCAACGACTCGCAAGGCGGGTACGGTGTTTCCCTCGATGCCTTCGCCGCCTTGCACACCGATCCTGCGGGATATCTCGGCGTCCAGCTAGGCGCGGCGCTGGACGGCGGGCTGCTGGGCTTCTCCGGTACCGCGGGCGGCCCGTGGAACCTGCCCCTTCCGGGCGTTCCGCTGTCCCTGCAACTTGCCAGAGGGTCGTGGACCGTTGGCCTGTCCACCGGCGCTTCCGGATGGCCGCTTGGAACCGATGCGAGCCTGCAATTCGCTGCTTCGTTGCGTCTGCCGGACTTCGCGCCCAGCCTCACGGCCACAGTGCAGTCGAATGGGATCGCGCTCCAGTTCGACGGCACTCACGTGAATCTCTCCCTGCCTGCTTACCTGGACACCCCGCTGCAACTTGTTCCCGTACCTTCGTCATCGGAGCTGATCGCAACGCTCAATGGCCTGTTGCCCCGGGCACTCTTCTCCGCCGCGGCAACAGCTCTTCTGCAGGCCCTGGTTGGGCAGAGCATCACGCTGCCTCCTCTCGACAGCATCTTTAGCTCTCCCGGCGGCTTCCTCAAAAACGCAAACATTCTCGGTGACGGCACGCAACTCGTATCCGGAAAGATCAACACCTTTCTGCAGTGGCTGAATACCAAGGCGGGATTGGCCGCGGGCTCAGGCTTGCAGTTGCCCGCCGGCATTCAGTTGATCGCGCAGGGAGTGGGCTCCGCCGCGGACCCGGTGCGAGTCGTAATGCAGACCACGGCGCCCATCGCGGGCGTGGTCGGATTGCAGCTTGCGGCCAATATCGACGGTCAATTCCATGTAACCCCCGCCGGCAATCTTACGGTGACGGCATCGGGACTGCCGGGCGGAGCGATTTTCGGCAATGCCATTGCGGCGTCCTTCGGCGCATCCCCCGGCGGATTGACGCTGAGTATCACCACGCACGCGGATCTTGGTTCTCCCGGACCAACCATCACCATCCTTCCCACCTTCACCGGGTTCAGCGCGGTAAGCGCGGCTGAGTCGCTGCTGCCGGCGGCGCTCGATCAGCTTGTCAGTTCGCTGCAGGGCCAGGGATCGACCGTCGTGAACGTCGCACTCCAGGTGGCCACGGCACTTGGGATTTACGACACGGGCGGCAAGTTCACCGGGCACGCGGACGACCTCAAAAAACTTCTGAGCAGCGACTGGTCTTCGACCCTTTCGCTGAATACACCGGCACGCCAGCAACAGGTTGCAACCGCTATCGCGAACCTCTTCGGGGCTGGTCCACTTGGCGCCATCCCAGATTCGATCACCGCATCCGGAACAACCGTCGTGTGGACCCTGAACCTGGCCGGTCACGGGCTGGGAACCGGAACGGTAACGGTGACGCTGGGCTGGGACGGCTCAGGGCCTACCGTTCAGATTGGCGCCAATCAGATCACCCTGGGGACGGGCGCGCTGCTGGCCAGCATCGGCGCAGGCTACGTGTCGGGCGGGCTTTCGTTCAACACCGACCTGAAAGTAGAACTCAAGGATGCAATCCATATCGACCTTGCGCCCAAGGTGCACGTCGGGTTTGCCTCCGGTCGGTTCGTACTGGATCTGTATCCGCTGGCAACCTCAACCGTCGATGGACCAATGGTGGTGCACGTCTCGCCGACGCCGGGAATCGCGGGCGGCGCCGACATTGTGTCTGTACTAACGTCCTGGCTCCTGCCGCTCGTGGGCAACGTGCTGCTCAAGATTCAGGCAATCACCGACAAGCTCACCGCGCCGCTCTACTCTGGGGCCTCTGTCAGCCTGCAGGACGTGTTGGTGGGTGCGCATCTTGTCGACGGGGGCTCGCCCACATTCATCAAGACGCCATTCCCTGACCTGGTTTCGATCGTTACCGGCCTGATCGAGACCGCGGCCGCCCAGGTCCATGTCACCCTGAGCACCACGCTTCATCTCTCCATTGTGAATGAGAACTGGAACGGCAAGCAGCGCCTTGGCGTCTCTCTGCAGGGCTCCATTCACTTCCAGGCCGGAAGCTATGACCTCGGCATTTTGTTTGGCGCGCCCACGTCGTGGAACAGTGGGGGATCGCACCTCGAAGAAGGCATCGTGTTCTACATCTTCGATGCCGATTCGCAGTTCACCTTCGATCCGGCTCTTCATGTTGTCGGCCTCGGTTTCGGAATCACGGGACAGAATGACAGTCCGCTCATCAATACAGATGAGTTTCGAATGGGCGGCGTGCGCACCTACGTCTTCTTCGATTGCGAGTTCGCCAATGGCGTGCACTTCGAAAACTTTGGCGGCGGCCTCGAACTCGATGCAGTGGGATTGCCATTGGGTACCGCGACCAGCGGCGGAGCCGGAGGAAATCCTGTTGCTTCAAGCCTGCTCAGCCAGGGCGGCGGAACCGGCGACTCCAAGCCGACCAACCCCGGCGTGGACATGGCCGTCTGGGCGGGCGCCCCGGATGACAAGAAGTTCCACGTGATGTTCGGAGACAAGCGCGATCAGCCGCTGTGGATCGGCGTGCACTCCAGCTTCGGTCCCATCTACATCGATCAGATCGGCGTGCAGATCGCCAATGACGCAGACCACACTCTGGGTCTGCTGATTGACGGCAGTGTGAAGGTTGACGGACTCCTGGCGCAGGTGGACCAGCTCACCATCCAGGCTCCCATCGGAGATTTAGGCAACCTGCACAAGTGGTCGATCGACTTGATGGGGCTGGCCGTTTCCATGCAGGAGCCGGGCATCACGCTGGCCGGCGGCTTATTGAAGAATCCCGGACCCCCGATTGAGTACGATGGGATGCTGCTGATCCAGGTGACCCAGTTTGGATTCGTCGCGGTGGGCGCGTACTCGACTCCCACCGAGGGCAGCGACACCTACACCTCCCTGTTTGTATTCGTCGCAATATTCGCGACCATCGGTATTCCTCCCATCATCGAGATCAGCGCATTCGGATTGGGCATCGGATACAACCGCGAGCTGATTGTTCCCGATGACATGAACCAGATTCCCAGCTTTGTGCTGGTGGCGGCCCTGGACGACGGCGGCGCGCTGGTCAATGACCCCATGACCGCGCTGATCCATCTCAGCACCAGCATTCCTCCCAAGCGCGGCGCCCTGTGGTTCGCCGTGGGCTTGCGCGCGACCACGTTCCAGATCGTCAACCTCATCGGCGTGCTCTACATTGCGCTCGACGGCGGATTTGAAGTCGGCATCCTGGGTGTGGCGCGCATGGCGCTTCCCTCCGACGACACAGCTTTGGTGGAGATCGAGCTGGCGCTGAAGGCGCGGTTCAGCACCGCGGAAGGATTGTTGTCCATCCAGGCACAGCTCACGGACCATTCCTTCCTCATCAGCCCGGATTGCCAGCTCACCGGCGGCTTCGCGTACTTCATGTGGTTCAAGAAGTCGCAATTCCTGCTCACGATGGGGGGATACAATCCGCATTTCCAGAAGGATCCCGCATACCCGGATGTGCCGCGCCTGGGTTATAAGTGGTCGCTGTTCGGCGCCATCAACATCAAGGGAGAGTCCTATTTCGCGCTGACCAATACCTGCGTGATGGCGGGAACCAAGTTCGACGCAACCTACGGACCCGACTGCATCCATATATGGTTCACCGCCTATTGCGATTTCCTCATTTCCTGGGATCCGTTCTACTACGACATCGATGTGGGCGTGAGCGTGGGCGCCACGTTCTCCATGCGGATCTGCGTTTTCGGCTGCTGCGTCAGCATCGATATCACGGTTTCGCTGGGCGCCAGCCTGCACATCCTGGGGCCGCCGTTCCATGGAGAGGTTACGGTTGATCTTGCCGTCTGCAGCGTGACTGTTCCGTTTGGCCCCACCCCCATCAACCGGCCTCCGGCGCTTACCTGGGATCAGTTCTCGCAGAAGTACGTCTACAACAACGATCCCAATACATTCGCCACCGCGGTGCACGTGATCAGCGGACTCCTGCCGCCGGTGCCTGCAGGCGGATCGCCCGCTCCCGGCACCATCGACCAGCCATGGAAGCTGGCCAGTGAATGGGTCTTCCAGACCGAAACGCGGATGGCGTCGATCGCTTACCAGGCCTCCTTCGTGGGAGTCACCAATCCATTACCGGCCGTGGATCCGGTCTCTGGACAAAACACCAGCATCGATTTCGGCCCGATGTATATCATCAGCCCTTCGAGCACGCATCTGCTGAACCTCGACGAGCTGGACGAGGAAGGCGGCTCACCCACATTCGGCCAATGGGTGGCGAAGACGGGGCTCGATCCCAGCCAGATCCTGGTGGAATCGGTCATCGGACAGGTGTCGGAAGCCACCTATCACTACTTCGCGCCGGACCAGGTGCCCGCGGCGGCGCGCACCGTCCCAGTTCTGGTAGGCCTGAAGGTAACGGGCATCGTAAAATTCGGCAACAATACTCCTCCCATTCCCATCTCCAAGCTCATCGACGCCGGCGACTCGCGCCCGCTTCCCTTCGCCGCCGACATCGATCTCAGCGGATTGAAACTTTTGGGCGCCGCCGCGGACGATCTTGCGGCGTTCGCCAAATCCGCCGCCAGTTCCGCGGTGATCGACGCCAGCGCGCAACTGCTGTCGGGCGTCAATGCGTTCAGTCAGCTGCGCCTTGATTCCGGGCTGCCGCAGCCGGGCCTCACCCCTATGAGCGTGCGCTCGCTCAAGCGTTATCGCTCCGCGCCGCCGCTGTTGACGCCGCTCTCCACCGGGCTGACCATGAAACCGGTCGGGCTCGCTCTGCCTCCCAAAATCAATGTTGTTCCCGATGCGGTTTCGGTGCTTCTGGATCAGCCGCGTTTGCGCGCCGTTCTTCAACTGCGGGCGCAGCCCGTCGTGGATGCGCCGGTCGCAGTGAAAACCACGGTCACCACCATCGCCGCGGCGAAGCAGGCCATGCGCATGAGCGCTCCGGCGGCCGACGTGATTGCCGGCTCGCGCTTGTTGCGGGTTCCCGCCGCGAACGCTCCGCGCGCCACCCGCATCTCGCGCCCGGGCCGCACCTTGCGCACCTTCGATTTCGGTCACGTTGGAAATATCAGCGGCCTCAAAAATTTCACCCAGGCGGAAGCCGACGTGGTCGGCAACGGCGTCACCCTGGTTTCCGGCGCAACGCATGTATGGGACATCCCGGGCGGCACCGGGCAGATCGTCGTCTCTGGTAACGGGGCGGTACGCATCGCGTTCCTGGCGCGCAACGGAACTCCCCTGGTCGACACCGAGAGCGCCGTCATCCGCGAATTGACCATGAATGTTCCGGGCAACGCCGCCATGGTCGCAATCACCTGCCTGGGCGCCGTTCCCGCAGACGCGACGGAAAAGTCCGGCTTCGGCGCAATCAGCTTGACCCATGCTCCCCAGGGCAAGGCGCCGGTGGTGGGGTGGCAGATCGGCAACGAGGCCCCGCAGATCAGCGGTCGCGCGCTGCTCACGCGCGGATCCTCGTTATTGTTGTCTACGCATCACGTCCCCAGCCACGGCCAGCAGAAGACCAGCGACGCGCTGGCGGCAATCTCGTACGCGCTGGCGGACCAGGTGGGCTCGGAAACACGGCTGCCCACGCAGATCGACACCATCCTGATTCTTCTCGACCGCCAGGACGCGGATGCCGCCGGCGCCGGCGACCTGGCCGTTGGAATTACCGGCGCGACGGTGCAGACCCCGCCGCTGCTTGTCGCCGGAGGGAATCGCAGTGGCCTGCTTTATGACATCACCGCGCACGACGCGAAGTCCGTGAACATCAGCGTAGCCGTGGGCAGCCTCGCAGGCTGGGCGCTCGCCGGAGTGGCCGGCATGCAGGGCAGCGCGCAAAGCTGGGCCGTGCGGTGGAACGGAAAAGTTCCTGAACAAGTCGTGCCGGACGGCGCGCTCACACCCGATGGCGCCCTCACCGTGCGCATCACCGCACCTGCGGTGCCCATCACTCAATCGCAAGGAGTTCTGCAATGACGCCCCCGCAACCACCCAAGGGGTACATGGTCCTGTGGGACTACGTGCTTCCTCCGCTGAAGGACGGCAGTTATCGCTGGCGAACCGAGACAGACGTCAACTACCAGGTTGCCCAGCAGAATCCGGATGGCTCGACTTCGCAGGTTCCGGTCAACCAGGACCTGCCCGAAGCGCAGGGCTACTTCAATGTGGAGGGGCCGAGGTACAGGATCGATCAAAGCCTGGTGGCCGCGGTGTTTCCTCCGCGCAACGGGCACGGCGGTTTCAACGAGAGTCTCCCGCATATTGCCATCGCGCGGCGCACGCTGCCGTGGGAACGCACGCTCGATCCGGAGAACCTGCTTTGGAAGGATCCTTCCGCGATTCCGCCCTGGAATGCCGACGTTCCCTGGATGGCCCTGTTGCTCTTTGAAGAAACCGAATGCACCATCAAGCAGAATGTGTCCATTGCGGATGCTCTGCCGCACGGTGTTGTGCAGAGGCTGGCGCCCCCGCCGGGTACGCAGGTAGATACGGTCAGCGCCAATTTCAGATTGGTCTCGTCGATCCTGCCCTCCCTGGAAGAACTGGTGCTGCTCACGCATGTGCGGCAAGTGAACGTGGAGGACAAGGAACTCAACATCGCGGGCAGCGACGGCTGGTTCTCCGTCGTGATGTCAAATCGCGTGCCCGAGGAGGGAAAGAAGTACATCGCGTGCCTGGTCTCGCTGGAAGAGCGCTCCGATGTACTCTCAACCACTCCACCGGACATGGCCGGAAATCCGATCTTGAATTTTCCCGACCAGCCCATCGTCGACAAGCCGCGCGCGCAGACGGAAGTGCAAAGCGCAAGCCGTTTGCCGGTAACCGACCTGCCCGTCACCGGCGCCGTGAACTCGTCGGATTTGCTGGTGAGCCGCGTAGGTTCCGCAGTCACCAAGTTCGGGGAGATAACCGTGGTAGGCGATCCCGGCCTCATCATGTTCAACCTCCAGACGACATTCATCCTGCTGCATAGCTGGAAATTCGAATGCACCACCGCCGGCACGTTCCGCGAACTGATGCAGGCCCTGGACGTGAAAATGTTCGGCAATCCCAATGTGCAGGACAAGCCGCAACTCACCGATACGGGTCACTTGAAAATGAAGGTGGCCGATCGCGCGGGGGAATCCGAGGTCGCCTTTTATCGCGGCCCGCTGGTGCCTTTCCAACTCACCCGCGATCCCCTGGGCCCATATCACAGCGCCGACCAGGCCAGGCGCGGCAGCGTGGAGACAGGCGGCGAAGATATTTCCTACGCGGCCGCGTTTGAATGCGGGCGCCTGCTGGCTGCGGCGGATGGACGCCTCGCCCAGGAACTGATGCGCTGGCGGCGCGAGGCATACAAGGTTTCGGCGCGCACCGACGCGTTGAACCTGGTGGCGAAAGACATTGCGCTCGTCCAGGCTGCCGATGTGCATCAGCCGTTCACCCCGGTGCTTGCGGCCAGCGCGGTGCAGAGTCTCGTCAATCCCATTGGGCCCGTGGTCGACCCCTACGAAATCGGAATTGCGCAACAGGCTATCGGCATGAATCCCGCCGAGCTGCAGCAAGCGTGGAAACTGTCATCCGCGGCGGAAGCCGTGAGTATCCTGGGCGGCGATCCGGGAACCCTGGGTGCGCAGGTGACCGCCCCTCCACAAACCGAGCGGCCCAACACCTCCATTGACGCGGTGGCCGCCGATACTGCCGGGCTCAATCGCCTGGGCGGATTCCGCGCCCAGATTCTGGACAACGCCGCCACCACACTAAAGGGGCTGTAGATGCGAACTACATGGATTACCAACTCGAAAAGCCTGCGGCTGCGAATGGCCAAGCCCTTCCAGGTGGGCGTGACAGAGCCGGAAGCCGGCATGCCGCCTTACATGGAGTCGTTTCTGTCCCTCCTTCGCACGCTGGTCGGCGTGCCCTTCGATTATTTGGTTCCCGATGCGCGCCTTCTGCCCGATGAGTCGATTCGCTTCTTTTATCTCGACCGCTCCTGGACCGACCGGCTGGTGGACGGAGCAGTGGCGGTGGGCAAGATCGGCACCCGCGAGCAGGCGCATCACCAGGCCCATGCCGCGTCCGTGCATCAGCAACTCGATCAGACGGAGCGGATCGTGCGCACGCTGCAGATCAAGGCGTTCGCCGATTTCGACCTGCACAAGAAAGACAATGATGACAACAATCAGGCGCCGGGCAAAATTGTCACCGGCTTCCTGCTGCGATCTGCCGCGGTGACGGGATGGCCGCACATGGACGTGCGCGCTTACGACATCGATGTCCCGGAGAGATCAAATCCTGACGACCCGAACACCGAACTTGATCCCGGCAATCCGGATATCGCCAAACACCAGTTGAAGACGCTGCGCCTCGAACTCCTGTCTCCTTCGGTGATGCTGGCGCTGTTTGAGGACATTCCGCAACTCGTCTATCTTGAGGAGCCGCATCACGGCGTGCAGTTCGGCATCCTCGATCCGCAGCAGAACGGAAACTTCTCGATGTATATCCGCAACACCATAGGACAACAAATCGACCAGGGCGGAGTGGCGCAGACCGTGCCGGTTCCTGTGCGCGCTTCCAATCCCAGGGTGATTCACGTGGCCGGATTGCGTGACCGGCTGCAGGCCAAGGCCGGGGTCTTCAACGCTTCGCCCAACAACATGCCCCAGCAGAACGGAAGCGCCAACTTCGCGGTCGAGGTGCTGCAGCCACCGTGGCGGCAGCGCTTCGAAGGCACCGTCGACCATGCTGGAGAAGGCGGGGGCGACGGCCGCTTTATCGGAGGCATCATGATCGCCAAAAACGTACAAAACGCGACCATACAGGACGCGTACAAAGAGCTGCTGCTCAACCCATAGGAAGGCAACATGGCGACCAACTCAACCCCGGGGATGTTTACCATCGCAGCTGCTCACGGGATTACCCAGCGCACCGTGGCATCATGGTCAGATTTGATTCCGCGCACTCCGCGCGTGCTGGTGCCCATACACGTCGATGCCCTGGTGGTGCGCCAGCAGGGGGGCTCGTGGGCCGATTGCCGCATGAAGGATCCCCCGCCCGGAGCGACTACGGCCAGCCGCCGCGATCTGCTGCCCACCGCGTTTACGGATAAGGACGCGCGCAAACCCGGAGTGTACCTGCATTGGGCTTTGCCCGACGCGCTTACGCATGGAACCGCGTCTGTCACTACGCCCGTCCAGCCGGGGGATCAGCCGCAAGCCACTCCTTCGCCTGCCCAAACGGATACTCCGCCTGCGGCGGACGCTACTTTTCCCGCGATCCCGGACCGCTGGCTGGTAGTTCGCTATTACCCTTCCGGCTCGATTACGTCCCGGCGCGCGATTCAAGCCTGGGTCCTTCGCGCCGGAGACTATCCGAAAGACGGCTCTCTTCCCCAGCCGATACTCATTGAGCAGTGGACCGAAACCGGTCCCAGCGACATTTCACGCGATGACATCACCGCGATGGGTCACGGCGATGCGGCCTGGGCGGCCTATTACGACAACGTCGAGAACCGCCTTGCCTTTTACGACGATCTTACCGGCGTGCAGCAGGGACCTATCGCGTACCTGGTCTGCGGATGGTACTCGAATCCCGACGTTCGCGATCCGCTGGGGGCTTCCGACATCAAATCGCTCAGCGACTTCTACGCCAAAATGGCGGAATTCCAGTGGAAGCTCGAAGACGGAGAACTGGAGCAGTCGCACAAGCACGCGTGGCAGTTCATCTCCGCGGCGACGCAGATCGGGCTCCGCACCCGCGAGGCAGTTGCAGTCGGCACCTACGGCGCCATATCCGAGACCCTGCCATCGGCGCCGGTCGCGGCCGCGCGCGCCGTGAATTTAGCATCGCGCATCGGCTTGCCCGCGCCGGCTGCGCAAAGCGCATTTCAACCCGCCCCTCTGGATGACTCCGGACTGCCGATCGGCGGGCACTACACCACCGATGGAAGCTGGTGGCCCAAGCTCACCCTCTATCACGGCTCGGCCGTAGGAATTGGCTGGCCGGGCATCGGCTGGGAAGGCATGCCTGCGGGCGTTCTCGGGGGCGAGTTTGGAGGGCCGCCGGCGTCCACCGACGTGAATGTAATGGTGGGTACCACGCCTACGGATGCGCTGGCGTCGCTGGTGGCCAAGGTCCGAAACAAGCCGGACGAAGCGCGCCTGCTCGAGGCCTTCATGCTGGGCTCGCTTTCGGAATTCGACCAGGCGGATGGCCCCGCGCGCACCGACGCGCTGTTGCAGGCCAGCGACTTCTACTCGCGCGATGGCGGCACGGAAACGGAGCAGATATGGATCCCGGCCATGCCGCCGACGAATCCGGCAACTCCGGCCAGTCCGGCTCCCAAGGATACCGGCATCTTCAAGCCCAACGCTCGCGGCATCAACGCCCATGGCAAGACCATTCAGGCCACGCCTCATTTCGTGGACCAGGTGGTCGCGCGGCCGGCCGTCTCGCGCGCCGCGGCCACCACCGGTCAGCTTCACGCCTTCGGCGCCGCCGAGGCGCGTTTCTCCAACGTTCTCAACTTCGGCGATGTCTCGTCCATCATTCGCGAGCTTGGGCCCGGCTTTAGCGCTCCGCAACAGACGCCCGGGCACTACAAAACGGTGCAGCGCGCTCTGCCGCGTTTTTTCCAGCCATCCGATCCGGTCATTCTTGTGCAGGGAGCCAAGCGGTCCTTCAAGCATGGCAAGGACGGTGTCTACAACTCGGATCAAACCCTGTCGTGCCGGCTTACAGGCTTCTACAACACGGAACTCTCGTGCATGGATCCGTCGGGCGCCGTGATTCGCTATTCGGCGCACGGCGAAGACCTGCTCCTCGGCGGATTGCAGAATGGCAGCATTCCGCCGGAGTGTGAGGACCTGCTCCGCGAGACCGTCCTGCACGATCCGGGTTCGGCTGCTGTGGCCGCGCAGCAATCCCGCTGGATGTCCAGCAATCAATTCGGCTCCGGCAACGTGGCAGCCGCGGCAGCAGCGCCTTCTGTCATGGATGTGGCCAGAAACTTCGCGGTTGAGCAAACGGCATGGTGGGCCACACGCGATCCGCGCGTGGACCACGGACCATTGCTCGCCAACAGTGGTTACAGGGGCACGCTGCCCAGTTCCATGTCAGTGGCCATGCCGCGCCAGCCCTGGACGCCTCTGCACCTCGATTGGGAGGTGCAATACGTCCCCTCGCAGAACGGCATCGCCGACTGGCCGCTCGACGAAAACGACTTTCTTCCTGACCCGGCAAAAATTCCCTCGACCGATGGCGTCGCGCGGGGAGTCACTTTGAAAGGTCGCGCGCATCTTACTGCGGGCATCGCCGACACCGTCGCATCCTCCGTGCGGCAAGCCATGTCGCAGGCGGCGTTGAGCGCGGGCTCGGGTTCCGTGCTTCCGCATCGGCTGGAGAAGTTTTATTCGGTATACGCCCAGCAAACGATCCGCTCGTATCAGAACCTCACCACCGGTCTCAAGGTTCCGGTTGCGTCGGGAGGCGGCGGAAATGGTGGGGATGGAGGCGTCTCGCCCATCGATCGCGGCGGCCTGAATGATATCGCCTCCGCGCTCGAAAACATGGACGTCCTCTGCGGCGCGCTGGACGCGTTTCACCAGCAGTTGCGCGGCGGATTTGAGGGTGATGGAAAATCCAGGCCGGACAGCGGGCAGGCTGCTCCCAATCCATTCTTTCCGTTGCGCGCCGGTTTCCTGCACATCGTACGCCTGCGGCTTGTCGATTGCTTCGGACAGGTGCTTGACCTCGCGGGTTCCAGCGTCGATACCAATGTAAATCCGCAACTCATCGGTAGTTCCATTCCGATGAAACTCGATGGTCATCCCGAATTGCAACTGCTTCCGCCGCGTTTTACGTCGCCTTCGCGCCTGTGGCTGCGATTCTCTGACAGCAGCGGCGCCGTGAGCGCCGACGGCTCCGCCGTGCATGCCACCGCAACCATCAGCCCGGTGTGCGGCTTTGTGCTGCCCAACCATCTGGACGGCGCGCTGGAGTTCTTCGACAGCAACGGTCAAAATCAGGGCGTCCTGCGCCCCGATGAGAAGGCCGGCATCGTTTGGGAGGATGCGCCCGGTATCCCATCCTCAGTGGGACAGACGCCGGAGCGCGCCATCAGCAACGAGTTCGCTGCGGGGATCGCGCGCGGGCTGCTGGATTGGGGCACAGCCGATGCCTCGCTTGGCGAAGGAGCGCGCGAAGATGCACTCAGCGCACTGCTACGCATCATCGACTCCACGCTCTGGTCGATCGACCCCTTCGGACACACCGGTGATGAGCACCTGTCGCTGCTGATCGGGCATCCGGTGGCCGTGCTTCGCGCCAGCGTGCGCCTTGAATTGCTGGAACCGATTACGCTGGACATTGTGAACAAGATTGCCCTCCCGCTGCGGCTGGGGGCCTTGAAGCATTGGCAGGACGGGCTGCTCGGATACTTCGTGAACGACGATTACCGCACTCTCTTCTGCGCCGATGAAGCCGTTGCCGGCTTCGCGCGTCAGGTGGGACCAAACCAGGGATTCCTGCAGCAGATCAACGCGGTGGATAACTACTATCAGCAATTCGCCGATGATCTTGGCGACGATGTCACCGCTGGAGACGATAACGCGCCTCCCCCGGCCAGCGGGAACTCGCCCGTGAAGCACCCGTATGTCGATGACACCGGCTTGATCACCATTCGTCCCAATCAGGAAGTCAAGCTTACGCTGCTGGTGGAGCCTCATGCCCTGCTGCACGGGACCGCCGGCCTTGTGCCCCGCAAAGATGTGGGCTTGCGCCGATCGTGGATTGCCACTGGCCTGGCCAACATCTCTCCGACGTTCCGCTTCGGGCCCGTCCTGGTCGATCCCAAGACCATCAAGATGCCGGTTGCCGTGGAGTCATTTGGCAATTGGAGTTGGGACCATCGCACTTCAATTACCGCGTGGGGAGAGGACAAGGTAGTCAACGCAACCCAGGATGCGATTCTGCCCGTGGACCCGGTGAGCGCCACGGAAGGATGGCTTCGCCTGGTGCCCACGCCACCAGGCCCACCCGGCAACTCTGGCGAATCAGGACAGGTATGACGGAAAATCCGCCTGTGCGGGGTTTCGCAAACATGGGGAATGGCGCGATGCGGGCGCATTCGCCATTCATTTGTCGTCAGAAACAAACGCCCATAAAACCACGCATACCAGGGCCATGAGACTGCCCGATCCGAGCGCAACTACCCAGCCGAATTTCTGAGACAGCACGGGAATCAGGGAGGTGGAGATGATGCCTCCAATGATTCCCGCCGTGTTCATGGTGCCGGAGAGAAGTCCGACCGGACCGTCGGCGAGATGGACGGCCGACGACCAGAACGATGATTCTGCGCTCATCAGGCAGGCGATGCTCAGCGAAAGCGCGCCCACGGCGATGCTTCGCGAAGGAGCATACGCCGCCAGAAAAAGCATCGCGCCGCTCAGCCCGTAGCCAGTCATGATGACTGCCTTTGCGCCTTTAAGCCGGCCGTGGGTGCGGGCGATCCGGTCACATACATATCCTCCCAGCGGTGTCAGCAGCAATGCAGTGATCCACGGGATGGCGGCCATCAATCCCCCCCGAAGCACGCTGAACCCGCGCTTCTCCACCAGGTAGATATAGATCCAGAACACGAAGATGAACAGCACATATCCTTCGCTGACATAACTTGCGATCAGGAGCAGCACGTTGCGCTGCCGGAGCAGGCGGGAGAGTGGCTGCGGTGGAGTTTCCGGCGATGCTGCCAGGTTGGGGAAATTTGTCGCTCCGGTTGCCAGCATGGACAGGGCTGCAGGCGGGGCATCGCGGGCCAGCCAGAGCCACAAGACGCCGATCACCAGCGGCGGCCCGGCAGTCACATAAAAGGATGCTTCCCACCCGAACCGGGTCAGGATTTTCGATACCAGCGGAGCGGTGATCGCCGAAGCAATCGACGTACCCATAAACATGATGGAATTCCCCAGGGCACGAAGGTGGGGCGGCATCCAGTTGCGCACGGCGCGATTACCCACCGGGAATGTGGTGGCTTCGCTCGCCCCGAGGATGAAGCGAATGATCCAGAGCGCTGTAAAGACGACCGCCGTCCGCGCGCCGATCAAAGTCCCAAGCAAGCCGGTAAGCAGCGTGGAGGCCGACCATATCAGTGCGGAGATGCCCAGTGTTAATCGCGGGCCGTAGCGGTCTCCAACAACGCCTCCCGGCACCTGGAAAATGGCGTAGCCGATGAGAAAGCTCGTGAAGATCTGCCCCATTCGAACGTGCGAAAGGCCAAGGGCAGGAATCATCAGTTCCGCTGCAATGGAAATATTTGCGCGGGCCATGTAACTGGCCAGCGCGAAGCCGGACAGACCCGCCATCACCCACCATCGCCTCGATTGAGCGGTCGTGTTCCGCGGGCTTATGCCAGGGTTGCGTCTATCCCGCTGTCGGGAGGGCGAGTGCACGCCGGGCCTATTGAGGCAACGCCGCGCGATCCGGATGAACGGCAATCGCGATCGGCTGGATGCTGACTCCAGGAGCTTCCGCGCTGATAACCAGGTTCTGCGGCTCGTTGCCGGCCGGGGCCGAAGTCTTGGCTTTCAGGTAGGTTTCAACGCTCTGATGCGCCGGCACGAGATATTCGCCCTTGCCGCTGACTTCGGTCCACTCCGTCGGAACATTCGCGGCCAATTTGACAGTCGCTTCGGAATCGGAATCGTTGTGAATCAGGACCGGAATCTGGATGCGTTCTCCCGGAAAGACATTCACGCCGATATCCGGCAACAAGCCGCTGAGTTCCGAGAGCCCATGTGCCTGCCAGAACACACGGTAGAATGCCCACGGTCCGCCGAGTTCCATGGAGACACCCGACCTCTCCACGGGCTTGTATCCGGGCACAGGCGAAAAAGAGATCGGCTTGCCTGTAATTCCTTCGAGAATGTCCCCGGTCGTTGACCCGTGAACCAGCGACTTGCCGGTAATCAACAACACTGGCTGACGGAAATACCTGTAGTCGTCCTTCTTGATTGCGGCCACGGCCATCTGGCCGGTATCCCCCTGAGTGAGGTGATAGGTCATCTCTTCCGCCGCAATCTTGTAATACGGAACCTTCTTCGACGGAGACTCCTCCTCGGTGGAGTAGCGCGGGCCCTTGCCTGACTGAAATCCGGGATTCGAGGCATCGGTAAAGTAATAGAGCTTCTTCGCCTGCCACGGATGCAAGCCCTCCGTGAGGTTCCCGATGTTGTCGCGATCACGCGGAGCGGAAAGCTGTTCGGGGAAGGCGGTCGGGTCGCCGGCCATGTCGAAGGCTTCGGTTGCGATAACCCCCGAAGCCTGGTGATCGCCGTGATTCTCTCCCGCCACGTAATCGGGCAGCCAGGTGAGAATTACTTCAGGGCGGGTAAGGCGGACGAGGCGCACCGCCTGCCCGAGCGCGCTGCCGTGGTTCCAGGTTTCCAGCGAGCGCAGAACATCCTGGCCGGGCGTATCCGGCCCACCCAGGAACCAGATATTGGTCACTCCCAACACGGCGAGGGCACGGCGCGCTTCGATTTCGCGCTCAGCGCCAAGTGCAGCCGCCTGCTCCTGGCCCGTCGCGTCGCCGCCCCCGTCTCCGCGCGTTCCGAAGATTACGGCCACCCGCTTGTGCTCGTCGAATATGGCGCGCGCCAGGTAGCCGGTTACCTCGGTTTCATCGTCAGGATGAGCAACAACGACCAGTATGTCGGCCTTGAAGCGGTCATCGGGAGGAACGGGTTTGATCACCTGGGCCGGAGCTGTTGATAGACAAAGGGCGGCAAGGGATGCGAAGGCAAGCGACGATTTGATCCTCATTCTCTTGGGATTCCCGTTTCCTTAAAACCTGAGATGAAGTGCAAACTGCATCTGGCGCATCGGAACCTGCACGTTCGTGATCTGACCGGCCCCGAAGCTATCAATTGTAGCGTTTGGTATCCCCAGGTTGACATGGTTGAAGACGTTGAAAGCCTCCGCGCGGAACTCCAGTGATTTCCCTTCGATGGGCAGAAGATTCTTCGAAAGAGAAAGGTTCGAGACCGCCAGCTTCGGGCCGCGCAGCGAATCGCGCCGCGCCGTCCCATTCCTGTACGGCTGCTGCGGTGCGCTGAACGCCGCGGGATTGAACCACAGATCGCGATTGGGATTGGCAACACCGGGCTGGCCAATGACATCAGCATTCACATAATTCAAGTCCGCATTCAGCAGGGGAGCGTTGCTCACCGTGGGAGTAAACGGCAATCCGCTGCCAAAGTTATGCGTTCCGCTCAAACGCCAGCCGCCCGCAATCGCATCGGCCACGGCATTTTCGCCTAACTTCCACCGTCGATTGCGTCCGAAGGGAAGGTCCCAGTTATGATCAAAAGTAACTTCGTTTGTTCTATCCCATGAAGCCGGACCATGGCTGGCGTGGATATCGTAATTATTAGCAAATCCGCCGCCCCCCTCCGAGTTATCCATGGCTTTGGCCCAGGTATAAGTCAAGAGGAAGTCAAGGCCATGCGAAACTCTCTTCTGCAGTTTGCTTTGCAGGGCATTGTATTGCGAAGTGTCGCAATTGCAGGTCTGATACAGTCCTTGTTCGAGGCCAAATCGCGGGTAGAACGGCCGTCTCGGATCAAAATCGCCGGGACCGGGAACTGCCTGGTTCCCATTAATAGAAAGAAACAGGTGGCGGCCGACGTTGCCGACATAGGCAAGCTCAAATGCGAGAGTGTTGGTAAATTCGGTTTGAACCGCAGCGTTCCAGAAATAGGCCTCTGGGATACGGTATGAATCCGGAGGATAAGTGTAGTAATACACGCTGATCCCATCGGGCAGCGGATACCGCCCCGACGTACCGACCGGCGGATTGGGGACCGCCGGCGGGCCGGCGAGCAGGTCGAAATCGGGCGTATATGGATTAGACTGACTCACGTTTTGCGGATTGGTGACGGGCGGGTTGTAATCGGCCCCCTGGCCGAATACCGCTCCCAGCCCACTGGGATTGAAGCTTCGGCCGGCGCCGGCGCGCACGACGGAGTTTTTGTAAAACTGGTACGACACTCCGATACGCGGCGCAAAGCCGATATTGTAGGGCTTGACGCCCATATTCGAAGGCACGGATCCGATTCCTGCCGCAAGCACTTCTCCGGTGGTCGGGTCGAAGCTGCCTGCGCCCCCAGGCTTGGCTGCAGTCTGCGGCAGGTAATCCTCCCAGCGCAGGCCGTAATTGATGGTGAGCTTCGGCGTTGCGCGCCAGGAATCCTGCCCGAAAAAAAACAGCCGCGTCTGCCGGAGTCCGGGATGGAACCCGGCGCCGGTGAAGTAGCGCGAGAAGGAAGAAGGATCGGCGATCAGATACGAAGCCAGCGCGGACCCGGTACTGACCTGGCCGGAAGCCAGGTTGTCCGCTTCGGCGCTGCCGGTGGTGGAATCGTTAAACGAGATCTCACCCGAGCGGTGCGAATCGCTGGGAATGCGCTGCTGCTGCCCGCGGCGAATATCCGCACCCCACTTCAGGCCGTGGTTGCCCAACTGCTTGGTCCAGTTGTTCACCACCTGGAAGTGGTTTTCGGTCTCTTTCAACGGGCAGTTGCACTGATTGATCCCCAGCGCATACCCGAAATTGAATCCGCCATTGCCGTTCACATAGAACGCCGGCATGCCGCTGGTTTCCGGTGTTCCTGTATTCAGGCCCGTCAGACCGGCATCGGTCGCAGGCGTGGTACCCACTCCGTTCGGCTGAACGCGAATCCGATAACGGTAGAATCCCAGGCGCACATCAGTCTGCAGTGACGCGCTGAGTGCCTTGTCCATGCCCACGGCCACGCTTTGGTTCCGATCGACCGAGTCCCCGGAGAAATTGAAAGCCGAAGGGCCGCCCGCGAGATCGCCGAACGCCGCCGGCGAGTAGTTGTTGAAATCCGCAATCGTGTAACGCCCGAACAGGTGATAGGACGAGAAGAGATTCACGTCGACGCGGGCATCGTACTGATCGCTGTCGAAGTGCTGGCTTCCCGAGGAGACAAAGTTATTGAAGATGTCGCTCCCGCGATTGGGGAGCGGAAGATCGTTCAACAAGTTCGCCATCGGCGTCGCCACGGGCACAATGTTAGGCTGTCCGCCTTGCGTATATGCCTGGCGGCCCGCACCGGAACTGTCTCCCGTGGCAGGATTGAAGACCAGCCCCGCGCGCGCCGGAGTCTGCGAACCTTCGGTGGTCGGCACCATGTAGGGGCTGGCGCAAGGTGCACTTGATACACTGCCGTCCGCACAGATGTAATTGCCAAGCAATGCGGTTAGATCGCCGCTGCGTTCGGCCGCGGTGGGCACCGTGGTGACCAGGGAGCCTCCGGTCCGGCGACGCGTTCCCTGGTAGTCGAAAAAGGCGAACATCCTGTTTCTGCGGATGGGCGCCCCAACTGAACCGCCAAACTGGTTCCAGCGGATGGGGGGATTCAGCTGGGTGAAAGGATCGGACGCGTTGGCGACATTGTTGCGCAGGAATTCGAACAAGGTTCCGTGGACATGGTTCGTGCCCGAGGCTGTCGTTGCCTGGATCAGCGCGCCCGAAGCCGACCCGAACTCGGCATCGTAGTTGCTCGTCGTCACCTTGAAATCCTGCAGTGAGTCTATGTTCGGGTTGATGACCGCAATGCCGAGAATGGCGCTCTGGTTCTCCGTGCCGTCCAGCAGAAAACCGTTCGCGGTGAAGAACTGGCCGTTCACGTTGGCCTGGATACCTTGCTGCGGATTCTCGCTGGCCGCGTGTTGCCAGGAGTTGAGTTGCGTCCCGGGTATCACCAGCAGGAGATTGGTGACATTCCGGTCCAGCACAGGCAGATTTTCGACTTCGCTGCTCGTCAAGGTGGTCGAAACTTCGGCGCGGTCCGTCATCAGCAGGGGAGTTTCGTCCGTCACTGTCACGGTGCTCTGTGTACCCGCGGGCTTGAGGGTTGCGTCCACCCGCGTGGTAGCGTCAACTTGTACCGTGACATCGGCAACGAACGCGGCGAACCCCTCATGCTCGACCCTCACCTGGTAACGCCCGGCGAGCAGGTGAATCTGGGAATAATTGCCTTCGGGGTTGCTCGCTGCGCGAAACTCGGTGCCGCGATCCATATCTCGAATGAAAACTGAGGCACCCGGAACGGCGGCACCCGAACTGTCGGTTACTGTGCCGTTGATGTTCCCGGAGACGGCCTGGGCGTTCATCTTAGAGAACGAAATCACAAAACCGAACAGAAGTATGGATCCAAATCTTCGCAGGAATGAAGCATGCATGATCTGAGACCTCGCGCTCCGTGCCACCACGGGCAGAGTGGAACCGCTGAAATTTACGTGCAAGGGAGAAGATCGTGCAGAGTGCAAGAATCAACAACAGAGCCGCAAAGGCTGCAGCGAACAAGCTTCGCAGGGAAATGCGGGACCGGCCTCGACAGGGAAGAACGCCGAATTGTGGCCGACCGCTTGAAGCATGATGTGCTTGATGTTATGACGGTCCAGTCGGCATGTCAATCCACTCCGCGCAAGGCCGCAACACCCGTTGCAGTGCTTTAACACAGTGCGCGGTTCTCAAATGCAGGGACCGGTTGCGATAAAAACATAGTAGGAAGACTGTTCAGAAACGGAGAGCACTTTTCACAGATGGATCATGTCAGCTATCTTCTGGCAGTTCTGATCGGCTTGCTGTTCGCGGTTGCGGCGGTGGCGGGATTGGCCCGCCGGTTCGCGATTTCCTATCCCATTGCCCTTGTGATCTTCGGACTCCTCTGTTCCTTGATTCCACGTGTTCCCAATATCCCGCTGCCGCCCTCCATCGTATTCCTCATCTTTCTGCCTCCACTTCTCTATATCGCTGCATGGGAAACCTCGTGGCGAGAGTTCAGATATAACCTGATCTCGATCTCCAGCCTGGCCGTGTTCCTGGTCTTCTTTACGGCGATCGGAGTAGCGTTTGCAGCCCGTTACTGGCTGCCTGGTTTCGACTGGCGGCTCGGGTTCCTGCTCGGAGCGGTGGTTTCGCCTACGGATGCAGTCGCGGCAACTTCCATCGCGCGTCGAGTGGGCATGCCTCAGCGGATCGTCGACCTTCTGGAGGGTGAGAGCCTCTTGAACGATGCCACTGGCCTTTTGGCGCTTCAGTTCGGAGTAGAGATGGTGGTTCAGAGAACCATTCCCTCGATCGCGCACGGTCTGCTTCAATTTGCCTGGCTCACCCTGGGGGGAATCCTCGTCGGCGTGGCCATCGGATTCGCGGTAAGCTGGCTGGAGCGCTGGGTGGATGACGGTCCCGTGGAAATTGCCTTGTCGTTGATCATCCCTTACGCTACGTACCTCGCCGGGGATGCGGTCAAGGCCTCCGGCGTGATTGCAGTTGTGGCTTGCGGTCTGCTGGTGAGCCGCCAAAGCTCAAACCTGTTTTCGCCCCGGGTCCGACTGCAAACCATGGCAGTGTGGAACGCCCTGGAATTCCTGTTGAACGGCTTCGTCTTCATCCTCATCGGCCTGCAGCTTCCGTATGTTCTGTCCGGGATCCAGGGCAGCAGCAAAATGGCGCTTGTCGCCTATGCGCTCGGCTTCTCAGCCATTCTGGTGCTGCTGCGAATGGCGTGGATGTTCCCCGCGGCACGGGCTGCGTGGTGGATTCGGACACGAATTGCGCGTCAGAACTATGAAATGCCCCGCACCAACCAGGTGCTCGTCGTAGGATGGACCGGAATGCGCGGCGTAGTTGCGTTGGCAGCGGCCAACTCCCTGCCCCTCACCTTGAACGATGGCAGACCATTCCCGCAACGAAGCTTCATTATCTTTCTGACCTTCTCCCTCATTCTGGTAACTCTGCTGTTGCAGGGCCTGTCCTTGCCTTGGCTGGTGCGCAAGCTGGGCCTGGCCACACTGGAGACAGGTTTCTGTGAAGAGGGAGCAGCGAGACACATCCTGCTCGCGTCCGCCATCGACTTTGTCACCGAGCGCCGGAAATCGGCCAGAGATGAACGCGAACGTCACTTATATGACGACCTGCTGCATCAGTACCGACATAAGATCACCGAGATTGATGAATGCGGACCAGAGGGACAAGTTCCCGATGCGCGCCAAACCAGCGTGACGGTAGGCGGCGTAATGCTGGATACAATTCGACGCGAACGCGAGGAACTCAACCTTCTTCGCGCCAGCGGAAGAATCGGGGACAGCGTCCATCGAACCCTGGAACACGAACTGGACTTAACCGAAAGCCGGCTCGCATAAGGGTCGCGGATCACGCCGGCGAAAGCGCGCGGAACGTCACCCCCGAAGGTTCTGTCCTTCTCCATCAGTCCACCACCAGACCCTGTGCCCGGAAGGGTCCGATATGAACTTCCACCTGGTCACCTTTTTTCACTCGCCGGCCGGCGTTCGAAAAGGCCATCCAGTAGATCTTTCCATCCACGGGAGTGCTGCTCTGGCGCAATTGGCCGACTTTCTCCAGCGAGGGGATCACCAGTTCGACGCCGGCACGCGGGTCGACCAGTTTGGGCTGCGACTTCTTGTCGTTGAGCGGTCCGGCCTTGTCGGCATTCAGGACGCGATAGCTGAAGCGGATCAATTCGCCGGATTCCGTGGTTTTCACGGTCAGGGAGTCAATTCCCCACACCTCTCCGTAATACATTCCGGCGCGTTTCGGGAACCGGCTGGGCTGGTAGGGCGAGGAAAGACGAGATGGCTTTCTGACGGGGGGCGGGACGGGTTTGGATGCGGGCGATTGAGCCTCTCCCGATGCGAGGATGTTTCCGTTGACGCAGAAAATGGCAAGGGCGGTAACAGAAGCAAGCCGCGCCAGGCGGCTGCTGATTGTTTTGTTCATGAGATGACCTCGACTGCGGTGAAGTCGTGATGGGGTGAAATGTTAATGGCGGCCAGGGCCGGTTAGCCCTGGCCGCCGAAATCTGTCGTTATTGTGCCAACAGACCGAGTGTTGTGGATCCACCATTCGCGCCGTTGTTGGCCACGGCCGCACTTCCAATGTTCGGGAACCCGGGACGGGTGGCGGGGGTGGCGTACTGAATGCTGACGGTGCAAGTGGCTGCAGGCGCCAACGGGGTTGTGAACGAGCAGGTAGTGCCGGTAATTGAGAACAGGCCTGCGTTTCCGGTGATCGATTCCGCCGTGATTGAAAGCGGACCCGAGCCCGTGTTCTGGATGGTTACCTGACTGGTGACCGGAGCTCTTGGATTCGGAATGGTGAACGTGAGCGTCCGGACTCCAAATATCGTGGAGAGCGACCCGTTGGTTGCCGCGGTGAAGCTCAACACGCCAGGCGCAGTGCCTGTACCGCTGAGTCCCACTGGCGAACCGGTTATCGTCGGAGCGCCGCCCGCGGTAGTCGGGTAGGCGATCGTCAGGGTGGCATTATAGTTATTTGCCGCCGTCGGGGTGAAGACTACGTTGATCGTGCAGGAGGCCCCGACGTTCAAGGTTCCGGTGCAGCTACCTGCCCCGCCCTGCAGCGCAGACTGCCGGGCGAAGACCGAGTTGTTGAAGGTAAGGGTCTGGCCGCTCAGAGCGACGCTGCCGGTGTTGAACACCGTAAGAGTTTGAGCAGCGCTTCTGACGTTCGTACCCTGGTTGCCGAACGCGAGCGAATTCGGCGTGACTGTGGCAAATCGGCCGGTCTGGGTTCCCACACCGCTCAGCGCGACAGGCGAATTGGTAACGGTCACGTTGGCTGTGATGGTGGCGGTTCCGTTCACCGGTCCAACTGCGGTCGGAGCGAATGCGACCCCGATTGTGCAGGTGTTCCCGGTTGTACCGAATGCGAGTGTCGTTCCGCAGGTTCCTGGGTTTGTGGTGGAGCGCGTGAACGGACCGGTGAATGCGACGGCAATGTTGGTTGCCGCGGCATTACCCGAATTCGTCAACGTGAGGTTCTGCACCGTGGTGGTGTTGATTCCATGGAATCCGAACGACTGGCTGGCCGGCGTTACTGTCAGGGCCGCGGAGGGCACCTTCTGGTACTCGACCGCGCCGATGTCGACGGGGTCATTGCCGGTCTTACGCGGGTTGCCATAGAAGTCGATGCTCGGCGCATCGCCGTAGGTTGGGGCTGAGGAACCAATCTTGTCGAGCGCACCCGAACCCGAAGAGACCTTCGGATCGAAGTTGAATGCGTTCCCATTTGCCTTCGCGTTGGGCACGTTCAGTGACAACGGGCCCCACCGGAGGTTGATCCAGTTGTTGCCTTCGTCCACGACCGCGCCCGCGGTTAGCGAGAACACGGGGGTGGGCAGGGCGTTGGATTCGTTGGTTCCCGGAGGCACTCCCCAGATGGCGAACGCGTTATCGGCTAGTGCTTCCACCGGCACACGGGATCCGTTGCAGTAGGTGCTGTTGACGGCCTGGGCCGGCGCGAGCACATTGCTTTCCCCGTGGGTATTCATGGTGGCTGAGGTGTTGCCCTCGGCAAAGGTTCCCGAGTTGGTCAACAACGAGAACAACGGTTGCAGGGCACCTCCCGCGGGATGCGTTCCGCCAGGCTGCATATCGCCGCGTACGCCGATGTCCCAAACGTTGGTGCTGCTGGTGCTCACCAGGTTTGCGTCGCACGAGCCGCTAGCTGTCTGGCTGGTGATCTGACTGGGTGTTGAACCGAAGTTCGGGTTGAACATTGCGACCGTATTCTGCTGGTTCGTGGTACCGCCGCCCAGGCTGCCCACGCTTATGACGAGCGCGCGGTTCTGCCAGAACAGATCGTTCTCCATCAGCGGAATGGAGTACTTGGTGCAGTTTGCGGTGCTTTGGGCACTGTTGCCGCCGTGGTTCGTCGGGCAGGTGATGGACGACGTCCCGCGGGGCAGGTTGGATATATTGGCCTGGAGCACAGCGCTGTTACCCACGCTGACGAGGCCGGCCGGCTGCGGGCAGGACTGCGTGCCGTTATTGACGGAGCAGTTGTAGCTCGTGCCGATCTGACCTGTTTGTGAGCTTCCGGGCGCGAATACCCCGGGATCAGTGCTGGCCAGCGGCGAGAACAAGGTCTGGAACAGCACGCCCGAAGAGGCCGTGGAGTTGTTGGAAACGACGGTGTTGTTGACGATGTTGGTCGCCAGGGCGTCCAGCAGCGAGATGCCGCCGCCGTCCCAGCCGGCCACGTTGTTGGCGATGATGTTGTTGGTCACACTGATCGCGTTCCAGGGAGTGGAAGTCTGGAACGAGGGCTGGGCCTGATGTCCGTGTCCGGAAATCGTGGGCCAGTTGGTGCGGTTGCCGCCATTGTTGAAGTTCAACACGTCGGTTCCGTTGATGTGCTGGAGCCTGAGGCCGCCGCCGCTGCCGCTGTCGGCAGAGTTGCCCAGGATAAGGTTGCCGTTGATGACCAGGCCGGGGCCGGCGCCATCACTGGGCGAAATGTTTCCGGGGTTATCAAGGCAGTCCTGGTCGGTGGTCAATCCGCACGTTGGGTCGGCGTCCGGAGCGCCCATGATCAGCAGGCCGCCGCCGTTGGTAACGATGGTCGGGTTGGTGGTCTCGTTGAACAGGATGGTGTTGTGCTCGATGTCGCCGTCGTAGATGAAGCCGACATGGGCGACGCCGGCGCCGTCACCGGTGCTCATGTTCCCGCAGATCCAGTTGTAGTCGAACTTGTAGTAGTCGGCGCCGCTGCAGAACGTAACGCCGCCTGCCCCGGCCGGAGTGGAGGAGAAAAGTTCGTCGCCCAGCGAGGAGTTCCGCGTGACCGCGTTGTGATGGACGTTGACGTCCATGTTGAAGCAGTACGGGAGCGCCAGGTTGGCCGGGTTCGAGGGATTGATGCACGAACCAGGAACCGAATTTGCGATGTTGCCGATCTGGTAAACCTCCGGGTGCTCGCCCTGGCCGACGGTGATGCCGCCGGAGAGCGTGCCCTGGTTGTTCGAGACGTGGTTGTTGGCGATCTGGAGTTCATGACCCCAGCCGTGAATCATGATGCCGCCGCCGCCCTGCGAGCTGTTCTTGATGCTGAGGCCGTCAATGCTCGAGGGGTTGCAGAGGAAGTTGCCGGGGTAAGGATTCTTCTGCGACACGAGGCAGTCGCTGGTGGTGAGAAGCTGCGTTCCAGCGGGGTAGACGTCGGAGTCGAAAGCATGGGCGGGATCAGGGAACTTAACGCCCTTGGCGAGAACCGTGATGCCCGCGCCCTCGTAGGCGCCCATGATGGTGGGCTCGCTCAATTGCTCAGCGAGGTTTCCGTTGAGAGTAGCATCCCAGCCAACCGTGGCTTCCAGGGGAAGGCGATCGACCGAGAACTGCATTTTTGGATCGCAGGTCACCGTGCTGGTGGGATCCGAATTGAACGGATTCGCGCCAGTGATGGGCGTGCCGTTGAGAGCCAGTCCGAAGAGGCAGACAACGCGCTGACGCCAGGGATCAAGCTTGCCGGCAGGCTGTGCGTTGGCATCGATGACACTCGAAGCTGCGCCCACACCCTGCAGACGAACTGGCTGCCACATCAACACCATTTCGCTGTAGGTTCCGGGAGGAACGATGATCAGATCGCCCGGAGACGCGGTATCGATGGCGTTCTGAATCGCCCCGAAGCCGGAAGCCGTCTGCGGAGCGCTGCCCGTCACATAGGACGGACCCTTTCCACCGACGGTTACCGTGACGGTGTCGATCGATTGCACGCCCGCCGCGGTGGTGATGGACAGCTGACCGCATTGCGCATGCGAGCCACCGTAGATTGCCTGTTGCTGCACCGCGCAATCGGGAACATTGGCCGGCACAGTACCGGTGATCTGCGTCATAGTCCAGCTCACGGCTGTCATGGGCTGATCTCCGACGGTCACATTGGGGCAGATCTGGGCCGCTGATCCGCCGCTGCAGGAGCAGGTTCCAGCGGTGCTGCACGCCGGGAACTTCGAGAAGTCGGTGGGCGCACTGCCGAAGTCGTAATGGCGAGTGATCTTCTGGTTGTTGTAGGGTGCACTCGAATTCGGTCCGGAATAATCGTAGTTATCCACGGACTGATCTCCGAGCGCGGTGATGGTGAGGTTTCCGCCCGTTTCGATGGACGCGAGTCCGGAGGCCTGCGTGCCGGTCGCCGGGGACGGAATTGTCACGTTCGGCACGGTGGTATATCCCGAACCGCCGGTGGCGACGTTGATGGCAACCACGGAAGCAGAAATGACAGCGGTGCCAGTAGCCCGGGTTCCGTTGCCTGCTGCGTTGGAGAACGCGACCGTGGGCGCGCTGCTATAAGCCGATCCGCCGTTGGCTATGTTGACCGAAGCTACCGTATGGCCGAGGGTGGAATTGCCCCTGGCGCCCGTACCGGATCCGCCACTGAAAGTGACGGTTGGCGAGGAGGTATAGCCGCTGCCGCGATTGGTGATGGTGACACCGGTGACGCGACCAGCGTTTTGACCGAAGGTTCCAACGGTGGCCGTGCCGGTTGCACCGCTGCCACCACCACCCGAGAAGGTGACAGTGGGGCGACCTGCAGTGGT
>DASXXV010000127.1:0-8865 GCA_036502905.1 Occallatibacter sp. | reverse complement strand
CTTCCTGGGGAGCTGGCGCTCCACGCTCATCATCGCGGTCTCCATTCCGCTCTCGATCCTCTGCTCGCTCTCCATGCTCTATGCGCTGCACGAGACCATCAACATCATGACCCTGGGCGGCCTGGCGCTGGCCGTGGGTATCCTGGTGGACGACGCGACTGTCGAGATCGAGAACATCAATCGCAATCTGGAATCGGGCAAGGAGATCGAGCAGGCCATCCTCGACGGCGCTGCGCAGATTGCTACCCCGGCGCTGGTCTCCACGCTGGCTATCTGCATCGTGTTCGTGCCCATGTTCTTCCTGAGCGGCGTGGCGCGCTACCTGTTCGTGCCGATGGCCGAGGCGGTGGTGTTTGCCATGCTGGCCAGCTACCTGCTGTCGCGCACCGTGGTTCCCACCATGGCGCGCTATCTGCTCCACGAACACGATGATCAGGAAATGCAGCGCAAGCGCCGCACCCGCAATCCCTTTGTGAGGTTCCAGCTTGAATTCGAGCGGCGCTTCGAGCAGATCCGCGTCGGCTACCTGCGCTTCCTCACCCTGTTCGTCAACCATGCCGCGGTGTTTCTGATCGTTTTTCTTCTCTTCTCGGTCGGCTCGGTGGCCATCCTCACGCGCTTTCTCGGAGAGGATTTCTTTCCCTCCGTGGACGCCGGCCAGTTCAAGATCCACGTGCGCGGCCGCACCGGCACGCGCATCGAAGAGACCGCCGCCCTCTGCGACCACATCGACGCCACCATCCGCGAGCGCATTCCCGCAAGCGAGATTGTAAGTATCGTGGATAACATCGGCCTGCCCTATTCCGGCCTCAACCTTTCTTACTCCACTTCCGCCCCGATCGGACCGGCCGACGCCGACATCCAAGTACAGCTCTCCGCCAAACATCGCCCCACCGACGACTACGTGAACATGCTGCGCGAGGTGCTGACGCGCCAGTATCCCGGCGTAACGTTCTATGCCCTGCCCGTGGATATCGTCACCCAGATCCTGAACTTCGGCCTCTCCGCGCCCATCGATATTCAGATCGTCGGTCCGGACCTCTACGAAAATCGTCTTCTGGCCGAGCGGATGCTCGAGGATGTACGCCACGTTCCAGGCGCCGTCGACTCCCGCATTCAGCAGCCGTTCGATTATCCGATGATGACCGTGAACGTGGACCGCACCCGGGCATCCTCGATCGGTTTAACCCAGCAAAACGTGGCGCAGAGCGTTCTGATCGCGCTGAGCGGGAGTTTCCAGACGTCTCCGAACTTCTACCTCGACCCGCGCAACGGGGTTAGCTACAACATCGCCACGCAAACGCCGCAATACGGGCTGGACACAATGGCCGCGCTGCGCAGCCTGCCGGTCAACGGCTCGGGCAACACGCCGCTCGCCGCCGGCGCCAACACCTCGACAACTGCCGCTCCCGGCGCGCCGCGCACCATCCAGGTGCTGGGCAACCTTGCCAGCATCGAACCGGGCGCCGAACTCGGCGTGGTCAGCCATTACGACGTGCAGCCGGTGCTGGATATTTTCGCCAACGTCAGCGGAACTGACCTGGGCACGGTGACCCGCGGCATGGACAAGATCATCGACAAGTACCAGGATCAGCGCCCCCGCGGGACGCAGTTCATCCTGCGCGGCCAGAGCGACACCATGCGCAAATCCTATGTAGGCCTGATCGGCGGCCTGGCCATGTCGATCCTGCTGGTATACCTGCTCATCGTGGTCAACTTCCAGTCCTGGCTCGATCCGTTCCTGATCATTTCGGCGCTGCCCGCGGCGCTGGCCGGCATCGTGTGGTTCCTGTTCCTTACCGATACCCACCTGAGCGTTCCCGCCCTCACCGGCGCGATCATGTGCATGGGGGTGGCCACGGCCAACTCGATCCTGGTGGTAAGCTTCGCGCGCGAGCAACTCGAGGCCCTGGTGGGCGACGCGCGCAAGGCGGCGCTGAATGCCGGCTTTGTGCGCTTCCGGCCGGTGCTGATGACCGCGCTGGCCATGATCATCGGCATGGCGCCCATGGCCCTCGGCGTGGGAGAGGGCGGCGAGCAGAACGCGCCGCTCGGCCGCGCCGTCATCGGCGGCCTGCTGGTGGCCACGGTCGCAACGCTGTTCTTTGTCCCGGTATTCTTTTCCGTGGTTCACGGTTGGCTGGGACGGCGCCGCGGCGCACCCGCTTATGCGACGTCCACCGGGGTGCAGTTCGACGAATTCGAGAATCATCCGGAATAGAAGTGGAGCAGATGTATGGCGCACGAATCCGACCCTGACCAGCAGCCGAGGCAGCCACCTGGCGCGAGCCAGCAGCCTGGCGCACCCGACCACGCGGCGCGGGCAGCCCACGATCACGAGACTGCCCCGGATCATCCGGCCGCCTCGGGCAAGGGCGCCGTGGTGGGCACCGCGGTGGTCCTGATCGCGGTGCTGGCGTTCGGGGTGTACGGGATTTGGAAACGCCACCATAATGAGGACGTACTGGCGGACACTACCCAGCGCCTTGCCGCTCCTTCGGTGATCCTGATTGCGCCGCAGCCGGGCGCGCCGGTGGACAGTTTTGTGCTGCCGGGCAACGTCTCCGCTTATACCGATGCCCCCATTTACGCACGCACCTCCGGATACCTGACAAAGTGGTACTACGACATCGGCGCGCACGTGAAGAAGGGTGCTCTCCTGGCCGAGATTTCCACCCCGGAGCTGGACCAGCAACTGGCCCAGGCTCAAGCCGACCTGGCCACCGCCGAAGCCACGGCGGGCAATGCCAAACAGCAGGCCGACCGCTACCAGGGCCTGGTCACATCCGATGCCGTCTCGCGCCAGGAAACTGAAACGCTGGTGACCCAGGCGGCCTCCACGTCCTCGGCGGTACGCTCCGCGCAGGCCAACGTGCAGAGGATGAAAGAACTGCAGAGCTTTGAAAAAGTCTATGCGCCCTTCGATGGAGTGGTGACCGCGCGCGGCACCGACATCGGGCAGCTTATCGGCGCGGGCGGGGGCATGGAGCTGTTCCACATGCAGGCTCTCGAAACGCTGCGCGTCTACGCCAACGTCCCCCAGGTGTATACGCAAAGCATTAAGCGCGGGCAGAAAATCGACCTGAGCTTTCCGGAACATCCGGGCAGAATTTTTCAGGGCACGCTGGTTCGCACCGCCGACGCCATCGACCCCACGAATCGCACCCTGCTGGTGGAGATTGATGTGGATAACCGCAAGGGCGAGCTGCTGCCCGGCAGCCTTGCGCAGGTGCATTTCAAAACCACGCAGGTGGGAAAGAGCTTTATCATTCCCGTTTCCGCGCTCATGTTCCGTCATGAAGGCCTGCGGGTGGCGACGGTGATCAACGGCGACACGGCCCACATGGTTCCCATCATCATCGGCCAGGACAACGGCGCGACCGTTGAAGTGGTGTCGGGCCTCACCGCGGAGGATCGCGTCATTCAGGATCCTCCCGACTCGCTGATCGAGGGCGAGAAGGTCGCGGTGCAGACATCCGGCGAGAATGGCGCCCGGCAGCAGAACGCCGCGCCTGCCACGGGCCGGCAGCTGGATAACATCAACCAGCCCGCGCCGAACAGCCCGCAGAACAAAACCTCGGGAGGAAAGTAAAGAAGTGCCGGGCGTGCCAAAAATGTTCCGTGCCCATTCCATGTTCCGTGGCCCTTCCATGCGGATCCTTTCCGACGCGAGGGGGGGAGACCACGAATGTCAGACTTGCTGCGGAGAAACACGGTGGGGGGCTTGGTTTGTAGTTAGACGATCTCGCGTCCGCGTCTTCCCGGCCCTGGTCGGCCTGATCACGTTATCTTTCCTGACCGGCTGCAAACCCGTAGGTCCCGATTACAAGCGGCCTGCGTACACCGCCCCCGACGTTTATAAGGAAACCGGCGCACCCACGGTCACGCCTCCACCGAACCCCGCGGGCGGTTCCTGGACGCCCGCCAATCCCTCCGACGGCATGCTGCGCGGCAAGTGGTGGGAGGTGTTCGCCGATCCGCAACTCAACCAGCTGGAGGAGCGCATCTCCACCGACAACCAGGCATTGCAGCAAGCCATCCACAACTATCTGGCTGCGCACGATCAGATCGCGGTGGTGCGGTCCAGCCTGTTTCCCACGCTCTCCGCCGGACCAAGCGTCACGCATTCCCAGCTTTCCGAGCACCGGGCGGCCTTCGCGGTGGGAGCCAAGACCAGCTACAACGACTTTGTTATAGGCGGCCAGGCTGGATGGGAGCCCGATTTCTGGGGACGCGTCCGCCGCAATGTCGAAGCCGCGCACGCCAATGCCCAGGCTTCGGCAGCCGAAGTGGCGAGCGTCAACCTCTCGCTGCAAGCCGAGATGGCCGCGGACTACTTCCAGCTGCGCGGGCTCGACTCGCAGATCAAGCTGCTCAAGTCCACTGTCGGCGACCTGGAGCGACAGCTGGACCTGACGCAGCGCCGCCTGAAGGGCGGAGTGGCCACCGCGGCCGACGTCGCGCAGGCTGAAACCCAGCTGCAAACGGTACGCGCGCAACTGGTGGACGTAAGCGTGGGGCGCGCGCAGTTCGAGCACGCCGTGGCCACCATTGCCAATTACAACGTGCCTGGCTTCGCCATCCCGTTTTCACCGCTCGACCTGCCGTTGCCCAAAGTCCCTGTCGGGGTGCCCTCGCAGCTGCTGGAGCGCCGGCCGGACATTGCCTCGCAGGAACGGCAGGCCGCCGCGGCCAACGCGCGCATCGGCATCAATATCGCTGCCTACTATCCCACCATCTCGCTGAGCGGGACGGGCGGATTTGAAAGCACGCATGGCGGCACGTGGCTGCAGGGGCCGAGCGCATTCTGGTCCCTGGGGGCGCAGGCGGCGGAGCTGCTGTTCGACGCCGGCCAGCGGCACGCCCTCACCGACCAGGCGCGGCAGCAGTTTGAATCCCAGTCCGCGGCCTACCGGAACACGGTCATCCAGGCTTTCCAGGATGTGGAAGACAATCTTTCCACGCTGCGGATCCTCGACCAGGAACTGGCGGGCGAGCAACAGGCGGTGGCGGCGGCGCAGCGCTCCTTCAACATTTCCAACCAGCGCTACAAGTGCGGCGTGACCGGGTACCTGGAAGTGCTTACCGCCGAGTCCACCCTGCTGAGCAACCAGCGCACGCTTACCGATCTCGAAACCCGCCAGTTCGCCGCCACGGTCCAGTTGATTCGCGCCTTGGGCGGCGGATGGGATGTGACGCAACTGCCGAAATAACGAGCACCACTCCCCGGTTACATTCCCTCTCATCCTGCGAACCCGGCGCACTTCAATCTCTCTGCGGCGTGCAATTATTTGAGTGTCTGCCATTACGGCCTCCAATGCGGAGATCGTAATGACGCAAAGAAATTGGTGAGTGAGGCCCTGATGATGCAGAGACAGCACGGGTCGGGCTCACGACCGGAGATAAGTGGATGAGTCGAACCTGCCGAGTCAATCGCACATTCAACAGTCGCATTGCGTTGTGGTTGGGCCTGGTGGGGTTGCTAGGTAATGCTGTCGCCTGGTCATCCGCGCCAGCCGGCACCCCGCTCAACTCAAAACTGGTGGCAGCCCGATGGCCGGCTTCCTGGATTGCGAGCGCCAACGTACCCGGAGGAGTTCCGGGCGTTTTCTACTTTCGCAGAGAGATCTCGCTCGCATCCGTTCCTGCGCACTTCTGGGTTCATGTGAGTGCGGACAATCGGTTTGTTCTGCACGTGAATGGGAAGTACGCGGCGGAAGGGCCGGCACGCGGAGATCTCTTCCACTGGCGCTTCGAGACTGTCGATCTTGCTTCCCTGCTTCAACCAGGGCGGAATGTTGTGGCGGCGGTCGTCTGGAATTTCGGCGAGCTCGCGCCGGTGGCCCAGATGAGCAACCGAACGGGCTTCCTGATGCAAGGAGATACCGAGGCCGAGGCATCCGTTAATACCGGCAAGGATTGGCAGGTGCGGCAGGAGCCGGGCCGCGCCGCGCTTGGACATGAAGGTGCTCATGGGTACTACGCCGCGGGCCCCGCTGAAAAGATCGATGGGCGCGTGGTCGATTGGTCCTGGGATGAGCCTCAAGCCGAGTCTTCCGGTTGGGAAGCGCCGCGCGTACTGGGGAGCGCAGCCAGCCGCGAGGCTCAGGATGCACCCAGTCACTGGGAACTGGTTCAGGACTCACTTCCTCCCATGGAGCATCGTGTGGTCGACGCGGGGGTCCCCGTCCGCGCGGAAGGAATCGAGCCGCTTCCCGCATTTCCCGCGGCGCCGCTGGAAGTTGCGGCCAACTCCCACGTCACCGTGCTCCTCGATCACCGCACTCTCCAGACGGCGTACCCGGAGCTGACAATCAGCGGCGGACGCGACGCCGAGATCCGCATCACGTATTCCGAAGCTCTCTACGATGCGCAAGGGAAAAAAGGCAACCGGAATGAGATTACCGGCCGCCACATCGATGGAATTACCGACCACTTCATCTCCGGAGGACAAGCCTCCGCCGTATTCGAGCCGCTGTGGTGGCGCACCTGGCGTTATCTGCAGATCGAAGTCACAACCAAATCCGAGCCGTTGAAACTCGAATCGTTGCGGGCCTGGTTCTCGGCGTATCCGTTTACTGACAATGCGAAGGTCGCCGGGGATATCCGCGATCTCGATCGCATCTGGCAGACAGGCTGGCGCACGGCCCGGCTTGATGCGCATGAGACCTACATGGACGCTCCCTATTGGGAGCAGCTTCAGTATGTCGGAGACACCCGGATACAGGCCTTGATCTCCTATGTTGTCTCGGGCGATTCACGCCTTGCTCGCCAGGCAATCACCAACATCGACGATTCGCGGACGCCGGAGGGAATCACGGAGAGCCGCTATCCATCGGGGTTGCCGCAGTTCATCCCGACGTTTTCGCTGCTTTGGGTCAACATGCTGCATGACTACTGGATGTATGTGGACGATCTGCCGCTGGTGAAGGAAACGCTGCCCCATACGCGCACCGTCCTCGACTGGTATGCTGCGCACCTTCGACCCGATGGGCTATTAGGCGAGGTGAAGTGGTGGGAGTTCGCCGACTGGACCGCGAATTACAAATACGGCGCTCCTCCACAGGACCCGGACGGTGGTTCGACATTCTTGACGCTGCAATTTGTTGAAGCCTTGCAGGCCGCCGAAGAAATGGAAGCCAAATATGGCAGCAAGGAGAGAGTGGAGGAGTACCAGGCGATTATTCACCGCGCAGCCGAGTCCATCAACCGGGAAAGCTGGGACGCCGGGCATGGTCTCTACGCGGATACGCCCGCGAGGAACTCGTGGAGCAAGCAGGCCAATGTTCTTGCGGTTATGCTGGATGTCGCACCGCTCGATCAGCAACAGGCGATTCTCAAAAGACTGCTCGCAGCAAAGGCAGATGAGAGCACGGCCGTGGACGGAAAGACCGTGCCGCCGCTCTCCGAGCTTAGCTATTACTTTCGCTTCTATCTCCACCGCGCTCTGGAGCACGCCGGCCTGGGAGATCTATATGTAACGCAATTAGGTCCCTGGTATAACATGCTCGACCTGGGCCTGAGCACCTGGGCGGAGACGCCTGAGCCGTCCCGTTCCGATTGCCACGCATGGAGCGCCAGCCCGAATTACGATCTGCTCACGATTGTGGCGGGAATTCGGCCGGGCGCAGCGGGCTTCAAGAAGGTCCGCATCGAACCACACCTGGAGGGATTGCATCAATTCACCGCGTCCATGCCACACCCGAACGGTATGATTGAAACCTTGTATCGGTTGGACGGAAGCCGCTGGACTGCCACCGTCACGTTGCCCGCGGGATTGGATGGCGAGTTTGCGTGGAAGAACAAGGTCATGCCGCTCCACTCAGGGTCGCAGACGCTTTCTCTTCCGTAAGAGCGGGAATGGCGCTCCAGTTATCCCGCTGAGGTTCGCCATGGCACTCGAGGTTCGCGCCCAAAGCAGGACTGCCACCGCGGAACAACTCGATCGCTTGTTGCGGCCGCGCTCGGTGGCGCTCATCGGCGCCTCTTCTGCATCCGGGTCGCTGGGCGAATGCGTGCTCACGAATCTTGAAGACTCCGACTACAGCGGGCACCTTTACCTGGTGAATCCCAAGCGTCCCGTTATCCATGGCAGACAGTGTGCCGGTTCGATCGAAGAATTGCCGCAGGGAATCGACTGCGCCGTGCTTGCAGTTCCCGGAGCGGCGGTTCTTGCTTCGCTGCGCGCCTGTGCGGCCCGTGGATTCGGAAGTGCGATCGTATTTTCGGCTGGGTTCGGTGAAGCCGGCGAACAGGGACGGGCGGCGCAGGCTGAAATGGCCACTATCGCGCGCGAGCACGGAATCCTCATCGAGGGGCCGAACTGCCTGGGCATGGTCAATTACCTCGACGGGATTCCGCTCACCTTCGTGATGACTCCTCCACAGGCGCCGACGAATGCGCCCGGCGCCGCCATCCTGTCGCAGAGCGGCGCGCTGGCGGCGGTGATTGCCGTGAACATGCGGCACCACGCCATCCCTCTCACCTTCTCTGTTTCGACCGGCAACGAAGCCGACAGCGGGATCGAAGATTATCTCGAACATCTCATCGGCGATGGACGGACCCGCGTCTTTGCGCTGGTCGTTGAGCAGTTCAGGCAGCCAAAGACGTTTCTTGATTTGGCGCGGCGCGCCAGCCGGGCGGGTCAGTTCATCGTTCTGCTGCATCCCGGCCGAAGTACTGCGGCGCGCGCTTCGGCCGCGACTCACACGGGCGCCATTGCCGGTGACTACGAGGTGATGCGCACGCTGGTTGCACATGCCGGCGTGATGCAAGTGGAGAGCCTGGAAGAACTCGTGGACGTCACCCAGATCCTGGTGCGCTGCGGCAAGTGCGATGCCGGCTGCGGCAAATTCCCTGCCGGCT
>DASXXV010000126.1:0-22838 GCA_036502905.1 Occallatibacter sp. | reverse complement strand
CCGGAGCGAGTGCGCGAACAGGCGCGGCAGATGGACTCGCGGCAGGGAGCGCGAGGTCCACTTCACGGCCTGCCCGTCACGGTGAAGTCGTCCATCTCGACGGCCGGCTATCGCTGCGAAATCGGCAGCCTGCTTCATGAGGGCGAGATTGCGCGGAAGGATGCCGTGGTGGTGGCGCGGCTGCGCGCAGCCGGAGCCCTGATCCTGGGGACGACGAATTGTCCCGAGTTCCTGATGGCGTATGAGACCGACAACCTGCTGCACGGAGCGACGCGCAATCCCTGGGACCTGGAGCGTTCGCCGGGGGGCTCCAGTGGCGGCGAGTCGGCGGCCATCGCAGCGGGGCTTTCGGCCGCCGGGTTAGGGAGCGACAGCGGCGGATCGGTGCGTGTTCCTGCCCACTTCACCGGCATCTGTTCGCTGAAGCCAACGCCGGGGCGGGTGCCCGGCATCGGACACTTGCCGCCATGCGTGGGGCCGTTCTCGACCCTGGGAGCGATCGGTCCGATGGCGCGTACGATGGGCGACGTGAGCCTGTTGTTTCGGGTGCTTGGCGGCCAGGACGCGCACGATCCTGCAAGTCCGCCGGTGCCATTCCGCGTGCCGGGCGGGGACCAACTCCGGGCTGGTACGATCGGTTTTTTTGAAGACGACGGACTTATTCCGGTCACGCCGGAAACACGCGCTGCCGTGCATGCCGCCGCGGAGGCACTTCGCGATGCCGGCTTTCGCGTGGAGCCGTTCCGGCCGCGCACGCTTGAACAATTGCGCCAGCTGTGGTGGACGTTTTTCGTGCAATGCGGCGCGATGTTCTATGAACCGGAGATCCGCGGCAGGCGCGATCGGCTGAGCCGCATTTTTCTGGAATTCCTGGAGATTGCCGAAGCTGCCGGGCAGCCAAGTGCAACTGAATTACTGAATGCCTGGGCGCAGTCCGACCTGCTGCGCGCCAAAACGCTTGAAGAGATGAGCGGGTATCCCGTGCTGCTTTGCCCAGTGGCCAGTATTCCCGCGTTTCGGCCGGGCGAGCGAAGCTGGACGATCGACGGCCAGAGTGTTACTTATCTTGATGCCATGCGCCACACCCAGTGGTTCAACGTGCTCGGGGCACCGGCGGCGGTGGTTCCGGTGGGCCGTTCGCCGGAAGGGCTGCCCATCGGGGTGCAGATCGTCGCCCGCCCATTTGAAGACGAGGTGGCTCTGGGTATAGCCGCTGGGGTGGATGCGGCATTCGGATATCGTCCGCCGCAGATGGCTGTTTCCTGGTAGCTCCTATCGTTGATTACAACGCTGAGGTAGGAAACGACGGCCCGCAGTGGCTCGTGGTTTCGCACATCTCCGGGCCGCAATGCCGGGTATTATGGGCGCCTACTTTGTCTCGTCTCAGGCAAAGTCAAGTTCACAGATCACAGACAGATGTTCATTCCCGCCCGTAGAAACATTCATGGCGGGTGCGATTCGATGTAAGTCGTTTGCACCTCAACCATTGGATGGAGGCGGGGGGCGGGCAATCGCAGTAGCCTGAATCTTCCCCAGAAATGGAGCAGGAGACCGTGCATGAGAGCTGGCACGATCGCTTTGCCGAGAGCCCCGATGTACTGAAGACCGCGACCCGCGGGCAAACCGTAGTACGGGTGCTCGACGTGGAAATCGGCGGGGACGAGTTCGTCACCATGGCCGGGCCGTGCTCGGTGGAGACTGAGTCCCAGCTCCTGGCCACTGCTCATCATGTTTGCCAGCGCGGCGCGCGCGTTCTTCGCGGGGGCGCCTTCAAGCCGCGCAGTTCTCCCTACTCATTCCAGGGACTTGGTCTCGAGGGGCTCCAGCTGCTGGCGCGCGCGCGGCGGGAAACGGGACTCGCCATCGTCACCGAGGTGATGTCGGAAGATGACGTGCCGATGGTGGCCGAGTACGCGGATATCCTGCAGATCGGCAGCCGCAACATGGAGAATTTCACGCTGCTGGAAGCGGCGGCGCGTTCGGGGCGTCCCATTCTGCTGAAGCGCGGCATGGTGGCCACGATTGCCGATTTTCTGCGGTCGGCGCAATGCGTTCTGGCAAACGGCAACCGTAACGTCATTCTTTGCGAGCGCGGCATTCGCACGTTTGAAACGGCTATGCGCAACACGTTCGACGTGGCTGCGATCGCGCTTCTGAAGCAGATTTCCCACCTGCCGGTTATCGCCGATCCGAGCCATGCCTGCGGGCGCAGGGAGCTGGTGGCGCCGTTGGCGCGCATCGCCGTGGCTGCCGAGGCCGATGGCTTGATCGTGGAGGTGCATCCCGACCCCGACAGAGCATGGAGCGACGGGGAACAAACGCTGGATTTCGGCGGCTTCGATGCCATGATGGCGTCGCTCGAACCATATATCGCATTGCGATCAGCACGGATGGAGTTGGGTGAGCCGGCGGGCGACGAGTTGATGGAGGCGGTTGGATGACGCGTGCTGCCCGAGCCGCAGTCGCGGCCTTCCCCTTTCTGCTGGTTGTGCTCCTGTGCGGCTTTTCCAAGGAAACAGCGGGCGTTTCGAGTGTGCCGATGGTTGTCACATCGGCTCCTGCCTACGATGCGCTGGCCGCGCTGCGGGGAGCGGAGCGGTTCCCGAAGGGCGCGCAATTGCTGATCGTGCGCGATGGCAAGACGGAGCCGCTGGTGGCCGATTTTGCGGCGACCGCGGACGCGAGCGTGTCGTTCGATGGGAAGACGGTTCTGTTTTCGGGGAAAAAGAGCGCTGCGGATCCATGGCAAATATGGGAAGCGACGGTGGCCGACCGCTCCGTCCGGCAGATCACGAGCGGCGCATCCGAAGCGGTGCGGCCCTTGTATCTTCCCGGCCGAAGGATGGTGTTTGCGCGCCGCGGTGCGCGGGGCTTTCAACTGGCGGCAGCCGACCTGGATGGCAAGAACGAAATGCCGCTCACCTATTTGCCGGCGAGGGCCATTCCCAGCGATGTGCTGGCGGATGGACGAATTCTGTTTGAAGCCGGATATCCGCTCGGTTCCGGGAGCACACCGGAATTGTTCCTGGTGTACTCGGATGGATCGGGTGTGGAGTCCTATCGATGCGATCACGGCAGGGCGCGCTGGGGCGGCCGGCAACTCTCTTCCGGCGATGTGGTTTTCACGCATGGCGAATCGCTGGCGCGCTTCACATCGCCGCTGGCGCATGAGGAACCCATAGCGGCTCCGCCTGGCGACTATGGGGGCGGCATCGTCGAGGTTGCGCCGGGAGACTGGCTGGTGAGCATACGGACGTCGGCTGCCGCCCGGTTTGTCCTGAAGGAGTGGAAGCGCGAAGAGGGATCGTCAGGTGCGGCACTGAAAGAAGTTCTGGCACGTCCAGGTGAAGACCTGGTTGAGCCGGTGCTGCTGGTGCCGCGGGAGCGGCCAAGGCAACATCCTTCAGCCCTGCACGACTGGAATTATGCGAACCTGCTGGCGCTGGATGCGCGGCTTTCGCGCGAAGGCGACTTGAAGGCTGCTCCCGCAAAGGTGCGGCTGGAAACGATGGACGCTGGCGGCGGTGCGGTCGCCATGGGCACAGCGCCGGTTGAGAGCGACGGATCATTTTTTGTCAAAGCGCCTGCCGATCAGCCCATTCGTTTCGTGCTGCTGGATGAGAAGGGCCGGGCGGTTCGCCAGGAGCACGGCTGGTTGTGGATTCGCCGGGGCGAGCAGCGGGTGTGCGTCGGCTGCCACACCGGGCCGGAGCGCGCGGCGGAAAACAACGTTCCCGCGGTGCTGCTCCGCTCCACCACGCCCACCGACCTTACCGGTGCGAGTGCGCCCGGTGCGGGTGCGCCCGGTGTCGCGGCAGCGCAGGCAGAGAGGGGAAGCCGTCGATGAGGTTTTTTTCTTTTCGCAAGAAAGATCCCGCGGGAAAGGCGGCGCAAGGGGAGCGTCGGTGTTTCCCACCCTCGCGACAGAAAGAAATCGCGACGATGGGGCACGGAAGATTTGGCCAGGGTTGGATTTGTTTTGGGTTAGTCCTGGCGGCAGCAACGGGGACGGCGCAAGCGCCTGCGCAATCGGCGCCAAAGACCGCCCCGGCTATCCGCTTTGAAGATGCAAGCGATAAGGCCGGAGTCGATTTTGTCCACAGCTTCGGCTCCCGCCAGCTTGGCTCGCTGCTGGAGGGCACGGGCTCGGGATGCGTCTGGCTGGACTACAACAATGACGGTCTTCCGGATCTCTACGTCGGGAACGGCCGGCCGCTTGACGACTCCATGCATCCCTATCCGCTGAAGGAGAAGCCGGCGGTTGCGCCGCACAATCACCTCTATCGCAATGACGGCAACGGCCACTTCACGGATGTGACCGCGAAGGTCGGGCTCAATCCGGATATGTACTCGGTAGCCGTGGCGGCGGCCGATTACGACAACGATGGGTTTGTCGATCTGCTGGTGACCGGCTACGGCAAAACGGTCCTCTACCACAACGACGGCAACGGCCACTTCACCGAAGCGACGGAGAAGGCCGGCATCAAGGTGGAGGGTTGGGCCATCAGTTCCACGTGGCTGGATTACGACCGGGACGGATGTGTCGATTTGTTCGTAGGCCGCTACGTCAAGTTCGATCCCAAGTACCGCAACTACTACGCTGCCGATAACTATCCTGGCCCGCTTGATTATGAAGGGAACAGCAACAAGCTGTTCCATAACAACTGCGACGGCACCTTCACCGATGTAAGTGAAAAGTCCGGCATTGCCGCGCTGGTGGGCCGCACGATGGGCGTGACCGCGGCCGATTTCGACAATGACGGCTGGGACGACATCTATATCGCCAACGATCGCACGGAGAACTTCCTGTTGCGCAACAAGCACGACGGCACGTTCGAGGAGATCGGAAACGAGACCGGCACGGCATTTGGGCAGAACGGCGAATCTACATCGTCGATGGGCCCGGTGTTTACCGACCTCGAAGGCCGCGGGGTGCTGGATCTGTGGGTGACGGACGGACACTACAACCGCCTGCTGCGCAACCAGGGGAAGCAGGGCTTCGAGGACATGGGCGCAGCCAACGGCGTCTCGCAGACCAACGCACAGTACGTCAGTTGGGGCACGGGTGTTTACGACTACGACAATGACGGCTATTCCGACATCCTGATTTTTCACGGCGGCCTCATTCACCTTATTCCGCAGGAACACACGCTGTTTCGCGGGGTGGGAAGCGGGCGCTTCGAAGACGTGTCGCGAGAGGCCGGTCCAGTTCTGAGCGTGCGCACGGTGGCCCGCGGCGCCTGCTTTGCGGACTACGATAACGACGGCAAGGTGGATGCGTTCCTGGTGAACCTGGGCGCGAAGGGCACGTTGATTCACAACGTCTCCGACAACACCGGCCACTGGGTCGCTTTGAAGCTGGTGGGTGCGATGCGGAAGGGCGAGCAACCCAAAGTTGGGGAAGGCGGAAAGAGCAATCGCGACGGCATCGGCGCACGCGTGGAGATCTTTGCCGGGGGGAAGCGCTGGACCGCGGAGCGCGTGGCGGGGTCGGGATATCTCTCGCAAGATGACGACCGCATGCACTTCGGCCTGGGAGCGGCTGGTGCCATCGACAGGATCCTGATTCACTGGCCCAGCGGCCGGGAGCAGACGATCGCGAAGCAGCCCGTCGATCGCGTAATCACCGCGGAGGAGCCGCAGTGATGCGCACGGGCCAGTATCTGGGCGCCGCCCGGGTTGCGGCGTGCCTCTGCGCGATCTCCGCGGCGGTTTTCTGCGCGACGCTGTGGCGCGGGGACCGCGCGAGCGCATCGACCGGAACGGGACGAGCCGCCGAGATCCTCACCTACGTATCGCCTGTCGAGATGCTGTTTTCGCCCGATGGGGGACGTCTCTACGTGCTCTGCCAGGGCACGGACGAAGTGCGCGTGCTGGATGGCCGGCTCTACACGCCAATCAAGAACATCCCGGTGGGTCACGTTCCGCGCGGCTTCTCGCTTTCGCCGGACGGCAAGCGCCTGTTCGTCGCCAACACCTGGGACGACTCGGTTTCGGTGATCGAAACGGATACGCTCAGCGTGGCGGCAACGTGGCATGTCTGGGGCGAGCCTTCCAGCGTAATTGAGGATTGCGAAGGGAGGCATGTGTTCGTTGCGAATCGCATTTCGAACGATGTGGCCGTGCTGGATGCGAAGACCGGCGAGGAAGAGAAGCGCCTGGTCGCGGGGCGCGGCGCCAGCTACATTACTCCCAGTCCAGACGGGACGAAGCTCTACGTTACTCACGTCTATCCCAATCCAGCCAGGCAGCCCACGCCGGGCGGTAATCGCGTTCCGCCGGAGTCGGAGATTACGGTTATCGACACGGCGCGCGCGGTGGTGGTCGAGCGGCTGCCGCTGCACCGGATTGCGCATTCCTTCCATACCGCGTTCTCCGCGGACGGCCGGCTGGGGATTACGGCAAACCTGCACCCCAAGAACCTGGTTCCCCTGGCGCACCTCGAACACAGCGGCGCATTTGCCGACACGATCACGCTGTTCGGCGCGGATGCCGGCGAGCCGGTGGAACTGCCGCTCGATGAACTGGAGCGTTATGCGGTGCGGCCCTTCGGGGTGGCGATTTCACCCGACAAGTCGCACATCTATGTGACCTGCGAAGGCTCGGAGACCGTCACGGTGATCGATGTGGCGCGGGCGCTGCGATTTGCGCGCACGCAGGCTGGTCCGCATGCGCAGGATCTTTCGGCGAGCGCGAATTACGTGGTTGACCGCATCGACGTGGGCCACGATCCGCGGGGCGTGGCGTTTACCCCGGATGGCTGCAAATTGCTGGTCGCCAACCGCCTCGACGACACGATCAGCGTGATTGATATGCGCGCCAATCGCGTCGACCGGACCCTCCCGCTGGATGGTTGGAAGCAGATCTCAATCCTGCGGCATGGGGAGCAGACCTTCTATACATCCCGATATTCCTTCCAGGGTCAAATTGGCTGCGCCAACTGCCACATAGATTCCACCTTTGACGGGCTGACGTGGGACCTGGAGCCGGACGGCTTTGGCCGCGATATCGTGGACAACCGGCTGCTCGAAGACATCAAGGATACCGAGCCGTATAAGTGGAACGGCGGCAATGCCAACCTGCCCACAGAGTGCGGGCCGCGCACCGAGAAGTATTTCTGGCGAGCGGAGAACTACGACAGCCTCACATTGACTGATCTTGTGGTTTATGTGCGCAGCATTCCGCTGCGGCCGAATCGCTGGAAGCTGCCGGGGCGCGAGCTGACTCCCGCGCAGGAGCGCGGAAAGGCGCTGTTCGAGCGCGCGACCGATCAATTCGGGAAGCCGATCCCCGAGGGCAATCGATGCAACTTCTGCCACAGCGGAGCGAAGGGAACGAGCCAGAAATCCTTTGACGTGGGCACGAAGAAAGCTACGGACAACTCGGGCATGATCGACACGCCGCAGCTGATCAACGTGGCCCTCACGGCGCCATACCTGCATGACGGCTCGGCGCGGACCCTGGAAGAAATCTGGACGGTGTATAACCTCGAGGACAAACACGGGCGGACCAACGACCTCACCAAGGATGAGCTGAACGATCTGATCGAGTATTTGAGGACGCGATGAAAAGGAAATACTTAGCCGCTCTGTTGGTTGCCGCGCTGCTGGGGGGCGCGCCGGCCGTCCTCCCCCAATCGCATAGCAGCGCGCGAGCGCATGCAGTGACAGCGTCCGCAAACAACGTTTCCACTGGGCCGCCGATGCCGAAGTTCAAATTCGAGAATTTCACCACGGCCAACGGGTTGCCGGACAACCACGTCTTTTCGGTCCTGGTGGATGGCGATCGGGTGTGGGCCGGAACCGAAAATGGGCTGGCTGTATATGAGAACCACGCGTGGAAGACCTATACCACGGCTGATGGCCTGGCGCATCGCGCGGTTCTTTCCCTGGCGCTCGACAAGCGCAGCGGCGATGTGTGGGCGGGGACCATGGGAGGCCTCAGCCGGATCTCCGGCGGGCGGATCGACACGTTCACGCAACTGAACTCCGGCCTCAGCAACGACGTGGTCTACGGGGTTTCAGTGGAAGGCGAAAACGTGTGGGTCGCCACCGCGGCAGGAGGATGCAAATTCGACCTGCACAACAACCAGTGGACGCTCTACAACGAGCGCAACACGCCCATGAACGAGATCTGGGTGTACGGGGTAGCGGCGACGCCCACCAAGGTCTATTTCGCGGTGTGGGGCAGCGGGCTGCTGGAGTACGACCAGAAGACCGGCCGCTGGGACAAGTACGACGACCCCGACGGGGAAACGGAAATGGTGCTTTTCAAGGACCAGGGACTTATTCACGAGATCGTGACGTCCGTGACTTACATCGAGAAGGACAACATCGTCTGGGCGGCGACCTACTTTGGCGACAGCCGCTACGACGGACGCTACTGGCACAACTTCCTGACCAAGGACAGCGGTCTGCCTTCGAACTTCACCAACACGATCAAGGGCGTTGACGCCAACCGCGCGTGGTTCGGGACGGACAAGGGCCTGGCCTACTATGACGGGACCAACTGGGCGGTATATCGTCCCTCGCTGACTACGGGGAAGCCGGAGATGACGGTTCGCGATGCCGAAGGCAAGGTGACGGCGGTTCCCGTCACGAGTGCGCCGGCCCACAACTACATTCTCGGCATTGATTTTCAGGGTGGCGACATCTGGGTCGCCACCGCTAAGGGTTTAAGCCACGGAATTCTTCAACCATAACCAACGGAGCTTTCGCCATGATTGCATTCGCAGAAATACTCGATACCAACGTCCATGCGCCGATCCAGAGGCGCGCCATGACCAACCTGGGCGTACTGAATGAAGCCTACGCCTATGCCAAGCCCAGTTCATTCTCGCGGGGCATGCGCATCGACCTGAACGGGCTGACTATCCTGCTGATCTCGGGAACCGCTTCCATCGACGAGGACGGCAGGAGCGTGCACATCGGGGACTTCAGAGCCCAGATGCAGCGGACTTTGGAGAACATTACGGGCCTGCTGGAGAGCGAAGGCTGCACCTGGCACGACATTGTGCGCACCACATGTTACCTGCGCGACATCGATCGCGACTACGAAGCATTCAACGAGGAGCGCACCAGGTTTTACAAGGAGCAGGATCTGGATCCGCTGCCGGCTTCGACGGGCATCGAGGCGAAGCTGTGCCGTCCGGAACTGCTGGTGGAGATTGAAGCGATCGCCATGTTCCGCACCGAGAAGCCCAAGGAGTAGCGGTGATGCGCAAGGGATGGTTGTGGGTGGCGGTGTGGCTATGGGCCGCCGGCGGCGCCGCGTGCATCACGGGGCACGATGCGGCTGCGCAGAGCCACAAATGCGAATGCGGCGCGCATCCGCCGGGTCCGCCACGCGATCGCGAGGTGAAGCCGTACGCCGGAGAACCGGCGGATCTGAGCCCGTACGCGAAATTTGCAGAGCCTTACGACCTGAACTACACCCATCCCAACATCTACGCGGGGGCCGGCCGCGATCTGCCTGAGCCGAAGAACATCACCGAGGTCCGGATTGGGTTCTTTGGGCCCATCGAGCACAACCCTGACGCGGTATTCGGGCTGCGCATGCTGCACGGCGCGCAGATGGCCGTGGATGAAGCCAATGGGCGGGGCGGTTATGGCGGCAAGCCCTTCCGGCTGATGCTTCATAACGACTATGACAACTGGCAGGCCAAGGCCGTCTACGGCGAGGATCGGCCGACTGATCCCGGCATCTGGGGTTCGGCGTCGAACGAGGCGGTGAAGATGGTCTACGACGACCAGGACTGGGCGATCTTCGGGTCCATCAGCTCCGAGGCGACGCATATTGCGCTGCGCGTGGCTTTGCGGGCGGAGATCCCCATCGTCAACTCAGCCTCCACCGACCCTACCATTCCCGAGACGTATATACCGTGGTACTTCACCGACCTGCAGGACGATCGGGTGCAATGCCTGACGATTGCCAGACACGTATTCACGGAGCTCGGCCTCAAGCGAGTGGCGATTCTCCGCGTCAACAATCGATACGGACGCTTCGGCGTCCTCAAGCTCCGGGACGCGTCGCGCCGGCTCGGGCATCCGATTGTGATCGAGCAGAAATATCTGCCCGGCGACACGGATTTTTCCCGCCAGCTGAAAGTGATCCAGGATTCGCGAACGGACGCGATCGTGCTGTGGGCCGACCAGGCGCAGGCGGCGAGCATCCTGAAGCAGATGCAGAAGATGGGGATGAAGCAGCGGGTCTTCGGTGCCTATCGCACGCTGGGCCCCGAACTGCTGCAGCAGGCCGGCGCTGCTGCGGAAGGGTTCGAGGCCGTTTTCCCGTACGATCCCACGCGCAAGGATCCAGGATGGCTCGAGTTCCAACGGCGCTTCGAAGGGAAGTTCGCTGAAAAGCCGGAGCAGTTCGCCGCGCTGGCGTATGACGCCATGAACGCGCTGCTCGATTCGATCTGCAAGGCCGGCCTCAATCGCGCCCGCATACACGACGCCCTGGCCAACATCGAAACATTCGAGGGCGTGACGGGGCACATGGTTTTTGATCCGAACCAGAAGAATGTTGCGCCCATGTACCTGGGGACGGTACACAACGGGACGATCACGTATCGGGTTGCAAGCATGGAGAAGCTACCCGCTGTGTCACCGGCAGATGCGATTTCGCGCGGCACCGCTGCTGGGACCGACACTACTCCGCCGGCCAGGCCCTATGCGCGCGTGGGCGAAGAGAGCGTGGTATATGCGGGCCCGCACCTGGCGGATCTGCCGGACGGGAGGGCGCGAGTGGTCTTGTTCGGGCCAAAGGCGGCAGCGATTGCGCAATCGACGGAGGTGCGAGCGGCATTGGGCTCGGCCGGGCACATTGAACTGATCGCTGTCGAAAGCGACCAGAACTGGGGGGCCGCGTCCACGCAATTTGTGCACGCACTCATGGATGAGCATGCGCTCGCGGTGGTCGCGCTGGACCGCAACTCCGCGCACCTGGCCGAACAACTAGCCATTAAGGCGCTGGTTCCGGTGGTGGCGGTGAGCGGAGACAAGTCGCTTACCTCCAACAACGTTCCGTGGATCTTCCGGATGCCGGCTGACACGACGGCGTCGGCCGCGGTGAATCTGCTGAGGGCCGCGATAGAACGGAGCGGGCCAAATTCCGAACGGTTGCGCGACCTGCTCGCCTCGGGAAACGCATTAAATGGAGTTGCTTTCCTTCCTACAGGAGAGCTGAAGAGCGGGAACTGACGAACGCTCCACCCACGTTTTTGTGGACCAAAGGAGAAGGGCAGCCTGTGAACGGCTGCCCTTCGTGTTAGTGCCGGTTGTGGCGTTTATGGCAGGTAGTAGCGGAACGCCGTCCAGAACATGTTGTCGATGCCCTTGGCGCCGATGCCGCCAGCACCGGACCAGCCTTGGCGCTCGGCATAGCCGTACTGGATGCTCTGGCGGAGGCGTCCATGTTCGCCGCGGTAAATGTCATACCAGTAGCCACCCGTGGCTTCCTGCACGTTGCGGGTCTGGGCGCCGCAGGAACCGGCCGGATAGTAATCGGTGGATCCGCCGCTGAAGCCCGGATTGCCGAAGGTGTTGCAGGAAGAATTACTCAGCAGGCGCGAGCCGTAGCCCAAAGCCGAAGCCGACGGGGTGCCCCAGTGGCCACCCCAGGTGCCGCCGGTCGCCAGCAGAGCAGCCGAAGGTTTCGCAGTGCATTGCGAGGGCGAAGTGAAGCCCGTCGGGCAGAAGGTTGCAGTGGGATTGCCCAGCGTGGTCGCGCCCGGGTTGGCCCAATCGTCGCGGCCCGCGTAGTCGATGCCGTAGTTCAGGTAGATGGCCATTCGTGGCGTTGGATTGGCTTCCACGGTGACCAGCCCCGAGAAGTTGTGCAGCGATGACATGCCGCCCCAGTTGTTGGTGGTCAGGTCAGAAAGGGTAGAGTTTCCGTAGCGGCCCAGGCCGGTGCCCCACATGCCCTTTGCGCCGACTGAAAGCATCTTTCCGATCGGTCCGCGGAAGCTGGCTGCTCCACCGCCGAGGATATTGGTGTTGGTGAATGAGCCCGCTGAGGTGGCCGCAGGAGCGACGGCGGATGCGGTTACGATGTCCTTCTGGCCGCCGTACTTCAGGGTGTCGGTTGTAACGCCCGGATAGACGGTTTCGTGTGCAAAGCGGCCAATCCCGATGATCTCGAAGTGGCCCCAGCCGGGATCGATCGCTGCCTTGATGATCACGTCGGGGGCATAGTTGAAGGAGTAGTTGGCAATGTTGCTGTTGGCGGTCACCGTATTGTAGACAGGCAGGTAGGCCGTGGTCCCCGGCTCATTCACGTAGTTCTGAACGTACGTGGTGGCAGCCACGGTGCTGATCGCCGCGTTGTAGTTGCCGCCGTTGGCGCCCGCGCTGCCCAGCACGGAATAAGGCGTGTTGCCCGCCAGCGATGCGGTATAGAGGAGTTGCGGATTCTCCACCGCCACGCCGAGCGCGAATTTGTCCCACGTCTTGGTCACTCGGAATCCGTACTGCCTGGTCCACACGAAACCCACCACGTAATTCGGGTCGATGGTCTGCGGCGTCATAATGTCACCGGAGAGGTTTGAAATCGCTTTCTTGTCTTCCGTAGCAAGGGACCAGAGCTGGCCGCCAGTAAACGCCCAGTGGTTATTGGTCTCCGCCTGGCCCCAGATGACGCGCTGTCGCAGCACGTAGCTGTTGGACTGGTTGTTGTTCGAGCTGATGCCGGTGCCCAGCCAGTCAGCCTCCCAGTAGCCGCGCAGGGTGCCCCAGCTCACCTTGCCTTCGGCCATGAGCGAGACGCGCGACTGGCGGGCCGTGCCATAAAACTCGCTCAGCTTGTAGGCGTCGGCATGCTCGTAGGGCAGGGCATTGAAGGCCGTGGGGATATCGCCGCCAGTGGCCTTCGAGCGCCAAACGGTTTCAGCCGCGGTGTAACCACCCGGCGTCAGGGTGACGCCCTTGTAGTGGAGAGTGCTGGGATTGTTGATCGACTTCTTGATCGCCGACGTCTCGTCCGATATCGTCGAGGCGATCGAGACCTGGTTGGCCTTCAGATCCGTGACCGTGGAATTCAGCGTGTTCACTGCCGACGCATTCTGGGTCACGGCCGCCTGCTGCGCATCGGCGGCCTGTTGCGCCCGTGCGGCGGCAGCCTGGGCATCAGCGGCCGACTGTTGGGCTTGCTTAAGTTGTGAGTCCTTGTCGGCGAGGCTATTTTTCAAGCCATCGATCTGACCCTGCATCTCCTGGCGCAATGCCTGGATCTGTTCCTCGACGGTGGGTCCCTTGGGTTTGGCGGCTTTGGCCCTGTGCTTTTTCGCGGGAGGCGTGGCATCGCTCGCGTGGGCAAAGGTGCTGACTAGACTGACTGCCAGAATTGACGCGGCAGCCGCTCGAAGTCTCAAGTTCATTGGGCCTCTCTTATCCTCGTGCTATGCGAGGTTGTTGGGTTGCGCTCCATGCTGGGAGCGCGGGAGTGATTCTGCCGAGAGATTCCGGACACGCGCATCCGGTCGTGACCGAACCCCTTGGAGATCGAAGTGGAAGCTGGAGAAAAATGAAATCGGATGAGCGCTAATTCCCTTGCTGTGTCCGCTAAAAAGCCTCGCAGATTTTTATGAATATTTGACGAATTCACAGAGTTTTAACCTGGCTATTCGATTGCAAGGCCAAGGGGTTATGGCGCAGTGCTGCCGGCTCTGGCGAGATATTTACATTGCTGTAATGAAGCCGCGCGGAAAGGAGCGCCCGCAAGCGCGCAGTTCAGGCTCCGGTCGATCGCGCTCGACCGAACCATCCGTGTTCCATGTTGCCGCGCCAGGGCATGATTTATTTCGCGCGGCGCAATTCAAATTGCCGCGAATTTCGCCGCTGAATTCCGGTGCCTGGCATGCTGTGCGGCGGCGCTACATAGAGGTTAACGAGTATCTGCGCTCCCGGTGCTGAGTAAGTTTGCCAGGAGGCGATAAGCTCCCGGCACTAACTCGGGTAACTGCCGGTAGAGGGCATAAGCAACGTAGACATAAGTACCCTTGCCGGGATGGGCGATCAGGAGCCCGCCGCGTTGGGGATCCTGTCCTTCGTCCTCGGTCTCGGTGAGGGGGGTATAGGCCTTGTCCCACGAGTCGAGGAAGCCGTGCCCACGCTCCTCCACCCAGCCTGCGAAATCGGCGGTGGTGAGCCGGTTCGGTTGGGTCATCAAGGGGCTGGACGGATCAAGCAGTTTGACCGGCGATTGCTCGTCCACCACCCGCTCGGGCATGCGGTTGTTCATGGCGAGCGGAAACGGCGCGGGAAAGTTCCCACTCTGATATTGCACGATGAGGGTTCCACCGTTACGCACAAACTCATCCAGGCGCGGCTGTACGGCCGTCAGCACCGGCCGGTTGGAGTAGGCTCGGATGCCGACTACGATCACGTTCCAGGCGGAAAGGTCCCCGGTGGTGAGTTCGGAGTCGGAGAGCAAGTGCGGAGTCACGCCCAGTTCCTCAATGGCTTCGGCCACCAGGTCGCCGGTCCCCATCACGTAAGCGATGCGCAAGCCGGGTGCGAGCTTTACATCCACCTTGCGGGTTGTGAGTTGCGCCGGCTTGTACATGTTGTAGGGCGTCAACCCCGGATAGCCCACGCTCTGCCAGCCTGACTCGTAGGTGTGGTCTCCGGAGCGCGCAACTGCCTGCAGGGCATACGCGCCTGACTGCACCGCTGCCGGAGTGACCAAAAACTGGATGGGCTCGGTGTCTCCCGCGGCGGTGCGCTTGAACTGCGCTTCGGCCGGCTCCGCCCGCCAGCCCTCGGGCAGCTTCAGCGAGACGGTGCCCTCGGCCTTGGCCTGGGTATGCACGGTGACTCTCACCGGCAGTGCGCCGCCGTTCAGGGGGAGAATGCGGGCTTCCGGATCGACGCTGACGCCGATGGCGGGCGTGACTACCAGGGGCTCGTAGTATCCGCCGGGGCCGGTGGCGCGCTGCAGGCTCTGCACCACTTGACCGATCCGGATGGGCACCCCGTCAAACGAGAACTCCGCCCAGGCCGACAGCGGGTAGGGCGCGAAGGAGCGCTCGCGCCACTCGGGGTGGGAGATGTCGTAGTAGGGCTGCTCGATGGAAGGCCGCGTGAAGAACGGCTTGGTGGGCTCGGCATCGTCCGGGACTTTCAGGCTGAAGATTGCATCCGATACCGGCGGCTCGCCGGCTGTGCCCAGCGCATCGCCGTGCTTCCATGGATCTCTGGACGGGTTTTCGAACCATGTTCTTTCAAGATGCACTTCCGGCGACAATCCCGCCCCATGCACGCGTACTTTGAAGTCTTCGCCGGGCGAAACGCTGCGCGGAGTCTCATCCGCGGAACTGCGGCGGAACCCGCCTTCCTGGACTTTCGATTCGTTGGTCCGGAACGCCGTCAACTCCAGCCCCAGCACGTCTTCGAGTGCGGACTCGAATTGCGCCACTTTGACGTCAAGTTCGAAGAGCACGCTGGCCTTGGCCTGAGGATCAAGATCACTGGAGGCGACCCTGGAGCGCAGGTCGAGCGTTTTCCGATACATCGGGCTCAGGCGATGAGCCGTTTCAAGTCCGGCATTACAGGGACAAAGTTTCAGAAGTTCTTCCAGGCCGGAGTCGATCTGCTTCAGATCTTGTGCGAGCCAGGGGGCGCCCGGAGCCAGGCCGGCGAGACCCGCGAGAGTGGTGTCGATGGCGACGCGATGGTTGTGAAACAGATCGCCGTCTTTCTTTTCGCCCGAACCGTCCGCATCCCGGGGTGCGGCCCGCTGCGTCGCTGCCCAGAGATGGTAGTGCGCGGCGGCCGGCCCGCTCAAGCTGGGATTGGCGCCACCGTTCTGCGATTTCTGCTCGCCCCAGCCCTGGGTGGCAATCTGCGCATAGCTGCGTCCCAGCACCGGGTCCCGGTTGCCCACCGGGATCGTGGCATCGTTGGGAGGCTGACCTTCAATCCACTCCCCGGTCACGTAGTTGCGAAACTTGGCCGGAGCCAGCTTGCCGGTCGCATAATCGAATACCTGCCCCTTGTTGATGGGCGCGAAGGGCACCATTCCGTATACCGCCAGCGGCTGCCATGGTTGGAGGCCGTTCTTCAACTGGTCGGGGAATATGTTCGGATCTCCCGCGGCTTTGAAAACCTCCTGGGCGATTTCGCCTGAAACCTGGTGCTGCCCGTGCCCGTCGCTTACGGCGCCGATGAAGGTAGCGAAGATCACCTGGGGACGTTCGCGGCGCACCGCCAGCACGGCATCGTACAGGACGCGATCATGCCCCCAGCGAGCGAACGCTTCTTGCTGGGTCTTGGAGAATCCGAAATCGGCCTCCGTTCCCCACACCTGTTTTGCGCCGTAGTATTCGTCCGCCTTGAGCAGTTCCTGGGTGCGGATCACGCCCAGCGCATCGTAGGTTTCGGCGGACATCGCGTTCTGACCACCTTCGCCGCGGGTGAGGGTGAACAGACTAGTGCGCGCGCCCAGCCCGCGGCTGAGATAGGTCAACAGCGCGCCGTCTTCATCGTCGGGGTGCGCAACGATGTCCATGGCGCTGGCGGTCGTTCTCAGGCGCCGCAGGGCCTGCTCGAGCGCGGCCGCTCCGCGGTCTTCGGGCAGGGGAAGTGCGACGGCGCTCGGCTCGCGGGGAGGCAGGCTCATCTCCGGCGGCGACAGCGCGGCTTGTTGCGCAGCTTTCGCGGGCTGTTGCGCATCCATTTGAATCGGACTCGAACTAAGAAAAAGACCGGCGACAGCGGCCAGGGATACGGCTGTGCGTAGCACTCTCTGGGCAAAGAACATACTCTTCGTCAGTGTACAATCCGGTGAGCGCATGAGCCTTCCGAGCCATCCCATAAATCCCGGCGGGGCCGCTGCGCATCTGGAGCGCCGCATCGGCCTCCGCTCGGCGGTTCTCTTCAACATGCTGGAGATGATCGGGGTGGGACCGTTCATCACGCTGCCGCTGGTGATCGCGGCCGCGGGGTTTCGCCTTTCGGTATGGGCGTGGGTGGTGGGCGCGCTGATCGCCGTGGCGGACGGGCTGGTGTGGGCGGAGCTGGGCGCGGCGTTTCCCCAGGCGGGAGGCTCGTATGCATTTCTGCGCGAGATTTACGGCCCCGATGGCGCCGGGAACTGGCTGAGCTTCCTGTATGTCTGGCAATTGAGTTTTTCCGCGCCTTTGTCGATCGCATCGGGATGCATCGGGCTGTCCAGTTTTCTGGCCTGGTTCTGGCCGGGGCTCAACCAAGCTCCGCTGGGGATGCTGCCGGCTCTGCACTATGCGAACTTCGCCGCCGCCGGGGCATGCCTGCTGGTGACTGCACTGTTGTATCGGCGGCTCAGCATCGTTACGGGAACCGCCTGGGTTCTTTTTGTCGGAGTTCTGGCGGCCATCGCGGGCGTGATCGTTTCGGGCTTTGCGCAGGCCTCGGCGCTGGGCGGGTGGCACATGCCGGCGGCCCCGGCGCTGGCCTGGCCCGCGGTTCTGCGCGGCCTCGCCCAGGGCACTCTGCTGGCTACGTACTGCTACTGGGGCTACTACAACATCACGTTCCTGGGCAGCGAGGTTCGCCGTCCGGATCGCACCATTCCGCGCGCCATCCTGCTTTCCGTGACATTCGTCTCATTGTTCTACGTGGCGATGAACATGGCGGCGCTGCCGTCGATGGCGGATGCGGGAGCACACGCGGCCGACAGCGTGATCACGCGCGTGCAACTGGTGGCCAGCATCGCGCAGTCCGCATTCGGGCAATGGGCGGGGCACACCATGGCCGCGCTGGTGGTATGGACGGCGTTCTCGTCGGTGTTCTCGCTGCTGCTGGGGTACTCGCGGGTGCCGTACGCCGCGGCCGAGAGCGGCAACTACTTCCGCTTCCTGGCCGCCATCCACCCGCGCCACAACATTCCGCATCGTTCGCTGGTGGCGCTGGGACTGGTGGCTTCGCTGTTTTGCTTCTTCACGCTGCAGCAGGTAATCACCATGCTGGTCATCACGCGAATCCTGCTGCAGTTCTTTCTGCAGCACATTGGCGTGATGCTGCTGCGCGCGCAGCGGCCGGAACTGAAGCGTCCCTTCCGCATCCCGCTTTATCCTCTACCTCCGCTCGCCGCGATGGCCGGCTTTCTATTCATTCTGGTCAACCGGTCGCAGGCCATGGGCGGCCTTGCCGTGGCGGCCGGAATCGCCATCAGCGGGACCGCGATCTACATGTTTCGCGCGCGGCGACTGCATCAGTGGCCGTTTGCTATCCGACTCCATGCGGGACCTGTTGAATGATCAAACGGATATCAGCAGCCGTCGTGCCGGCTGTAATTTCGCGGCAGACCTGTCGCCAAATAGATTTTCCGGGAAGTTGAGTCGTCGGCGTAGACTGTCGAGGTCTCCCGTGAGGTGTCCCCCATGGCATTGAAATTGAACGTGAATGATGTCGTCCGGACGGTTGATGTTCCTCCGGACACGCCGCTTTTGTGGGTCCTGCGCGATGTACTGGACCTGAAAGGCGCCAAGTACGGGTGCGGAATCGGCGTATGCGGGGCCTGCACCGTGCTGTTAGGCGGCAGGGCAGTGCGCTCCTGCATGACCGATGTTGGGACCGTTGGCAACGAGGCCATTACCACGATCGAAGGGCTCTCTGCGGACGCCACTCACCCGGTGCAGGAGGCGTGGGAAGCCCTGGATGTGCCGCAATGCGGTTATTGTCAGGCCGGCCAGATCATGGCGGCCACGGCCCTGCTCAGCCACACGCCCCATCCCACCGATGCCGACATCGATAAGGCCATGAGCGGGAACCTGTGCCGGTGCGGAACGTATCCGCGGATCCGGCAAGCCATCAAGCACGCGGCTGAAGCCGCAATGAAGGCGTAAGGAGGCTCCGATGACGACTGCAGCCAATCTCGACCGCCGGGCTTTTCTGAAAATGACCGCCCTTGCCGGAGGCGGCATCGCGCTGGGCCTCTACCGGACGCCGTGGGCGTTTGCGCAAGGTCCGGGCAAACCGCCATCTTTCGCGGCCGCGGCCTTCATTCGCATCGACCCCAGCGGGGTGGTCACGGTGATGGCGAAGAATCCCGAGATCGGCCAGGGGGTGAAGACCATGCTTCCCATGCTGGTGGCCGAAGAACTGGACGTCGAATGGAAGGACATCCGGGTGGAGCAGGCGGAGGTGAACCAAGACTTGTTCGGACCGCAGTTCGCGGGCGGCAGCATGTCTACACCGATGAACTGGGATCCGCTGCGCCGGGTAGGCGCGGCCTATCGGCAAATGCTGATCACGGCGGCGGCGCAGACGTGGGGCGTTCCCGAGGCAGAGGTTACGACCGACTGCTGCAAGGCGGTTCACAGCGCATCGGGGCGCAAACTTACGTACGGTGAACTTGCGGCCAAAGCCGCTACGCTACCCCCGCCGGATCTCAAATCGGTCAAGCTCAAGGATCCGAAGGACTACCGGATCATCGGGAAGACGCAGCCGGGTGTCGACAACCGCGCCATCGTTACCGGCAAGCCTCTGTTCGGCATCGACGTAAGCGTGCCCGGCATGCTTCACGCCGTGATCGAGAAGTGCCCGGTATTCGGCGGGAAGGTGAAGAGCGCCAATACCGAGGAAGTGTGCAAGCTCCCTGGGGTGCGAAAGGCAATTGTGATCGAGGGGACGCTGTCATCCGATCCGGTGGCCGGGTGGGAGCCGGGCCAGGAGCCCGGAGTGGCGATTCTGGCGGACACCTGGTGGCAGGCTCAGAACGCCCGCAATAGCCTGAAGATTGATTGGGATTATGGCCGGGGCGCCACGCAAAACAGCGACGAGTATGCGAAGCGCGCGCTGCAACTGCTGAAATCTCCCCCTGCCAACACGGTGCGCAAATACGGCGACGCGGACGGCGCGATGAAGGGCGCCGCCAAGGTTATCGAGGCCACGTATGCCTATCCCTTCCTGGCGCACGGCACCCTGGAGCCCCAGGACACGACGGCATCGTACAGCGACGGCAAGATGGAAATCTGGACGACCAGCCAGACGCCGGGCGAAGGGGCCGGCATGGTGGCGAAGGCGCTCGGCATCAATCCGGCGAATATCAAGGTTCACATGTGCCGCGTGGGCGGGGGCTTCGGCCGCAAGCTGATGAACGACTACATGGTGGAGGCCGCGTGGCTTTCGAAGCAGGCGGGCAAGCCGGTCAAGCTGGTGTGGTCGCGCGAGGACGATATCACCCACGACGCTTACCGTCCTGGGGGAACGATGGGCCTGAAGGCGGGTCTCGACGGACAGGGCAAGGTGGTGGCGTGGAGCCAGCACCTGGTCACTTACGGAGAAGGGAAGACGATCGTGCAGTGCGGCGACATTGACGGGGACCAGTTTCCGGCCGGCCGGGTGGCGAATTTTTCGCTGGGGATGACCGCCATGCCGCTGTGGCTGCGCTGCGGCGCGATGCGCGCACCCGGGGTCAACGCCTACGGCTTCGTTCTCCAGTCGTTCCTGGACGAGCTGGCGGTGGCCGCGGGGCGAGATCCGCTCGATCTGCAGCTGGAGATTCTGAAAGCCACGCCCGCGCCGGACACCAAACTGGACTTCAACAACCCGGATGTTCTGAATCCGGAGCGCATGGCGGGCGTGCTGGAACTGGTGGCGGAGAAATCCGGCTGGCGGGATCGCAAGAAGGCGACCGGCCGGGGGATGGGAATCGGCGCGTACTTCTGCCACTTCGGGTACTTTGCCGAGGTAGCCGACGTGAGCGTGGACAGCGCCAATCGCATCACCGTGAACCAGGTGTGGGCGGCAGGGGATGTGGGCAGCCAGATCATCAATCCGGGGGCCGCGGAGAACATGGGCCACGGAGGAGTAATCGAGGGATTGAGCCACATGCAGCAGGAGATCACGTTCACCAATGGCCGCGTGGACCAGACCAATTTTCATCAGCACCCCCTGATCCGCATGCGCCAGGTGCCGAAGATCGAAATCTTCTGGCGCAAGAGCGATTACCCGCCTACGGGACTGGGCGAGCCGACGCTTCCGCCCATACTGCCTGCGGTGGCGAACGCGGTTTTCGCGGCGACGGGCAAGCGCATCCGGACTCTGCCGCTGAAGCGCAGCGGGTTCAGTTTCGCGTAGGGACGGCAGTGAAGGAGTTAACGACGGCTCATCCCGGCGGATGCTTTTTGTCCGTAGAATGAGACTCGGCGAACCTCGGCCAGCCGTCGTTTTGACCGCACTGCAACGCCTCGAGGGATTGCTGTAACCTCGTGCTACCGCAGGGTGTCTAATGGTTGCGGTGGTGGTTTTCCCACGCGAGGTCAGCTCAATGCTTATCCGTAAGCCGGACGACATCCCCTCGTCCCTCATTACTTCGAAAGAACGATATCTGAATCGTCGGCGGTTCCTGCGCGGAGCGGCATCCGGCGCGGCTCTTGCCGGGGCCGCGGCGCTTGGCCTCGACCGCATCGCAAACGTGATTTCGCCGCGCACGCGCGCCCTGGCCGGAACCAAGCTGGAAACGGTCAAGAGCCCGCTGACCACGACCGGCGAACAACTCACCAGCCTGGAGGACATCACCCACTACAACAACTTCTACGAGTTCGGAGTGGACAAGGCCGATCCGGCGAAGAATGCCGGGGGCCTGCCCACGCGGCCGTGGACGGTCAAGGTTGAGGGCAAGGTGAAGACCCCCAAGACGTTCGATATCGACCAGCTTCTCAAACTCCATCCCCTCGAGGACCGGGTATATCGCCACCGCTGTGTGGAGGGCTGGAGCATGGTGATTCCGTGGGTGGGCTACTCGCTTTCCGAACTCATCAAGCAATGCGACCCGCTGCCGAGCGCCAAGTACGTCCAATTCCTCTCCTACTTCGACAAGCATGTGGAGAAGTGGTGGTACCAGGACGCAACCATCAACTGGCCCTACTCGGAGGGCTTGCGCATGGATGAAGCGATGAACCCGCTCACGCTGCTCACTTTCGGCATGTACGGCGAGGTTCTGCCCAACCAGGACGGCGCGCCCGTGCGCATCGTGCTGCCCTGGAAGTACGGATTCAAATCAGCGAAGTCCATCGTGACGATTCGATTTGTCGAAAAGGAACCCCCGACTACGTGGAACGAGCAGGCTCCGCGCGAATACGGCTTCTACTCCAACGTGAATCCAAATCATGATCATCCCCGCTGGAGCCAGAAGACGGAGCGCCGCATCGGGCTGGCGTTCTACAACCAGCGCCGCAGCACGTTGATGTTCAACGGCTACGGTGAACAGGTGGCGTCGATGTATAACGGGATGAACCTGGACAAGTATTACTGAAGCGTAGCCAGGCGAACGGCAGCGGAGTTCGCGTTGCCGGCGGCGCTGAGAACTCCAGACTGGCTTCGTACCATCCGCGAAGCGCGCCAAACCTGCTAACCCCGCCAGGAGCCCATGCCTCGTTCCACCATCATTCTGCTTAAGACGCTCACCTGGATCCTCTGCCTTTGGCCGCTGGGGATTCTCATCTGGGGCGCGGTTACGAACGGTCTGGGGCCGGATCCTATCGCCAGGATCACCTTCGCGACCGGGTCGACGACGCTCAACCTGCTGACCATCTCGCTGGCGGTAACGCCGGTGCGGCGGATGGTGAAGCCGCTGGGCTGGATCGGGCCGTGGCGCAAGCTGATCGGGCTGTTCGCGTTTTTTTACGCCACACTGCATCTGTTCACATGGATTGCGCTGTACACGCAATTCAAGCTGCACGACATGATCAGCGATATCGTCAAGCGCCGGTTCATCGCCATGGGGATGATCGCGTGGCTGCTGCTGTTGCCGCTGGCGGCCACGTCGTTCAATTGGGCCATTCGCAAGATGGGCGGCAAGCGCTGGAAACGGCTGCACAAGCTGGTCTACGTGGCGGCCGTATGCGGGAT
>DASXXV010000125.1:0-4504 GCA_036502905.1 Occallatibacter sp. | reverse complement strand
ACGGTCTTGCCTTCCGGCAGGAATGTGATCCGCACCAGTTTCTCGCGCCGTATGTTGGTCTGGATTCCTTCGCTCATCGGTTCCATCCCGTTTTGCTGAACCATCCTTCTCAATTAGATAACGTTGCAGAAAAATACTCGTGGTTGGACAACACTGAAGGATGTAGCTAGTGGCCTGTCGCGTTGAAAACGTTGCTGCGGGCTCTCGCGTGAGCAGATGAAAACAATAGCTTGTCATCCTGACCCTGACCCTGAGCTTGCGAAGGGGAAGGGGAAGGATCTGCCCTGAAAATTGCCTCAGCCAACCCATATACCTGTCATCCTGACCCTGACCCTGAGCTTGCGAAGGGGAAGGGGGAAGGATCCGCGGTTGCATTTTCATGCTCTCGGGTGCCGCAAGGCGCCATGTATGACTGCGGTTGCCTTCGACCAATGCTGGTAATGAATTCTCTGCGACAGGCCACTAGCGCGCCGGACCCAGCTTCACGTTGATTCCGGCCCGGGCGACCCGGCCCATCCCCAGGGTGGTGGTGGGTGTTTTGGAGACTTCGATCTGGCGGTCAAAGAGGTTCTCACCGGCGGCGAATAACTGCAGGCGCGAGCCGAACTGGTGGGAGCCGTAGGCGTCCATACGGAAATAGCCGTGCAACATATTGGCGTTGGCGTCGTCGTCGTACTGGCGGCCGCTGATGCGGCTTTGCAGGCTGAGTGTGCCGATTCGCGGCGTGAAGGCGCGCAGGTTGAGCGTGCCCATGTGGCGCGCCACTTCGGGGATCCAGTTGCCCAGGTCGGTGGTGCCCCGCGTGACCGTGGCGTGGGCGTACTGGTATCCACCATCCACCGCCAGCCAGCGCCGCGGAGCGAGGCTGAGGTCGAGCGAAACCCCGCGGCTTTCGATCTGGCCGAGGTTTTGACGCATGAGCAGAATGGGCGAGGAGTTGGGATTGATGGTGACAGCCGAGATGGGCCGATTGATCTGGGTGTCGAACCAGCTTCCGCGGATGGTGCCCCAGTTCCATTGCGTGGCGAGACCGGTTTCCCATCCGGTGGCGCGCTCGCTTTTGAGCAGGCCGTTGGGAAGGGTGAGCTGGTTGCCCACCTGGGTCGAGCGGTAGAGTTCACTGGGCGTGGGGGCGCGGAAGGCCCGAAACCCGGATGCGGAAACCGCCCAGTGATTTCCCAGCTTCCGAGAGACGCCCAGGCGGGGATTAAAAACGGTCTGCTCCCATTGCGGAGGCTGGGTGGCCGTGGGCGTCCAGGAAGTGCCGTTCCAAAGGCGCTTATCACCGTCATAGTTCTGGAACCAGTCGATGCGGGCGGAGGCGGCGATGGTCCAGGCGCTGCGCGTCCACAGCAGTTCGCCGTAGAGACCGGAGTCGCGCTGGTGGACGGAGAGGTTGGTCAGGGCGGCGGTGGCGCCGAAGGTCTGTTCCTGGTCCCAGATGCGCACGTCGCGCACGTCTGCCCCGGCCAGAGCCAGCAGGCCCGCGCCGATCGGCTGGGTCCAATGCGCGGCGCCGCCCAGTTCGTTGTCCGGGATGAGAGCGAAGCGCGTGGGGATTTCGCCGCAGCGGTACGTGCAGACAGGATCGCCGAACTTGGGCAGATTGGAAATGCTGGAGAAGGTCTGCCGGTAGTGCTGGTCTGACCCATAAAGGCGCACCGCGAGGGATCCGTCGAGCGGGCCCTTCCAGTCGCTGCCGGCGGCATAGCGCCACAGCCGGGTGCCGTTGGTCTGGTAGGGGGTCCCGTTGGAGCGGGCTTCGTTGAACCCGCTGCCGCGTGCGAAGATCCGCAGCGGCCCGCGCTGATGCTCCACCAGGAGCAGCCCGTTCTGGGCGTGGACATTGGAGTTGATATCGACCGGGCCGCGCTGCCAGGGAGCTTGCTGGATGTAGCCGTCAGTGCCCAGCGCTCCGCCCGCGCCCATCAGGCCCCAGTTTCCGAAACTGGCCTGGGCGAGGAGGCTGGCGTCGTAAGTGCCCAGCATGCCGTAGCTGGACTGGAATTCACCCATGGTGGAGGAAGGGCGAAGCAGCCCGACATTCACCACTCCACCAATGGCGCTGGAGCCGTAAAGATCACTGGCTCCGCCGCGCACCAGGTCGACGCTCTTGACGGCCAGCTCGGGCTCTTCTTCCCAGTGGATCCAACCGCCCACAGGATCATTGAGAGGAACGTCGTCGGCCAGGAGCAGGGTGCGGCTGGCGGAGGTGGAGCCCAGCCCGCGGAGACTGAGGCCCTGCGACGACGGATTGGCCACCAGCGAGGGCGAGCGCCGGAACAACTCCACTCCGGGAAGCAGGCGCAGTTTTCCGTCCATGGTGATGGGGGCCGCCGTCTGCAGATCCAGCGGCAGAAGGGTGCGGGTGGTCACCGGACTTTCCAATTCGCCCAGGGGTGTACGGTAGGCGGTTACGGTGACGAGTTCCGCGGCGCCCGCGGGCTCCATTTGCACCGTGGTGCTGGCGCTGATCTCGATGAACTTGCCTTTGAATCCTTCCGCGTCGATGCGGAGCTGGCAGGGAGTTTCGCAATCGAAGGTCAGGCGTCCGCTGGTATCGGTGCGGCCCAGCACTCCGCCCGAGGCTTGTTTGACGGTGGCGCCGGGCAGTGCCGCGCCCAGGCTGTCTTCCACGGTTAGGGTCAGAGGGACCGGCGTGCGCGCTTCAAGCCCCGCAGGAATGACCAGCATTCCCATGATGGTGAGCGCGCCAAATAGCGCTTTGGACAGGAAACACCGCATGGGATTGACCCGGGGACCTTCCAGAAGACGTTCGGTGGAGGCGGCGGACGATCTCGGGCATGGCCGCCGTTGGATCGTTGGATGCAAGCTCCAGGAGAGGAATGACGACGAAGTCGCGCTCTTCCATCCGGGGATGGGGAATCTCCAGGCCGGGCTCACTGATCTGTTCGTCACCATAGACAAGAATATCCAAGTCCAGCGTGCGCGGCCCATTGCGGACTCCGGAACTGCGGTCCCGGCCGAATTCGCGCTCCATGCTGAGCAGGTTTTTGAGAAGGGAGTGGGGATCAAGATGAGTATCGATGGCGATCACGGCGTTCAGAAAGCGGGGCTGGTCGGCGAAGCCTACGGGCGCGGTGGAGTAGAGAGACGACTGACCCACCATGCGGCCAAGGAACGCAATGCGATCCGCGGCAGCGGCGAGAGTAGTCTCCGGATCGCCGGCCGGGCTGGCGAGGTTCGACCCCATGCCGATGTAGGCGGTTGGCATCGGTTCCAGAATATTCCGCGGCGCCTGATCCGCGAACGAGACCAGGCCACACACCAGGTCGTAAGACAGGTCCGTAGGGAGCAATACCGGGTCAGGCGCGGATGAATGCGCCGTGCAGAACGAATTCGCCGGCGTCGCGCGGGTCGACTTCGATTTCGCGGCTTGATTCCGAGGCCATGTAGGCGTTCCCGGTGAAGGCGCCCTTGAGAGTGATGGAGCCGGCGCCGAGAAACCGCAGGCGGACGGGGCGCGGCGTCAGCCACGCTTTAAATGCTTGACGCTTGTTTCCGCAGCAACTCATTTTCTTCTCCGCTGGATGGGTTGGGTTCAGAAGTGATCTCCTGCACCAGGCAAGCGGCTCCAGAGATCGCCAGCCAGGCCGCCACTCGATCGCGGGGTTTTCGGGCGGCGAAGAGTGCGAAGGGAATCGCCACCCACATGCTGGCGCAGTTGAAGCAATCCATGAGAGCGCCCAACTGGCTGTCGCCGAGTTTTTGGCGCACCCGCAGGATCGCATCGGCGGGGCCGTCCTCGTTCACCAGCAGGTGTGTCACCCGCCAGGTCCCGAGGACGGCCATTCCGAATCGCAACAGAGCCTTCATTCCGTTATCTTCTGCAGAATGCGATGAAGTCCTGGAAGGTGCCATACAGCACGATGTCTCCGTTGGTTAGTTTCAGGTTGACGTTGAGGAACACGACGTAGGCGCAGGGCTTCAGCATGCTGATGTCGATGGCCACGCCGGCCGCCCCCGAAATGACATCGCCGTCGGCGGGGATGGCGGGAACGGTATCCGCGGGCAGAGGCGCGGGTCCGACAAACGTCGCGGAGACGCTACCGATGTAGGGATGGTAAGCAGTGAACAGGATGTGCAGCGTATTTGCATTCATGCCCACCGGCTGGCATCCACCCGCCTGCATCTCGACGATGTCGAGCGAGACAACCGGCACCGTCGTAACTGTCGAACCGGCCCAGTCGGGATGACGGGCGTACTGGTATGCGGTGTTGCTGAACGCGATCACGGCAAGCGAGTTGCTGCCTACGGATGCGAGCGTGGTGGCGTTGCGCGCCTCGAAGTTGATTGTGAAGGTGGGCTTCACGGATTGCTGCGCGGCGGGTACGGCCGCCCCCGCTACCACGGGCAGGCCGGGACCGGAAACCGTCAGGTCGAAGGACTCGAAGGTGAGCTTGGTGGTGTCCAGTTGCGCCAGCAGCCCGGTGGGGACAAACCGGCCCACACCTCCGGGGACGAGGTTGTTCTGGCGAGGCAC
>DASXXV010000124.1:0-21417 GCA_036502905.1 Occallatibacter sp. | reverse complement strand
GGGCGCGCTCATCGAAGAAGCCGAAGAGCACGGCATCCATTCCGTGTGCCTCTTCACCCGCATCCCCGACTTCTTTTTCAAATACGGATTTCGCACCGTCGAAGACAAGGCCGACCTCCCCGACAAGATCTTCAAGGACTGCCAGATGTGCCCGCGCCTGCACCGCTGCGACGAAGTGGCCATGGTCCGCGGCCGCATTCCCCGCATGTCCATTCTCGGCGCGCGCCACGAAGCCCAGCAACTCGTCCGCATCTCCGGCTAACAATAAAAGAGCTGTCATCCTGAGCGGTGTCGATAGCGATAGACGGAGTCGAAGGATCTGCTGTTGCTCTTCGCTCGCAGTTAACCGGGTGCTCCAGGTCTCGATTTTGAGACCTGGGAGGAATAGCGCACAAACTCAAATTCCGGAGCGAAGCCGATAATCAACGCCGCTTATGATGCGCGCTGCCCTTGTGTGCGGCTTTCGGTGCAACCGACGCCGCGCTTGCCTCGCTCGCATTGAACCCCGGCAGTTCCACCCGTCGCGCCACGTGATCCTGAATCCAGTGCGGATCCCACCACTCCTTGGGATCGATCTGCACGCCATCCAGCTGCATCGCAAAGTGCACGTGATCCCCGCCCGCCATCCCCGTCATTCCGCTCAGGCCCATCACCTGTCCGCGCTTCACCATGTCGCCTTCGTGCACGTCGATACGGCTGAGATGGCCGTAGATCGTCTGCAACCCGTACCCGTGGTCCAGCACGATGCAGTTCCCGTAAATGCCCAGCGGCGCCGCGTACACCACTTTGCCGTCGTTCGACGATTCCACGCCTACGTGCTGCGTCACCGCAAGATCGTAACCGAGATGCACCTGCTGATCGATCTTCTGCCCGTGATAGATGTAGTTGCGCAGATCCGCGAAGCTCGCCTCCGCGGCCGCGTGCGACTGCCGCGTGAAGGGCTGCGAAAAGAGCCAGTGGTCGGCCGTCTTGTACTGCAGGTCTGCAAGCGTCTTGTTGTTGGCCTTGCGCATCTCGCCGTTGATCTTCACGAATCGCCCTACCGGATCGCCGGAACCGTTGGGATCGAGCTCGCCGACTACCTTCTGCATGAAAGCGTCGCTCACCTGCAGCTCGTGAACGGTGTACTTCGGTTGTTCCTTCTTGGGAAACTGGAAGTTGATCGGGCTGGTCACGTCGTTGCCCGCTCCATTCGACGCGAATACCACCGGAATCGTCCCCTGCGGCATGTTCCACGCGAATGCGAACAGCGAGAACAATCCGCTCTTGCCTCCCGGCATTGGCCACCCCCGGAACGACTGGTCGCCGACGCGCACGCCCGCTCCTGTATAGCTGCCCGACACGCTGAAAGTGGCCAGGTCCGCCATCCCTAGGTAAAGGTAGTGCTGCTCGGAATCGACACTGACCGTGGGCGCCTGCGTAACCACCGTGAAATCGCGCTCAATGCGCGCCGTCTTTCCCCGCAGGTCGTTCGACGTAACTTCCACCATCAGCTTGGCTTTCCCGTCGCGTAACTGCGGAGCATTCCTCACCCCAACCGGAAACGTCCAGGTCTTGTCGGCATTCTTATCGGCCATGTCGAAATAAAACACCTGTTGACTCTGGCCGTTCTGCTCAACCTTCACCATGGCTCTTCGCACGCCATTCTTGGCGTGCACGTGAACCGTGATGGGCGTGGCCTGCCCCACAGTGGACGGCGCGTTGGGCAAATCGATCGCCGGTGTCGCCGAACGCAACATCACAAACGCAATCGCCCCGATGGCGATCACCGCGAGAACAACAAGAATTTTCCGCACGGTCTCATTGTATCGCCGGGGTGGCTGCCGTTCGGCCTCATGCATCACCCCCGGAATCAGGCGATGAAACCTTCCCGAAAAAGTGAAAAAGTGAATCAGGGAAAGAGTGGCGCACCGGGTGCGAAAGCGTTGGACGTTCGGTCACTCGTTCACTCCTTCACTGATTCACTGATTCAGTCCTTCCTGTTTCGCCCACGCTTACGCCTGCACTGCCGCCTCCCCTTGCGAAGGGGTTTGATGGTATCATCGGTCCCTGTCGGCGAATGGAGATTTGCGTCCCATTCGCATAGTTTTTCGCACTTCTCTTTACGCTTTCGCCGGTTCCCCTGACTCCCGTCAGTTGTGTCGTGCCTTAGCAGTCAGCAAAAATGCGCACTCCCGACACCTGCATCGAAAGGCCATGCGAATGACCCCGCTGTCTGATTCCCAGGAAACGCAGGTCCTCACTTCAGGCGAGATTACAAGCCTCTCCGAGAGCGCGGACGGCGGCAAGCCCGCCGAAACTCTCATGAAAATTGTGGCGCTGATCGCCGCGCGCTTCCACACTGAAGTGTGCTCGGCCTACCTGCTGGAGCCGGACCGCACCACCCTCGTCCTGGCCGCTACCCTAGGCCTGCACCCACGCTGCATCGGCAAACTGCGCATCCCCCTCACTGAAGGCCTCACCGGCCTGGTGGCTGAAGCGGTGATGCCCGTGGCCGTGACTGACGTCATGAAACATCCGCGATTCAAGCTCTTCAAGGAACTGGAAGAAGAAACTGTCCATTCCTTTTTGGGAGTTCCGATCATCGACCGCGGCATTTTGCAGGGCGTGCTCGTGGTCCAGACCAGGGAACCGCGCACCTTCGGCGAGGACGACATCCGCCTGCTCGTCGAAGCCGCCAACCAGTTGGCGCCCGTTATCAGTGAAGCCCGCGCCTTCGACCGCTTCATCGCTCCTACCCAGGAACGCCTCTGGTCTCTCGCCAACAACATCTGGTGGAGCTGGGACTCGGACTGCATCAGCCTCTTCCGCGATCTCAACCCCACGCGCTGGCTGCAGCTCAACCAGAATCCCATCGCCGTCCTCTCCGAAATGTCCGCCGAAGACCTGGAGCGCCGCGCCACCGAATTGGTCCTGCACAGCCGTATTAATTACTGCTACCGCCGCCAGCAGGAATACCTTCATGGCGACCGCAGCTGGGGCGCTCAAAATGCCGGTGTCCTGCGCACCCGTCCCGTCGCGTATTTCTCCGCCGAGTTCGGGCTGCACGAGTCGCTGCCTATCTACTCGGGAGGCCTCGGCGTGCTCGCCGGTGACCACATCAAAAGCTCCTCCGACCTCGGCATCCCCCTCGTCGGCGTGGGCCTTTTCTACGAGCAGGGCTACTTCCGGCAGCGCCTCGACAAACAAGGCTGGCAGCAGGAAGAGTACATCGATTCGGACATCACCCAACTCCCTATCCAGATCGCCATCGGACAGAGTGGCGAACCCGTCGTCGTCGAGGTGGCCACTCGCAACGGCTTCATCCTCGCCAAGGTTTGGCGCATTAACGTCGGCCGCTGCGACCTGTTGCTGCTCGACTCCAATGTCGCCGGCAACGCCCCCGAGGATCGCGGCCTTTCCTCGCGCCTCTACAGCGGCAATGACCGCATGCGCATTCGCCAGGAACTGCTCCTCGGGGTCGGTGGATACCGCGCCCTCCGCGCCATGGGAATCACTCCCGGGGTACTGCACCTCAACGAGGGCCACAGCGGTTTCGCTGTCCTCGAAGCCATTCGCGTCCGCATGGAAGACGAGGGCATTGATTTCAAAACCGCCGCCAGCCAGGTGCCGCGCGAAGTCATCTTCACCACCCACACCCCCGTCCCCGCCGGTCATGACCGATTCGACAGCGAGCTCATCGAAGAGCACCTCGGGCCCCTGAGCGTCCAGCTTGGGCTATCCCAGGAGAACCTCATGGGCTTCGGCAGGGTCTTCTCCAACGATCCGCAGGAGAAATTCTGCATGACCGTGCTGGGCCTGAAACTCTCCCGTCATGCCAACGCCGTCTCCTCCCTGCACGGCGAAGTCTCGCGTGCCATGTGGTGGAACCTGTACCCCGGCAAACCGGAAGACGCCGTTCCCATCGGACACATCACGAACGGCGTCCACGTGCCCTCCTGGCTCGCCCCCCAGATGCGCCGCCTCTACGACCGCCACCTCGGCGTTGGCTGGCCCGACCGTTCCAGCGACAAGCGCACCTGGGCCGCCATTGAGAACGTGGATGACGGCGAACTGTGGGAGACACACCTCAGCCTGAAAGCCCAGCTTCTCGATTTCGCCCGCCACCGCGCCCGCGAGCAGGCCCTGCGCCGCGGAGACTCCCCGGAAATGTTCAGCCGCCTGGAGAAGATTCTTTCCCCCGACGCCTTGACCATCGGCTTCGCGCGCCGCTTCGCCACCTACAAGCGCGCCAACCTCATCCTCACCGATATCCGGCGGCTCGCCTCCCTGGTAAACGACCCCAAGCGGCCCGTCCAATTCCTGTTTGCGGGCAAAGCCCATCCCCACGACGAACCCGGAAAAAAGATCCTTCAGGAGATCGCCGGCATGATGCGCGATGCCGCTCTGGGCGACAAGTTCGTCTTCATCGAGGATTACGACATCAACGTCGGCCGATACCTGGTACAGGGCGTCGACGTCTGGCTCAACAATCCCCGCCGCCCTCTGGAGGCTTCAGGCACCAGCGGACAAAAAGTGGTCCTCAACGGAGGCCTGAACTTGTCCATTCTCGACGGCTGGTGGGCGGAAGCCTACGACGGCCTGAACGGGTTCGCCATCGGCAACGGCAGGACCCACTCCAGCCAGGAGGTCCATGACAAGCGCGATGGCGAGGACCTCTTCCGCGTCCTGAAGGACGAAGTCATCCCCCTCTATTACCAGCGCGACCGCGACGGCCTGCCGCGCGGCTGGATCCAGCGCATGAAGCGGACCATCCGCACCCTGGGCTGGCGTTTCAACGCCGACCGCATGGTCATGGACTACGCCCAGAAGTGCTACATTCCCGCCACCGGCGGCACCTCCAGCGACATCCGTCCACCCGCCTGATCGGGCAATCCTGGGCGCCCCAGGTCTCGAACTCGGGGTCCGCAGCGACTGATCTTGATCGCTGGGGTGGTTTGAGACCTGGGACTACCCAGATGCTTCAGGGTTGAACATCGAATCCTGCTGTTCATGGCGGCACGCAAAAAAATGGGGCGCCGAAGCGCCCCCTTTGGAGACTGTTGCCAAGTGGATGATTGTCCTCCTGGCGGTGATGCCCCATCAGTCTCCCTGAATCCCTTTTGGACGCGAATGCTCACCTTTCGTATATCACCCAGGGCCACTTCGCACCCGAACCAGTTACCAATCTTTGGAGGCTACACTTCTCTTCCTTCGACGCGCTATTTACACGTGTCGTCGGAATCAGTCTCGACAAAAGATTAGCCGCTTGCGCTCCATTCATCCAATCAATTATCTCTAAGGTCACGATTGCCTCAGCCTATTCATAATCTGACACCTTGTATTACTGACGCAAGCATATGAATTTGCAGGATTTTCGCTATCTGGTTGCCGTCGCGGAACAGCGCCATTTTGGCCGCGCTGCCGAAACCTGCCATGTCAGCCAGCCCACCCTCAGCAGCCAGATCAGAAAGCTCGAGAAAGAGCTCGGCGTCACCCTCCTGGAGCGAAACAACAAGCGCGTCGATTTGACCCCCGTCGGTGGCCAGATCCTCGTCCATGCCCGCGAAGCCCTGGCCCATGCCGCGCAAATGGAGGCAGTCGCGCGGGCCGCCCGCGATCCCCTGGACGGGCCACTCAGGCTCGGCGTCATTCCCACGCTCGCCCCGTACCTCATGCCCATCATCCTCAGGCCGCTTCGGGAATCCTACCCGCGCCTGGTCATCGAGCTGTGGGAAGACCAGACCCGGTCCCTGATTGAGGGCCTCCGAAGCCACCGCCTCGACGCCGCCCTGCTGGCGACCACCCCGGAATCGACCGAACTCACCGAAATTCCCCTATTCGACGAGCCTCTCCTCGCCGCCCTTCCGCTGGATCATCCCCTGGCCCGCGAAGCATCGGTCAGCGAGAATTCCCTTGCCGGAGAGTTGCTGGTGCTGGCCGACGGGCACTGCCTTTCCAACCATGCCCTCGCCGCATGTGGCGCCAAGCCCGGCTCCGCGCGGACTTCGCTCCAGAGCTCGATGCAGGCCGCCACCCTCGAGACCCTCGTCAACCTCGTGGCCGCCGGTTACGGCGCCACCCTGATCCCGGCCCTCGCCATCCGGGCACTGCGCCACCTCGATATCGTGCTCCTCCCCCTCATCGGGAGCTCGACCCGCACCATCCGCCTCGCCAGCCGTCCCGGATTTCCCCGTCCGCAGGCCCTTCGCGCCCTGGAACGCATCATCCGCAGCAAGGTCGCTACCGCCTTGAAGGAGAGCGTACCTTCCAAGTAACCTTCCTCCTGTGTAAATCCAGGCGTAAACTAAGGGTAGAAAACCCGGAGAAGCAGGGAAAAAACCAGGTAAATTGCAGAAAATTGAGTTCCGGACTTCTTATCCACAAAAACTGCCGGCTGGTACGTTGACCCTGCCGCTTTTGCTCCGTACAGTCTGTAGTCATAGGGCACAATTCCGCCTGTTCTCCGAGGCGTGAATATGCCGGGACCACCGCGGGAGTCGACATGCTGAAATTGAAAAAAATCCATATCCTCGGCTTTAAAAGCTTCTGTGACCGCACCGAGCTGACGGTGGCGGGCACGGGCATCGCCGTGGTCGTGGGCCCCAATGGGTGCGGCAAGTCGAACATCCTCGACGGGGTCAGCTGGGTCCTGGGCGAGCAGAGCGCCAAATCGCTCCGCGGCACCCATATGCAGGACGTCATCTTCGCCGGAACCCGCGAGCGCAAGCCGCTGGGCATGGCCGAAGTCACCCTCACCCTTGTGGACCCGGATGCCTGCGATGGCCCCATTCCCGTAGAGCCCGAGATCATCGTCGACCACGACGGCCCCTCTGACTGGGACGAAGACGAACTCCGCCGCCAGCGCGCCGCCGAAGCCGAAGAAATCGTCGCGTCCGAACAGCCAGGCCAGGTCCTGGACGAGGAGACCACCGCAGAAGCGCCTGGACCGAAGCCGGTTTCCGCTCCTTCGCCGGAGATCGCCGCGGAGGCGCTGTCCGCATCCACCCAGGTGGTCCTCAAGATCCGCCGCCGCAAGTTCCAGCGCACCTTTCAGAAGGGCGAAATCGTCATCACCCGGCGCCTGTTCCGCACCGGCGAGAGCGAATACCTGCTCAATGGCAAGCTCTGCCGCCTGCGCGATATTCAGGACATCTTCATGGGCACCGGACTGGGGCCCGAGAGCTACGCCATCATCGGACAGGAACGCATCGGCCAGTTGCTCAGTTCCAAGCCCCACGACCGTCGCGCCATTATCGAGGAAGCCGCCGGCATCACCCGCTTCAAAACCAAGAAGCGCCTCGCCGAGCTCCGCCTCGAATCCGCCCGGCAGAACCTGGCGCGCGTGGATGACATCTTTGAGGAAGTCACGCGCCAGATGAACAGCCTCAAGCGCCAGGCCGCCAAGGCCGAGCGCTTCGCCGCCGTACGCGATGAGCTGCGCGGCCGCCTGCGTGTCGTCCTCGCCAGCCGCATGGCGCAGATGGACGCTGGGCAGGCTCGCCTCGAGCAGGAAATGGCCGCTCTTACCGAGCAGATCAACACCGGCGCCGCCGACATCGGCGCCAAGGAAGTCAGCCAGCATTCCCTCACCGAGCGCGGCTATGAGCTCGACCACGAAGCCCAGGAAGCCCAGAACCGCGCCAACTCCTCTGCGGTCGAGTTGGAGCGCGCCGCCGCCCGCAAGCTCGCCAACACCGAGCGCGTCGGCGAACTCGAAGCCCGCATCGCCTCCTCCGCTGCGGAACTTGAGCAGACCCGCAGCCAGATGGCCGCCATCGCCGACGAGCGCACCCAGCAGCGCGCTTTTCTCGACACCGCAGCCGGCGAAGCCAGGGCCTTCCGCCAGAAGGTCGAGGCGCACCAGCACGAAGCTCGCGTAGCCGCCGAAGAAGTCTTCACCGCCGAACGCCAGATGGAAGTCACCCGCCGCCACGCCATGCATCTGCTCTCCCTGGCCGGGAACGCGCGCAACAGCGTGGCGCAAAGTGAAGAGAGTCTCGCCGCCCTGGAGCGCGAAGCCGAGCGCCTCGAGGCCGAGATGGCCCAGTCGCGCAACGAGCTCGAAACCCTTGGCGTGCAGAGCGGACAGGCAAAGCTCAACTTCGAATCCGCGACTGAAACTCTGAAGCGCCTTGAAGGTGAAATCATCGCTCTGCGCGAAAGCCTCAATGGCCGCCGAGCCGAAGAGAACGCTCTGCGCGCCAGGGCCAACCAGTTGCGCGGCGAGCTGGCCGGCGTCGCCGGCCGGCGAGACTCACTCCAGGCGCTCATTCGCAATCACAGCTACTCCACCGATACCGTGCGAAGGCTGCTCAAGCCCGGGGCGATGGGCGAGGGCCTTTCCCCCGTCGGCACCCTGGCCGACTTCCTCGAAGTCAGCGGCGAGCACGAAGGCGTCGTCGACGAATTTCTGCGCGATGAGCTCAACTATGTCGTGGTCGGAAGCTGGCGCGACGCCGAACAGGGCGTACGGGTACTCAAGTCCGGAGTGGACGGCCGCGCTACCTTCCTCATCCATCCAGAAAATCACAACGGCAACGGGCACTATGCTGGCAGCGGCCAGTATGCTGGCAACGGCCAGTATGCTGGCAACGGCCATGCCAACGGGAACGGCCACGCGAACGGCAACGGCGACCATCCCGGCGAAAGCCCCGATCTGCGCGGGGAAGGCGCCACGCCCCTCAAGGAGACCATCAAGGTCCTCAACGGCTTCGGCCGGTCTCTCGAGTGGATTTTGCCCAAGCTGAAAAACGGCTACCTCGTCGAGGACTCCGGCCGGGCGCAGAACCTGGCCTCAAAGTACACCGACGGCTTCTTCCTCACTCCCGAAGGCGAGTGCTTCCACAACACCACCGTAACTGGCGGCCGTCCCGCCAGCGAGGGCCCGCTGGCGTTGAAGCGCGACCTGCGCGAGACCGAGAAGAAGTTCGCGGTGCTCGAGTCCCTTCTCGGCGATGCCGACGTCCAGGCCGCCGCCCTGGCGCGCACCATCGAGAACCTTGCCGCCCAGCTCGAAGCCCGCAGCGAAGAACGCCGCCAGGCCGAAAGCGACACCGCCAACCAGGGCGCCGCTCTCCGCCAGATGGAAGCCGAGGTCCAGCGCATCGACCGCCGCCTGCAGGAATGGACGCTGCAAGCCGCGCGTAACAAGGATGCCCGCCAGGCCAAGACCGCCAACATCGAACAGAAGCGCGAAGAAGCCGCTCGCCTCGAAACCGAGCACAAGCAGGCCGAAGCCGAGTTGGAGACCAGGCAGGCCGAACTGGCGGAAATGCGCCAGAACCGCGAAACTCTTCAGCAGGAAGCCGCCCACGTCACGGCCGAGCTTGCCGGCCTTGAAGAGCGGCGCCGCGGCGCGGAACAAGCGTTCCAGCGCATCGATCGCCTTCATGCCGATCTCGAACGCCGCCTCCTTGCCATCGAGCAGCAGCGCGCCGCCGCCGAAGCCGAGCGCGAACAGCGCATTCGCGAGAACGCCACCCTCGCGGAAAAGCAGCAGGAACTCGCCGCCCTGCAGTCCGCCGCGACGGAGCAGGCGCAGAGCCTCGCCGCCCAGGCGCACGCGCTGCGCCAGCAACTCGCTACGCTCGAAACCGATCTCAAGAATGCGCGCATCGCCCTCGATCAGTTGCGCGAAGACCGCTCCGCCCGCTCCAATGAAGTCGCCAGGCTTCGCTCCGATCTCGAACACCTCGAGGCCGGCTGCCTCAATGAAGTAAACGCCGAGGCTGCCGTGCTGCGGGCCGACGAGACCATCGCTCACATCGGCGGCGAAGAACTCGCGGCCGAAGAAGAATCCTGCCGCGGCCTGCGACAGAAAATGGAATCCATGGGACCGGTGAATATGATGGCCCTCGACGAGTACAAGGAGACCGCCGACCGCCACACATTCCTCGAAGCGCAGCGCAAAGACCTCATCGAGTCCATCGAAAATACCCAGGAGACCATCCGCGAGATCGACCAGATTTCGCGCACTAAATTCGACGAAGCCTTCGCCCGCATCAACGAGAATTTTTCCAATGTCTTCACCCGCTTGTTCCACGGCGGACAGGCTTTCCTGCGTCTCACCGACGCCGAGAACCAGGCCGAGAGCGGACTCGACATCGTCGCCTCACCTCCCGGCAAGAAGCTGCAGAATGTCCTCCTGCTTTCCGGCGGCGAAAAAGCTCTCACAGCAATATCGCTGCTCATGGGCATCTTCCAGTTCCAGCCCAGCCCCTTCTGCGTGCTCGACGAAGTGGACGCCGCGCTCGATGAAACCAACGTAGGCCGCCTTTCCGACCTGCTGCACTCCATGAGCCACGATACCCAGTTCCTGCTCGTCACCCACTCCAAGCGCATGATGCACGCCGCCGACATGATCTACGGCGTCACCATGCAGGAGCCCGGCGTCTCCAAGGTAGTCAGCGTCAGGCTCGGCGAGCAGCGGCAGCTGGCCACCGCTTAGTGTCATGTCCCTGAGTTCGCACCAATACAAATTTGTGATCCTTCGACTCCATTTGGCGCACCTCCTGCGACAAATGGAGTTGAAGGATCCGCAGTTGCTTTTCTATGTACACTAATTTCCCTGCACGTGTCCCGGACCGCGGAGCAATCGAACGTGGCTCGACCGGCAACGAATACACTACCAACTCTTTACGAATTGCTTATGCGCGCGCCCGCTACCATTTCCCTGTCATGGTCATGGTAGTGTTCCTTATGCGCGTGCTGGAAGTCGCCTTCTTCGTAGGGATGGCAGGTTCCGCCATCGTCGTTCTCATCAGCTTCATCGAAGATTTCGGCGTGCTCATCCACCGCGACCAGGACGAAACATAATCCGACGGTCGGAACGGAAAGCAACCCACCCGGTGTCCCATCTTCCTGGACGCCCCACCTTCGCGAGACACCTGACAAGCACCCAGCCTCGGTACCGGATCACAATTCACTGCCTCTTCGGCGTGACGTCCGTGACCGGCAGATCCCAGTGACTGACGAGGATCTCAAACCGCCGCTGCTCCTCCTTCTTGTACGTGTCCTGGTCCGGCCAGAGCTGCCGCATGAACGCGTCTTCCTCGGGATTCGCCGTGGTCGCCACCGTCGAGTTCTTGAAGCGAATGGTTACGCGATAATCCCACCGGCCGTCCTCGGTCGTGTGGTATGCAGGCGCCTCAATCTTCACCGACAGCATGCGTCCCGTCGAGACGATCTTTTGCAGAAGCGGATAGTGGTTCTTGAGGAAGAGGTCGAGGAATTCCTTCTGATGCCCCCACTGCACCTTGTAGTAATACTCGATGGTGTAGGGCTCATCGGCGCCCGGCTGGGCAGGGGCGCCCTGGGCCGTCCCCGGCCGCGACGCGAGTGCTATCAGAACTACGGCAAAGGCAGAAAGCAAAAATCTGCGCATGGAACCTCCGCAAAGTCAGGATGACTAAGAACTATATATCGCGGAGGCACCGTGCGCATTCTTCAGCAGGACGAGGATCGATTTTAGTAATTGGTTATCCGTTGTCAGTCGATGAATCCTGAGAGCAAAAGTCTTTCCCTTGCAGCAGAGCAAAATCGGTCGCGCAATTCTTCGGCAGAGCAAAATCGGTTGTGGTTAAGTTGTTGTCGTTACTGATCACTGACCACTGGCCACTGACCACTGTCTAAGCGTGCGTGTAATTGGCAAGAGCAGTACGGCTGGGAATCGTGATCATCGATCCCTTGAAATCCACCAGGCGGCGGTGCTTGAAGTTGCTCAGGGTGCGGGTCACGGTTTCGCGCGAAGCCCCGATAAATTCGCCGATCTCCTCGTGCGTCATGGAAAACCGGAAGCGCCGGCCGCCGCACTCCGTGGCTTGCCCACCGTCGCTCCAGTCGAGCAGCAAGCGGGCAAGCTTTTCGGGCGCTGTGGCAGAGAGCCCTACGGTGCGCAACTGGTCGCAGGCCTTGGTCACGCTGCGGCTCAGTTCTTCAATCACGGCCTGGTAAGCCTCGGGGTGGCGAGTCAGAAAATTCAGAAACTCACGCCGTCCGATGTGTGCGACCTTCGTCGGATACAGCGTTTCAGCGGTCACATCGTACGGGCAGCCTGCCAGCGTGGAGGCCATGCCGAGGATTTCGCCTTTGCGTGCAATGGCCAGGCTGAGACGCCGGCCTTCACTGGAGTTGAGAGACACCTTCACTTCGCCCTCGAGCACCACATATACGCCCTGCGCCGGATCTTTCTCCGAAAAAATCACAACGTTGGCATTGAAAGAAGAGGAGAACTGCATCGATTGAAAATCCTGCAGCGCGGCAGGAGACAGCTTGTTGAAGAACTCACCGGCCGGGTGGGCCTGCGTGCTGGAACTGCTCGATGTCATATAAGTGCTTGCCATGTCTTGCCTCCTCGTCAGCTTGCCTGGTCTTGCGACGTGATTTCTTCAGCCAGATATTGGGCCCAGGGGGAATTGGCTATCAGCCTGGCATGCGTCTTTGCGTAGATTTCCCGCAACACCTGCTTGCCAGGCGCATCCGCGTACGTAACGTTTTGTAAGTCGATGGAGAGAGTTTTGCGCTCAAGCTGCGGAGACGTTTCCACCCAAACCCGGCTCAGCTCCGTAACCCAGGGTCCGGCGACGCGTCCTTCCAGCTTCATACCGATTTCCCTGTCGTCGTTCTGAATCGTGATCTTTAACGTATTCCGGCCCATCCTTGAGCCACGCCTTACCCTTATGCATAACGCGTGCCAAAGTGTGTGCCAAATCACACTCCTCAGTGACTACCATGAAAACAAACAAGTTGCTCCACATGCGTAGAGGATTGCATCAACTGACCTTCGTCACGCGTGACGAGGTGACGGTGACGAAATATCGTCGCCATGACGTTGCAGCGTCACTGCTGGGACGAATGGGAGCCCAAGGTACGAACCAAGACGAGTGGAGAACTGAATGTGTGAAGAAGTGAATTGAAATCCCAGCAGGAGAACGCATAAAGCCAGGCCTGCGCCTGCTCACTCGTTCACATCTTCCCTTTCTCAATTTCAGTGATTCACTTGCCTCATGCATAATCGGCGCGCTCAATCCCCAGCTTCTTCAGCTTGGAATTCAGCGTCGTGCGCTTCACGCCCAGGCGCGCGGCCGCGCCCTCGGGCCCGCCGATCTGGCCTTTGCACTCCCGCAGCACACGCAATATATGTTCGCGTTCGGCCCGGCGGAGACTGGGGTTCTCCGCTTCGGCCGCTGCGATCAACTCGTCTTCCTCTTCCATCTCTTCCAACTCGGCCAGCGGAACATACAGCACCGGGCCGCGCGTCAGAATCACCGCCCGCTCCAGCAGGTTCTCCAGCTCGCGGATATTCCCCGGCCACTTCCAGCGCTTCAGCGCTGCCATCGCCTCATCGGGAATCTTCTCGATGTTTTTGCCCATACGCCGCGCATGCGTCGTCACAAAGTGGCGCACCAGTACTGGAATGTCGCCGGAGCGGTCGCGCAGCGATGGAGAGAAGATGGGAAACACCTTCAGCCGATAATAGAGGTCCGCGCGAAACTCCTTCTCCGCGACCATCTTGCCCAGGTCGCGATTCGTGGCCGCAATCAGGCGCACATTCACCTGTATGGGACGGGTCCCGCCCAGCCTCTCAAACTCCCGCTCCTGCAGCGCGCGCAGAAGCTTGGGCTGCAGGTCCAGCGGCATCTCTCCAATCTCGTCCAGGAACAGCGTGCCTTCGTTAGCCAGTTCCAGCCTGCCCAGCTTGCGCGCAATCGCCCCCGTAAACGCGCCTTTCTCGTGCCCGAACAGTTCACTCTCCAGCAGGCCTGCCGGAATGGCCGCGCAATTGAGCTTCACGAATGTGCGATCGCGGCGCGGGCTCAGCCGATGTATCGCGCGCGCCAGCAGTTCCTTGCCCGTGCCCGTCTCGCCTTGAATCAGCACCGTCGCGTCGGTGGGCGCAACCGTCTCGATATCTTTCAGCACCTGCCGCAGCCCCGTGCTTTCGCCTATGATGTCCTCGAACCGGTTTTCGAGATTGATCTCCTCTTCCAGGTACTGCTTCTCCTGGCTGAGCCGTTCGCGCAGCTCGGAAATCTGCCGGAACGCGTGAGCGTTGTTCACCGCCATCGCCACCTGGGCGGCAATTTCGGTCAGCATCTCGGCATCGCGCTGCGAAAAAGCTGCTTCCCTCCGGCTGGAAATCGCCATCGCCCCGATTGCCTCGCCGCGGTAGATCAGCGGTACCCACAATCCCGACTTCATGCCGATTTCTGTATGGTGGCGGATGCTTTCAGGACGGTATCGCGAGTTCTCCATGTCGTCGAGAATCACCGCCAGGCTGGTGCGATACGCCTCGCCCGCCGGCGATCCCTCCATCGGCAAACGTACTTCCCTGCGATGCATACCGCTTTCGTCGGGCGCGAGGAATTGCACAATCAACTCGCCGGTCGCGGGATCGAGCAGCCCCAGGGTGGAGGCGTCATGAGGAAGGACCTCCGTCACGCTCGCTGAAATGGCGGAAAGCAACTTGCGCACATCCATGTTGGCCAGCAGCACGCTGCTCAGTTGCAGCATCACCGATTCTTCCGCGCGCTTGCGGCCCGTCTGGTCGCGCGTGACCTTCGCGAATCCGATCACCTCGTTGTGCGCGTCGCGGATTGCAGTAACAACAACATCGGCCCAAAAACGCGAACCGTCTTTCCGCACACGCCAGCCCTCCCGCTCCACCCGGCCATGCTCTGTGGCCAGGCGCAGAAGCTCGGCGGGGCGGCCGCGCTCACGATCTTCCTGGATGAAGAACCGCGAGAAATGCTTGCCGATGATTTCATCCTGGGTGTATCCCTTGATGCGCTCCCCGCCCGCGTTCCAGGTCATGACGTTGCCGTCTTTGTCGAGAAGATAGATGGCGTAGTCGTGAACGCTTTCGACGATGATGCGCAACTGCAGATCGCGGCGGTGGGCGGCCTCGATCGCCTCTCTCTGCTCCGTGGCATCGCGGATAAAGCTCAGCGTGACCACCCCGTCGATGGTGTCCATCGGCTTGAGCATAATGTCCACCGGAAATTCGCTGCCGTCCTTGCGCAGGCCGTAGAGATTCAGGGCCGCGCCCATCTGCCGTGCGCGGGGATGCGCATTGTAGTTTTCGCGATGACTGGGATGCCGGCGGCGAAAGCGCTCGGGGACCAGAGCCTCCACATTCATGCCCCCAAATTCGACGCGCGAGTAGCCGAAAAGTTCCGTCGCCCGCGGGTTCGCGTTGCGGATCGCCCCATCGGCATTGGTGACAAAAATGGCGTCCGGGCAGAACTCAAACAGATTCTCCAGTGCCATATCGGCGATCTCGGCACGACTCCGCGCAGATGATGCCGGCGCATCCCATCCCGGGGAATCGGAAGATCGCATGGGTGCCCCTTAGCCGACACCATACCGCTTTCCCTCGGTCGCTTGCAAGTGCGGAAGACGACATGAAAATCATCTATTTCTGCACCTTCCGGCTCCCTTTGGGAATCCATACCAGCACAAGGAGACTTCCCCACTCATGGCTCAGAAAGTGGCATTCATTACCGGCGGCAATCGTGGAATCGGGTTTCAGACCGCTTTGGATCTTAAAAATGAAGGCGTGAAAGTGGTGATCGGCTCGCGCGATCCCGACCAGGGCGACAAGGCTGTTGAGAAACTGCGCGCCGCGGGTGTGGACGCCGACGCCCTCAAGTTCGACATCACCAGTCAAACCGACCACCAGGCCGCATACGACTACTTCGACTCGAAATACGGCCGCCTCGATATCCTCGTCAACAATTCCGGAATCGCCGGCGGAACCTTTCCCGGCGAGGGCCCCGAACATCGCGCCTCCGATGTTCCCCTCGATCTTTTGCACAAGGTATTCGAGACCAACTTCTTCGGCCCCGTCGCTCTCACCAAAACCCTGCTGCCTTTGCTCAAGAAAAGTTCCGCGGGCCGCATTGTGAATCTCTCCAGCATTCTTGGCTCGCTCACTCTGCATGCCGACCCCAAATCGCCCATCTACGACGCCAAGTCATTTGCCTATGACGCTTCCAAAACCGCTTTGAACGCCTTTACCGTTCACCTCGCTTACGAGTTGCGCAAAACCAACATCAAGGTCAACTCGGCGCATCCCGGCTGGGTCAAGACCGACATGGGCGGTCACCAGGCTCCCATGGAAATCACCGAAGGTGCAAAGACTTCCATTCAACTGGCGACGCTCCCTGACAACGGACCCACCGGCGGCTATTTCCACCTCGGCAAGCCCCTCCCCTGGTGACCGCCCAGTCCTGACGAACACTTCAATTACCGAATCTTTCCCGTACCAGAATCTTCCCCGTGCCCCATCTTCGCGACGCCTCTGTTTCTGTCGCGAAGGTGGGAGCGACACTCGCAACAGAGACCCCTCGGGTGTCTCATATCTCCGGGATCTTCTCGCCCCCGAGATGAGGGAATCCGCGAACCTCGATCCGTCAGGTTCGTTCCTCGCGAGTCCACTAAACGAACCGCCCAACCGGCCTCCTGTGGCAAAATAGCGGGCAACGACCCGGGTCGCCGTGCCTTCGTGTCAAACGAGATCACCAGGAGGCTGCCATGAAAATCATCATTTTTGGCGCCAGCGGTGGAACCGGCCAGCACCTTGTCCAGCAGGCTCTGGCCGCCAACCATATCGTCACTGCGTTCGCCCGCCGGCCGGAGTCCATCCTGGCCGCGCCCGCCCCCGGCCTCACCGTCATTCCCGGCGACGTTCACGATCCCGCAGCGGTATCCGCCGCCATCGCCGGCCAGGATGCCGTGCTCTCCGCCCTCGGCGCCAGAACCCTGGGACGTTCCGATGTACTCGAGGTCGGGGTGCGCAACATCCTCGCCGGGATGGCTGGTCACGGCGTAAGACGCATCATCGTGCTGGGCGCTGCGGGAGCCACCGAAAACGCCTCCCAACACCAGGGCGCCGTCACCCGCTTGCTCCTCAAGCTCGTCATTGCCACCCTCCTTCGCGAGCCGTTCCGCTCCCAGCGCGAACAGGAGAAGCTGCTTGAGGCGAGTCCCGCGCAATTCACCGTCGTCCGCCCCCCGCGTTTGCTGGACCGGCCCCCATTCGGTCATTACCGCGTGCAGCAGGATGGTCTGCCTCCGCACGGGACCACCATCCCACGCGCCGATGTGGCCGACTTCATGATCCGCCAGCTCACTGACTCCCAATGGCTCCGCAAAGGCCCCTACCTCGCCACCTGACCCCCAAAACACCCGAGTCGTCTACATCGATAGAAGCCGCCGTCGCACGGACGGGAAGTCGCGCTAAACATTGCGTCGGAACCCTCCTGCTCCACGTCCAATTTTTCAAGCAACAACCTTTGCTGCTCCTCCCGCGTCGTTACCTTCCGGTGCACACGCAAAGCGGTACAATTCCGGCGAAGCGCAGAAAGGAAGCCCGTCATGCATAAACGCTGGGTAAAGGTCGCCCTCGGGGTGGTTGCGGCATTCATCCTGCTGCTCATCATCGTCCCGCTGTTCGTCAACGCCGACACCTTCCGGCCGAAAGTGCAGGACGAGCTCTCCAGCCTGCTGGGGCGGCGCGTGACGATCAACCATCTCTCCTTCTCGCTGTTCAGCGGCAGCCTCGTAGCGGATAACGTGGCTATCGCCGACGATCCGGCCTTCAGCACCGCGCCCTTCCTCACCGCCAGCAAACTGAACATCGGCGTCGAAGTCGCTCCCCTGCTCTTCAGCCGCCAGGTCCACATCACCAGGTTCACCATCGATTCTCCGGCCATCCAATTGATCCAGAACCACGCCGGAAAATGGAACTTCTCCAGCATCGGTAGCTCCGCCGCCAAGCCGTCCTCGGAGCAAAAGCCCGCTTCCATTCCCGACCTCACCGTCAACCAGCTCAAGATCAGCAACGGCAGCGTAACCGTCTCCTCCGTTCCCCAAACCGGCAAGCCGTTCGTTTATTCCGGCGTGGACATCGGCGTGAAGCAATTCTCGTTCGCAAAGTCCTTTCCCTTCGATCTCTCGGCCAATCTGCCCGCCGGCGGAACATTGAAGTTGTCCGGCAATGCCGGCCCTCTCTCCGAAAAAGATGCAGCCGATACGCCCTTCCAGGCCGGCCTGCAAATCAAGCACCTTGACCCCGTGGCCGCGGGCCTCATCGATGCCGGCAAAGGCATCTCCATGATCAATGACATCGATGCGAAGATCTCCTCCGACGGCAGGACGGCTTCGAGCAGCGGCAATATCCGCGCCGCAAAGCTGCAGCTCGCCCGCACCGGCTCGCCCGCGGCGCAGCCGGTCAATATCGACTACCAGATCTCGGACGACCTCGACGCGCGCACCGGCAGGGTCTCCGATATCGCAATTCACACCGGCTCAGTGGCTGCCCACGTGACGGGCACCTACCGCTTTACACCCCAGGCCGTGGCGCTCGACCTGCGCCTGGCCGCTCCCAATCTGTCCATCGACCAGGTGGAGCAATTGCTGCCCGTGGTCGGAATCAAGCTGCCCAGCGGATCATCGCTCCATGGCGGTACCCTTAGCTCCAACCTCGCCATCACCGGCCCGGCCACCGAGACCACAATTAGCGGCCCGGTGGATATTGAAAACACCAGCCTCGCCGGCTTCGATCTCGGCTCCAAGATCGGGGGGCTGAACCCGATCGGCGGAACCGGCGGAGGCACGCAAATACAGAGCCTGAAGGCCAATCTGAATTCGTCGCCGCAGGTCACCCAAATCAACGACATCTCCGGCAACGTGCCCGCCATCGGTTCCGCCACCGGCTCGGGCACCGTCTCTCCTTCCGGCGCGCTCAACTTCAACCTGGTCGCAAAACTGAATTCCAATAACCTGGTGGGCGCCGCGGTCAATACGGCAGTAAACTCGGCCGCCAGCGAGGTGAACAACGCCGTCGGCGGCCTCGTTGGCGGAATTTTCGGTAAAAAACAGCAGGCCGGAAAGCCTGCAACCGCCGCCGCCGATCGCGGAATCCCCATCACCATCACCGGCACCGCCGAGCATCCGTCGATCTACGCCAACATCGGCGCCATGCTCAAGTAGGAATGCCCGCCGGTTTTAGCCAGAGGCTTGTCGCCCTCACAGTGGGAGACTGCTCCAACGGCTGCGTCATCGCCATCGAGCTACCTGTGGAACGAAATAAAGCGTCAGACCCAGCGCGAACAGCACGGCGACGAAATAGAACCACGTGCTCCCGTCGCTCTCCCCGGGCTTGTCTTTTGTGAACAGGCGCCAGCCCACGCCTGCGGCCACAAACAGGCAGATGTTCTCCCGGGTATAGGCCCATAGCCCCAGCACGGCCGCCAGCAGCGCCACCCGTTCCAGCAGACCCATCGCGTCCACCGCTTTGGCGCCGTCCAGAAACCACACCGGAATCAGGTTGAAAATGTTCAGGACAGCCCCGGTGCGCGCCAGGGCGGCCCACACCGGCTGCTGCGTGTGCGCGTACATCAGATAACAGCACCCCGCCGCGACCCAGCCCGCCAGCGGCCCCGCCAGGCTGATCTGCGCCCGGTCCCGCCTGGATACTCCCAACGCATCCCACCGCACATAGGCGCCCAGCCCCGGCAGGAACACCGGCATCTCCGCGGGAAGGCCTCGCCTCTTGATGTCGATGTAATGCCCCAGCTCGTGCACCAGGACCGAAACCGCGATCCCCAGCCCATAGCGCCAGCCGAACAGCCCCGCATACAGCACAATGAACCACAAAAAACTGAACAGAAATTTGAATTTGAAAATCGCCAGCAGCAGGGTCTTGCCCTTGGCCAGCACAATCGCGAGAGGAGCCAGCGGCCCCAGCCTGCGCACCCATCCTTGACGGCTCTGCGCCCCCGCCTGTTCCCCGCCCGCCTGGGCAACCCCCAGCGCGCGCACCCTGTCCCGCACCCATTCCCACTGCTTCGAATCCGCAGGCAGCAGCGTCAGGGAGCGGTTCCACATCTCCCGCGCCTGCGCCAGCTCCCCCTTGGCTTCCAATTCCTTCGCATCCCGCGAAATCGCATTCAGTTCCGCGCTGTAAACCAGGGCGTGGCACTCCGGGCATGCCGCGGCGCCCAGTGCCAGTTCACGACCGCACTGCGGGCACTCGCGAATTACCGAAGGAGTCAGTGTAGACAAAGAATTCCTGCGCTGCTCAGGCGGTCACCGGGTACGGGCCGTCCACTTCGAGCGGTTTGGCCGCCGTCATACCATAAGCGATGCGCAGGCCGACGAAAAGTATCACCAGCCCAATGATCCCGTGTAACGGGTCCCTCAATTCCAGGAACGGCGATGCCAGCCCGATGAACAGAAGCTGCACCAGCAGCTTGAACACGGCGGGCCGCCCTTGCCGCCCCGCCGGCCGCGGCTGATTGGAAGCCGCGTCCGTCGCCCCTGCGGCATCCGGTTCCGTCCCCGCAGCCCGTTGCGTCTGCGCTGCCTGGGGCTGAGGGTTTTTCATGACCGCGGTCAGCCAGATGGGAATATGAGCAACGGAAATGGCGAAATACGTAAGAACGACCGCGGCGATCTGGTAGCGACGTCCCCCCATCCCGTGCGAGCCTCTTTCCATCGCCTTGCCCACCAGCCAGCCCACCGCCAGCGCCATGAATCCGATGTACAGCCCGCTGATGATCGTGAAAGTGGCGTACAGAACCAGGCTCACGACTGCCGCCCCCGCCCCCAGCACCAGCGCGCGCAGAAACGCCGCATGGCTGTCCTTCGGCTGTCCGTCGCGCGCCTCGCCCGCGCACTTGCTGCACGCCATCTGCGTGTTCACCCGGTAGTATTCGCCCAACACCGGGTAGCCACAGATGCGGCACCGCTCCGTCCCCGGAATATGCGCGTACTCCGCAGTGGTGAACTGTGGAACGTCCGCGCCTTGCACGGGAGCCGCGATCTGACCACCAGCTTCCTTATCGTCCGGCATATCGCACGCCAGATTAACATCCGATTCAAGCAAATTGCCACTGGATTTCTCACTGCCCGCGCCGGTACAAGGCCGCAAACAATCCTTCCGTGCCCCATCCTCGCGACCACTCGGTCCCCGCGAGCAAACCCTTCGTCCGGTGGCGGTCGCAAGCGTGGGAACCCGAAGCTTCCCCCGCGCACAAACAAAATGCGCGGACGGCGTTCGCCGTCCGCGCATCCCGCGCCGCCAGCCTGTTTTGACTAGGGCCTGTTCACACTACTGGGGTGAACAGCGTTGCGAGCGAAAATCGGGCCAGACGAGGCGGAGGACGACGGCTGTGGCGGGCCCACCGCCTGCGGGGACGATCGGGGGACTCGTCAACCATACAATGTGATCGGTCCGCATGCAAGCATTCCTGGCAACCATCGCATTCTAAGCAAGCAAACCTTCACTGTGTCCAGGGGTGCGGGCGGATGTTGCGCTTAGTTGACTCAGTAGAATCGATAAGCCCGCGGGGGGACATATAATCCCAGAAAATAAAGCGGAGAGCAAATCACTTGTCCGAAGACTTCAGCCTTGAGGTTCGCAACCGCCGC
>DASXXV010000123.1:0-34698 GCA_036502905.1 Occallatibacter sp. | reverse complement strand
ATTGGTGCCACGATTGTTGGCCTCCTCGGCCCGGTCTTAATTCCTTGGATGGTTTTCGACAAAACAGACATTCTGTTCTGGGGCTGGTTGAAGGCCTTCTTGGGATTCGAGTTCTACAAGGTTGTGGCCGCAGCGACCATGAGCGTGATGAGCCACCTGCTTATCAACTACCTGACCAGTGGAGCAATGAATATTGACGCGCCACAGCGGCTGATCATTGTCATGCCCGGTCTTCTCATGCTCTGTTTCATCGCTGGTTTCGTTCTTTTCAAGATCCCGACGATGACTGCAAGCCTTTTCTCCGGTCACGTCGGAGGACATAGCAGCGGCCTGAGCGGCCTCGTTACCGCCGCAGTTGCACGGATGTTGTAGCACTCGTTTGGAGGTCACGATGAGAGAAGCCAATCTTACACGAGCTGCCGAGAAGTACCTCGAACAATATGGCGAGCCGCTCGTGATGAACACGTACCTGAAGATAACGGTGCTCGCGTTGTGCGCGATCTGCTTGGCCCTCGCCGCCCTCGTGTATAGGAGCCAGAACGCCCTCGCGGCGATGCACCCGATGATAGTGCGCATCAATGACGTTGGGCGGGCGGAGGCCATCGACTATCGCAATTTCCAATACCGTCCTCAGGAAGCCGAAAACAAGTACTACCTGTCACGTTGGGCCGAGCTCTACTTTAGCCGCAACCGATTCACGATCGAGCGGGATCAGACAAACGCGCTCTATTTTCTAAATGGCGATGTTCAGCGCGCGGTCATCGACCAGGAGCGGAAGAACAATTTTATCCAGAACTACGTCCGGGACTCTGGCCTCGCATTTGTCGACGTCGAGGTCAAGAATGTAGTCCTTGACGATCTGCGGCAGTCCCCATATTCGGCTCGGATTGAGTTCGAAAAGGTGTTCACGAATCCTGCTGACCATAGCGAAATAAAGCGCGAGCGGTGGACGGCGACGGTCACGTACGTTTTCCGCGAGGACGTGAAGAACAACGAACTGGCGGTGAACCCGCTGGGACTGACGATCGTCCGGTTCCGGGCCGATCAGGCCTTCAGCTAAACGACGACTTTGAGAAGTTCCATTTTAGCCAATTCAGCGGCTCGCACAACCGCAAGTAATTCAGAATTGCTCTGAACCGAGGAGGAGGACGAATGAAACGTTTGTTGAAAGTACCAGAGGCCGCCACGCGGCTTAACATCAGCCCCAAGACAGCTTGGAAAATGGTATACAGCCGCAAGGTTGATGTGGTCCATATCGGTCGTTCAGTTCGGATCAAAGAAGAGTCGGTCGACAAACTCATCGATGATGGCACAATTCCGGCGAGCGAGGAGTAAATGGTATGGAGCACCGATCAAAAGGGTGTCCCCAAGTAACGCGCTGGTTACCGCAGAGGGTCGTGCAGAAGGAGTCGGACCCGCTTCGATCTCGTTTTTGGGCTGCTTCACAGTCCCCATCAATTGCGACGCGACAAAAAAGGTAGATCCCTGACCGCGCGATCACCCAACCAATCCTCAAACCGAAAGGACGAAGTTTATGGGTCTGTTCAAGCGGGGTGGCATCTATTGGTACGAATTCCTCTTCATGGGTCAGCGCGTTCGCGAGTCTACCCACACGCGAAATAAGGAACTGGCGCGGGGGATCGAGCGCGCACGCAGAACAAGAATGGAGGAATCGGCTGGAGGACTTAAAAAGACCAGGCCACTCCCGTTCAGGAAGGCTGCGAAGGATTGGCTCGCCGGAAATGCCCATTGGAGCAATTCAACCCGAGAAATTAACACGCTGAAGCTGAGCCATCTGCTGCCGTTTTTCGGAAGGCTCCTATTGACCGACATCACCGCGGAGACGATTTCGAAATTTCAGCGCGCACGCCAACTTGCAGGCGCCTCGGGAAGAGAAATAAACATGGAGACCGGTGTGCTCCGGATGATACTTCGCAAGCATCGTTTATGGCACCTTCTTGAACCCGATTTCCGCCCCCTCTCCGAGCGAAAAGAAGTGGGAAAGGCACTGACCTTGGCAGAGGCGAACACACTGCTCGAAACCGCCAAAAAAAGCAAGAGTCGGTCCCTGTTTCCGGCGTTGCTACTTTACTTCCACACGGGCACCCGGGTCACAGAGTTGCGACGAATGCAGTGGAAGCAGGTGGATCTTGAGAAGCGCACAGTGACCGTGGGCCGGTCCAAGACAGCCGGGGGAGAGGGCCGAATCATTCCATTGAATGACGAGGCGTTTGAGGTTTTGCTGGAGTGGCACTCCCGCTTCGAGAACCCAAAACCGAAGCACTATGTCTTCCCCAGCGAAAGGTATGGGTTTGATGGAGATGAAGGACGTTCGAATGGGGCGGTCGCGGTGTGGGGTCTGGATCCCGAAACACCTATGGGAAGCTGGAAGACAGCGTGGACTACCTGCCGGAATGCCGCAGGAGTATGGTGTCGGCTCCATGATTTGCGCCACACATTCGTTTCTTCGCTTGGGGAAGCCGGGGTACCGGATTCGACCATGAAGGCCCTTGCTGGGTGGATGTCCACCAAGATGCTGGAACGGTACTCACACACGCGAAACGAAGCCAAACGAAGCGCAGTAAAAATGCTGCCGCGAAGGAATTCCCAATAGGGTCCCCACAAAATCCCCCACAGTCACCAAATCCCTCAAAACGTAAATCGCGCGTACATTATTGATTATAAAGTGGTAGGCGAGGCGGGGATCGAACCCACAACCCCCGGCTTAGAAGGCCGGTGCTCTATCCAATTGAGCTACTCGCCCGCGTTCTCTCATTGTAACTTCGAATCCGCGCTTGCGGCACGATCTACCGGCAGCACCCGCATCGCAAACGCGCCTAGTGCGGACTCGAGTGTCGTCTGCGCGTCAGCAAGGCTCCGCCCGCAAGCGGTGATGTAGACCGTGATGCCAAAGTGCTCGCGGTAGGGCGCGCTATGGGCTTGGCGCACGATGAGGTCCGCACGGCAGCAGCGCAAAGGCACATTGCGAAGGCGCTCGCAAATGCCCCGGCATTGCGCAACGGCCTGTTCGGGTGATCTCCAGAGGGCATCGCGGTGCGGAAGCAGATCGATGTAGCAGGCAAGCGCCTTGTTTGCCTCGTCGCCGCGCGCATCCAGTTCGTCCGCGTCGAACTCCGCCGGGCTCCAGACGTCGCATTTAGAAGTCCAGACCGGCGAGAGACCCGAATTAAGCTGACAAAGCGCGTCTGCAAGCGCCGGCAATCCCTTGGCCTCCGGAAGCCGCCTGGCGAGTTGCGGAGCGCCGCGCAAATCCACCAGGCCCGGCCAGCACCCGTCGATTACTGGCGCGTCGCCACCGACCTCCACTTCCCAGTCGGTTTCCATCACAGCAGTTCCGCGAATTGACGAAGGTACCGGACCACGGTCGACTCCGCCCAATGGATGTCCTCGCCTCGATGGTTGCCGAGAAAAGCGCAGTGCCCGCCATGGGCCGTCTCAAGGAAGTAAACGTTCGGATTGGCCAGGATTTTCGAGCGGGTTTCAGCCGTGAGCCGGATAAAAGGATCATCGAGGGCATGCAGTACCAGCGTAGGCGTGGCGATGCGTTCGATGACGCGGGCACTGGCCGCGCGATAGTAATAGTCATCCGCGTCCCGGAATCCGCAGTAACGAGCCACGATCTTGTCGTCGAATGCGCGAAGGGAACGAATCGTCCCCACGCCGCGGGTTTCGTAGATGGCCGGGAACAACGCCGCTTTGCGCCGGTAGCGCTGCATCAGGCGGCGGAGGAAGTGCCACTCGTACGCGCGGTTGACGGGTTCGTGCAGTGCATCGGAGCCGGCGGCGAGATCGATGGCGGGGCATACCGTCGCGACCGCGCGGAGCGGCGGCCTGGCGCCCCACTCCCCAGCCAGTTTCAGCACCAGGTTGCCGCCCATGGAATAGCCGACCAGCGCGACACGCTCAAGCCCGAACCGTTTCGTGTAGTGGTCGACTACCGCTCCCACGTCACTAGATAGACCCGAATGGTAGAGGGTAGGCGTGAGCGCGTCGGTACCGTTGCAGTTGCGCATGTTCATGCGCACCACGTTAAAGCCGGCACTCCAGGCCCGCATGGTTAAACCCTGGATATACTGCGAAACAGATGAACCCTCGAGACCATGGACCAACACCAGCGTAAGGCGTTGGCGCATGTCGACGTCCCGTTGCCAATGGGCGTGGCACAGAACCCGGCTGCCATCGGCGGCATCGACCTCGATCGCATCCGTCTCGAAAGGAAGGGTAAAGGCGGCGCGCGGCAGGAAGTTGCCCACAATCGTCTGCAGGTGACCGTTGAGCAATCCCCGTCGCGGAGAGAATGCTGTCAGCCAGTCCACGGTGGCGGACGAAGATTTGCCCGCTTCGTTCGGTGTAGTTGATGGGGCGGGGAAATGCTTAGTCACTATGCCTTGCTTTCAATGAACGGATGGCCTGGCTGTCCCGGAACCTGGGCGGCAGCCATCGCCAGTCTTCCTTATATGCTAACGCGCTCAGGATTCCTCCAGCCAACGTCACTTTCTGCGCATAATCTCCGGCACGCCACTTTGGTTATCGATTCGTGAGTTCCGTAATGGCGAAAATGTCGAACGGGCTGCCCGTCTGCATCAGAAATGCTTCAGCTCGCTTGTATCCTGCCGCCAGGCCCCGGAATGCCGCTACGGTGTCCTGCACGCCGTAGAAGAAATCGGGATTCTGACTGGCGTGCGCATAACACGCTGCTTTCTTAACATCCATCACTCCGGTGATGTCCACGTAGTGTGTCGGTGCGTTGAACTGCATCGTATCCTCGCCATCCGAGACTTCGTAGTAATAGAGCGCGAAGCGGCGCTTCATGCGGTTCCACGCTTCATACGTGAGATTGGCGATGGCGCGGTGATCTGGATGGTTGTCGATGAACCATTGGTTCAACACTGCGTCGGGATTCTCGACGGCGACCATCTTGTGAAAAGCGTCGTACTGCGCGCCGTCGACGATGGCATGTCCGTTTGCCTGGCCCGCATACGCCGGACGGGCCTTGAGGATCTCGCAGGCCTTCTTCGCCTCCCCGGTGCGGATCGCGGCGGATGTTTCCCAGGCGCCATCGTTCAAGTAAAGGAGCACGACATCGTGGCCCGCCGCCGTCAATCTGGCTACCGTGCCGCCACAGCCATACTCCGGGTCGCCGGGGTGGCCGCCCGTGACCATAATCTTGAAGCGGCGCGAAGCCCGCGTCCCGGGGACCTGCACCATTGCGTCGGCCACAGACGCTCCTGCGGCCAAGCCCGTTCCCTTGAGCATGTCTCGACGATTCATAGAAGGCCACTCCGCTTGGACGCCTGGACCAACATAGCACTACGGTGAATCCCGCCAGCAGCCTCCATTACGTAAGTCTCACTCTTGGCGGGGTTTGTTTTGGTTTCCTTCACAATTCACCTATGGGGCCAGGGCTGCTTCAGCGGCGCTTTTCGGCGAATGCCTGGCGAAACTAAGTACGACTCAAACCCGTTTCGATACCTATGCGACACCAAAAGGAACCGGGTTCCCATTTACAATGTGTTCATGATTGAGACTCTCTATGAAACGCAGGCGCCGGAAAAAGACAGCTCGGAATGTTACGTCCTGGTTCTCACTTCCCGCGTTTCAACCCGCGGCACGGCCTACGTATTTATGGAAGAACATGGGCAGTGGGACGATGCGTTGCAGCGGTATCGCTATTCTGTCAATTCAATCAACACCGACGAGCGATTGACCTACGAGAACGCCATCGATCTGTACAAAACCGCAAAGCGCAATCTGGCGCTGAAGGGGTTCATTCATTCCAATGTTTCGGATGCACAGCGTAAAGTTGGGCGTGCGAATGGAATCCTTGAGCCTGAAATGGCTACCGTCTAGCTGCCACTTACAGGCCATCGCGCACTGCACCCAAATGCAGCGCAACGGGCGTATTGTGTCGAACCGACGTAGGCAATTGAAGGGTTACTCCGCTCAAGCGGTAACATGTCAACTTACTCATTCCGTTTCTGGGAACAAGCAGACATTCAGAGTTCGAAAACTGAAGACAGCCGGTTGAGCAGACACGAGCCCCCATTGACATGGCACTGAAGAAAGCTCTAGCCTGACTGCAAACAAAGGCTTCGGAACTCGGCCTGCGAAAGCCACTAATGCTGAATTTCTCGTCAACCCGCGGTTGTTGTTGCTGTTGCTCCGGCAACCTGCGGGTACATGTCTTCGAGAACTGACTTTCGATCGGCCGATTCTCATTGACCCACCCGCCACATGAGCTGGGTGGGTTTTGATTTTTCCGGCCGATCCAAGTGAAAACAAAATTTCCCAGGAGGAAATGCCAGATGTCGCTCCGCATCAATGATGTAGCCCCGGACTTCGAAGCAGAAACCACACAAGGTCCCATTCACTTTCACCAGTGGATCGGCGACGGCTGGGCTGTGCTGTTTTCGCATCCCAAGGATTTTACCCCCGTTTGCACTACCGAACTAGGCGCAATGGCCGGCCTGGAAAAGCAATTCGCACAACGCGGCGCCAAGATCATCGGACTTAGCGTGGATCCAGTTGCGAGCCACAGCAAATGGGCTTCGGATATCCACGACGTTACCGGCCATGCAGTAAATTACCCAATGATCGGGGATCCGGAACTAAAGGTTGCCAAGCTTTACGACATGCTTCCCGCCGACGCAGGTGACACTTGTGAGGGCCGCACGCCTGCGCTCAACGCAACTGCGCGCAGCGTCTTTGTGATTGGACCAGACAAGCGTATCAAGCTTTCTCTGACTTACCCGATGACCACGGGAAGAAATTTCGACGAGATCCTGCGTGTCCTGGATTCCATCCAACTTACAGCGAAGCACCGTGTGGCGACCCCGGCGAATTGGCAGCAGGGCGAAGACGTCATTATTACGGGCGCGGTGTCCAACGACGAGGCAGACAAGATCTTCCCCGGTTACAAAACCATCAAACCGTACCTGCGGACAACGGCACAACCGCAGTAGGAGAGGCGCGATGCCGATCCATTGTCTCAAGCACGGCGTCCCCGCTGCGATTCCGTATGGAGCGGTGCGGTACCAACTTTCTGTAAGGACTGAATCGAATGACAATCTTTATTCCTACGCCGCTTCGTACGTATGCGGGCGGCAAAGACAAAGTGGAAGTCGACGCGTCGACCATCGCCGAGGCTCTCGACGTCTTGACTGAAACCCATCCGGAGTTGCGAAAGCATCTGTTCAGCGCGGAAGGCAAACTGCGCGCATTCGTGAACCTGTATGTAAATGACGAGGACGTACGCTACCTGCCCGAGAGGGAACGCACTCCGATCGCAGCCACCGACACGCTCTCCATCATTCCCTCCATCGCCGGAGGCCGCGCCGACATCATCGGTGTTAGCAGTCGATAGCTGCAGAAACCCACCGTTTGGCCGCAGTAATAGGCGGGAAGCTTCATTTGGTCTCATTGGCGGCCAGGCGGAACGTGATGGTCCCCCAAAAGAGCCGCGCCCGCATCTGCACCGGCAGGTGGCGCTCGTCATCCGTGTACCAGATCCAGATGTTGCCGCGATTCTTCACTACGCCGGCATCCGCAGTGGGCTGCACACGGATGGTTTTGAATGTCCCGATCGGCGTCTTGATCTCCTCTTTTCCTTCCACCTTCATCGTCACGATTACCGTGTGCAGTGCGTCCACCACCGGAATCTGGAACGACTTCCCGACCTCCATGGGCTGCGAGGAAGCATAAAACAGCCCCGAGAGCAGATCGGTAAGGCAGCCCGGAATGGGCGTCTCCACGTGCTTCACCTGGTTCTTTGAAACGTTCTTTTCGTCCAGGATGGACTTGAGCTGGGTGTAGTCCATCTTGAGGGTGGAGTTGACCTGGCGGCGGCCCTCCACGGTCTGCTTGTTGAATTCCGACGTGCAGCCGGTATTGCGGTCGAATGCGGACTGAAAATGGTCGCTCACGTGAAAAAGAAGATTGATGGCGCCGGAGGTGTCCGCATTGGCGCTGACATGCTCGGTATCGCCCGCAGCTTCAAAGTGAACCACGGCGGTACCGGCGGGGAAAACACGCCAGTCCACCGAGTAGGTCAACGTCTGCTTTTGCGGAAATGTGAATCCCGGGCGGGGAGGGGGAAGGAGCGGAGCTTGCTGAGCGCGTGCCGCAACGGCGAGGACCAGGGCGCAAAAAATGAGTGCTGCAGTCGTGCACGTCTTCACCGGCGGGCGTAACTCCTTCTCTGTTTGACGGTCGAGCTCGTTTCCCCGGGTCCCCAACGACTGGTCTCGGTCGATGGGCGGGATCGCGTTCAGGGCCGCCCGTGGAGGATCAACATAACGGCGGGCCGGAGGAACGCCAGGCTGAGGTAAAGCAGGATTGCTCCCAAAAGAGCATTGTACTCGCGGTGTTTCCGGTAGAGCTCCAGAGAGAACCCTCCACCTTTGTCTTGACCCGGCCGATCGTCGCGCCCAAAACGAGAAAGAAAACGGGGCAGAAGGCGGGGAACGCGGCGGCAGTATTCGTCGAATCCGGGAAACGCGGCCCGCAGAAACCGCTCTTCCGAGGCGATCACCGGGACGTAGATCACCAGGAACCCGATCGCCATCACCAGCGCCACCGGCCAGCTCATCAATGCCACGGCAAATCCAGCCGCGATCAACATCGAGCCCAGGTACAGCGGATTACGGGTGTGCGCATACGGTCCGGTGGTGGTAAGTTCCTGATTTTTTTTGACGTAGCCGGAGGCGTAGGCGCGCAGCCACAGTCCCGGAATCACCAGCACAAGGCTCCAGGCGATAGCCGCCGCCCGCGGGGCTCGCCGCCAAAGCTCAAACAGGTAAAGCGCAGCGGTAAGAAACCCTAGTGGCACCCGTATCCGGCGGGCGATGCGCTGCCAGCGCGTAATCCAGTCCGCAGGCGGGGAATTGGCGGGGGCACTCATCGGACCGTTTCCCCTTCTCCCGCTCCCCGGACGAAGACTTGTCTCTCCACCCCCGCCGCCGATGCCGACTTTGCCTGATCGCCTGATTCTTGGGAATCCCCTGCCAGGAGCTCGCCGGCGGCCTGGAGCACCGCTTCGGGAGTGATGGTGAGCAGTCCGGCCTCGGGTTCGGAGCGGCGGCTGTGGTCGCGCCGGCTGCCCCGGCTGCGCAAAACGCGGGAACGCGTTCCAAAAGGGCCGTTGCGGGCGGGGTCGGTAGGCCCATAAATCCCCACCACCGGCCGGCCGAGAGCGGAGGCCAGGTGGAGCGGTCCGGTGTCTCCGGCAATGACGAGCGCAACCCGCCGCGTCAGGGCGATAAGCTGCGACACCGAGCAGGAACAGGGCTGCGCAGCTCCGTCAGCCTGTTCGCGAATAGCGTTGGCCAGCGGCTCTTCCCCCGGTCCCGAATTCAGCAGAATCCTGAAGCCCCGGTCGGCCAGGGCGCGCGCAACGGCTGCATACCTCTCTACCGGCCACCGCTTGGCGCCCCATCCCGCGCCCGGGTTGAGAAGAACCGCTTGAATCTGCCCAGAACGAGGCAGAAGCGTGTCGCACCAGGCCTCGGCGTCGCCATCGATCGGGAGCCAGGGTTGAACGGCAGTCAGCTCATCGCCGGCCACCGCCGTCGCCAATTCCACGTCCTGCTCGATGACGTGGGCGCCATGCGTAACCACCCGTTCGGTAAAAAGCCAGCGAGCCGCCCATTCGCGCGGCTTGGATTCCCCAATGCGGCGACCGCAGCCGGTCATTCTCGCTACCGCCGCCGAGCGAACGGCGCCCTGGAAATCCAGCACTGCATCGTACCCACAGCCGCGCAGCGCCTGGCGCAAGGCCTTCATTTCACACCGTGTCTGGGGACTCAAAGGGTGATGGCGCCAAGCCTTGGTGGATGCCAGGTGCAGCCGATCGACGACGGGCTGGGCAGGCCCCAGGCCGGGATTTGCCACATCGCAATTGGCGGTCAGAAGCGCGCACCACGCCGGCTCGATCACCCAGTCGATGACCCAGGAGGGGTGAGCCTGCCGTAGCGCCGTAACCGCCGGCAAGGCGTGCAGAACGTCCCCCATGGCTCCCAGACGGACCACGAGCAGGCGGTACTTGGATTGCGTGTGCAAACTTAGATTCTCTCACAGGGGTGGACGGACTTCAGTACTGCACAGACGACCTGCGAGCCAGTCAATCGCCTCCTCGATATGCTGGATTTCGATTCTCAGCCCTGCGGTCATCAAAGGCAGCTCCGGCTTCTGCAGCTTGAGCAATGGCTCAAGCCGTATGGAATCCTTGGCCGTAGTGATGAGCGCGCCGGCACGGGCGGAATGAGCCTGCGTTTGAATCCGTTCCAGATCGCTGGCCGTATAGCGGTGGTGGTCGCGGAAAGCGATCCGGGTGGCAAGGTGAAAGCCCCCTTTTTCGAGCCCGGCGAAGAACTGCTCCGACCGGGCAATGCCGCAGAAGGCCGCGACCGGACCCTGGTTGGACGGAAGGTCCATATGCCGGCGCACCCTCCAGATCGGCCCGTTCCAGGTCTGGGCGCGAAGCTCAGGTTCCAGTTCCGGCTCGCTTTCCGGGATCGCGATGACGTCTGCGCGATTTGCCGAACGTCGCGGCTCGCGGAGATTCCCCATCGGCAGCAACCGGCCACGCCAGTCCTCGCCATTCAGCAGGAGGATGTTTACATCGCGGTAAAGCCGGCGGTGCTGGAATCCATCGTCCAGAATATGCACCCGGCGGCTTTGAAGGGTACCGGCTTCAGCCCGTACATTCCCACTATCAAGGTGAACTGGGGCTTTAGCCCCCGAGGGAAGGTTCCGCGATCCTTCCGCAAGCACCCCCGCCTCATACCGCTCCGCCGCCACATACACAGGCACGCCCGCCTCGCGCGCGATCAGCAACGGTTCATCACCGAATTCATCGGCCGATCCACCCGGGTCCACGCGGGCGGCGGCCGCGCTGTTCCGCCCGTATCCGCGCGACAAGACGTCTATGGCAAACCCGCGCTCCGTAAGAGCCTTTCCCAGGGCGATGACGAAAGGCGTTTTCCCAGTTCCGCCCGTGGACAGGTTGCCGACGCTGACCACCGGAAAGCCCAGGCGGCGAACCGGCTCCCAGCCGCGGCGCAGGCGCAACTCGCGAAGGGCCAGGGTCAGGCGGTAGACCGGCGTGAGCGGCAGGAGCAATCGGCGGGCCTGAGAGGTTGTACTCATCGCCCTCCCTCTATCGAACGAGACCCGCTAAGTGTCGCCGCACTCCGCAGCAGTAGATCCCGGATGGCCTCCATGCATCGCCCGGTCGCCCCGGCCTGCTGCTCAAAAACCTGGCGGGCTCTTCCTCCCATAGCCAGTGCTTCGTCCGGGCAAGCCAATAGAGGGAGAAGAGTTTGTGCCAGCTCGCCCTGGGCCGCGATCCGCAGCGCATCGTGGGCCAGGAGATCTTCGGTGATCGCGCGGAAGTTAGCGTAGTGCGGCCCCATCACGATGGGGACCCCAAACTGGGCGGGCTCCAGCGGGTTATGCCCTCCGGCCGATACCAGGCTGCCTCCGACAAAGGCGAGGGCGGCAACCGAATAGACCGAAGCCAGTTCCCCGATAGTGTCGAGCAGGAGGATTTCGCCGGGTCGGATCGGATTCTGCGGGTCGGGCGGCGCCGTTCTCCAGGCCGAGCGCCGGGTCCAGCGCACGCCGGACCGGTCCAGAAGAGCTGCCACCGCGCCGAACCGTTCCGGGTGGCGGGGAGCCAGAACCATGGCCAGGTCCGGATGAGCTTCGAGCAAACGGGGCCAAGTTTCGAGCAGCGCCGATTCCTCGCCTTCCAGCGTGCTGCCGGCTACCAAAAACCGGACGGCGGCAGGCCGCAACAACCCTGTGACCTCCGCCTCCTGAGCCACCCGCACATCGAATTTCAGGTTCCCGGCCACGCTCACCGCCTCCGCTCGGCAGCCGAGCGCCCGCAACCGCTCCGCATCCGTATCGCTCTGCGCCAGCACCCGGTTCAACCTGCCCAGGATAGGACGCCACAGCCTTCGCAGCATCTGGTAGCGCGGCCACGACCGGTCCGAAATGCGGGCATTCACCACGACGACCGGTATGCCCCTGCGGAAGGAACCCCGCAGCAAGTTAGGCCAGAATTCCGTCTCCGCCAGGATCAGCATCTCCGGCCGCAGCGCATTCAGGTAAGCGCGGACCGCCCACGGCAGGTCCAGGGGGCAGTAGAACACCCGGTTTGCGCCGAAGCGCTCCCGGGCCAGCGCTTGCCCCGTCCGGGTGGTAGTTGAGACCAGAACCCGATACCCGGGAAGAGACCGATCCAGTTCTCCCACCATCCGGCTCACGGCCAGCACTTCGCCCACTGAGACCGCGTGCATCCAGATCACCGGCGGGCCATCCTCTCCTGCCGCCCTCAGCCCGGCTTGGACGCCACCCAGCCGTTCTCTCATTCCTTCGCGGTATTTTCTTGTGGTTGCCATCCGCCACAACCACCACGGCGCCCCTGCCACGAGCACCGCGAGCAGCGCCACGTTGTAGAAAAAGATAACCATGCGAGACGGATTGCCGGTTCCTGCTGTCTAAACAATCGATGATACAGTCGATGGCGATGAGGGTCCTCCCGGGGTTAGCACTCCTGGTCGTCTGGCTGGCGCTCCCCGCCGCTGCCACCGATCATTCGGCGCCTCCCGTTCAGCCGGCGACGTCCTTTGCGGCCGTCGAGGTGCACGACAAAGAAAAGGTGGCAATCGCCGCCGAGCCCTACGATACCAAGCAAAAAGAGTCCATTTTCCGGGTGGACTACCTGGGTCACGGAGTCATGCCGGTCCGCCTCATCGTAACCAACAACAGCGACAAGCCCATCTCCCTGCGCGACGCGCGAATCCTGTTCCAGACCCGCTCGGGCGATCGCATACAGGCGGCGGCACCGGAGGATATCGAGCGCCTGATGACGCGCAAGGAGCGCGAAGGCGGTCGCATCCCCATGCCCGGCCCCCTCCCCACCATCAAGCTGAAGCCCAAGGCCAGCAACAAGGATATCGAAGAGGACTTCAACCAGTTCGAATACGCAGCGCTGGTGGTGGAAGCGCACACTACCCGCGCCGGCTTCCTCTTCTACGACATCTCCCAGATCGCCGATCCCCTGCGTGGCTCGAAGCTGCACCTGCACAAGCTGGTGGACTCCGACGGCCATGAGCTCTTTTTCTTCGAGATCCCGTTCGATAAGTATGTGCAGTCGAAGTCGAGCCAGATGAATTGACCCCGGCTGTCCGCCCCGCTGCCCGAGCCGAGGAGCCAAAACCCTGGACGTACCCGGCAGCCCTTCGCGCCCATGCACATTTTGGGGTATCACGGATAGCGGGTGGATATGCGACCATAGATGAACTAAACCCCGGTAGCAAATGATCCGTCCTCGGGTGGAACCGTCCCGTTCGCCGGATTTCCCCCTTTCCGACCGGCGAAGAGGTACGGGCACATGTACATGCCGTATCTGATGTGCGGATACGCGGCTACGGTGATTCTGATGCTGGCGGGCTGCTATGCCTTCTCCCGGACCATGCCGGGCTTGCGGGGCTTGCGCCTGCTGGTGGGCGCGCTTTGCTGTGGCCTGTTCGGCGTACTGCTCCTGGCGCTGCGTCCGATCGCCCCGCCCTGGGTTAGCATCGTGCTGGCCAACGAAGCAGTCTTCGCTTGCGCCCTCCTCATCTATCGCGCAACCACCGAAATCCTGGACGTCTATGCCTCGTTCCTTCCCTGGGGAATCGGCCTTCTCCTCTTTGCGGTGGGGCCGTTGGTTTACTTCACCTACTTCCACCCGAACCTGATCGAGCGCATTTATATATGCAGCGGCTGTTTCGCGGCCCTTGCCGCGGCCCGCGCCTGGGTGCTGTTCGTGCATCGCGAGCCGGTTGCCGACCAGGCTGCCCCGGGGTCGCCGGTTGACTCGCTGATCTCCACGCTGGCCTGGCTGCAGGTTCTCATCGCTGCCCTGCAATTGAGCCGCATCGTCCTGACGGCGCTCTATCCTCCCGCCGAAATCCTGCACATGGACCTGATCCAGTCGGGATTCACCTACCTCAATTTGATTCTGAACGGCGGGGCCGGTTTCGGGCTGGTCTGGCTGACCCAGGCCATGCATCGCCGCGATCTGCACCGCATCGCGCAGACCGACAGCCTCACCGGGCTGCTGAACCGGAGGGCATTCGAGGAAATTCTGGCCCGAGAGCTGCACCTTTACAACCTCGCCGGAAAAACGCTGGCGGTCCTGCTGGTGGACATTGATCGCTTCAAACTGGTGAACGATACGTATGGTCACCAGGCGGGCGACGAGGTGATCCGGCGCGTCGCCCTCGCCCTGCAGAGCAACCTGAGGCCGAGCGATCCGCTGTCCCGTTATGGCGGGGAGGAGTTCCTGATTCTGCTCCGCGATTCGGCCCCGAATCAGTTTGAAGAAATAGCCGGACGGCTTCGCGCCTATATCGCCGGCATGTCAGACCTGCCTGGAGGCATCCGGCTTACGGTCAGTATCGGAGTGGCCGCGAGCCGCCTCACGGATGCACCCGAGGCGTTACTCCGCCGTTGCGACGACGCCATGTACCTGTCCAAAAAAGCGGGCCGCAATCTCGTCACCATGGACCAGTCCGACCCAGTTGTTTCCGGGCGCCCTGCTATAGCGGACGATCCGGTCCACGCCTGAAAAGCCGGATCAACGCACACTTCACTTACTCGTAGTAAGTCGCCGAAGTGGTGTCGGTTTCCCAGATGGTGCAGTCTTTTACGAGCACGCGCCCGTTGGTCATCGCGGACAGCTGCTGGTTGGTCTGCTCGTAGAAGTAGCGGGCAATGTTTTCGGCCGAGGGATTCACCGTGGTAAACGGCTCCAGCTCGTTGAGCATCTGGTGATCGATGCGGTCGATCACCGGGCGCATGACCTGCTTGAGAAGCTTGAAATCGAGCAGCAGACCGGCCTCGTCCAGTTCTGCCCCGGCCAGGGTGATGCGGACCTTGTAGTTGTGGCCATGGGGGTTCTCACAGCGGCCACGATAGTTGCGTAAGAAATGGCCGGAGGAGAAGTCCCGTTCTACTGTAAGTTCGTACACAGCGTGCGTCCCGCCTGCGGGAAAGAATCCCTCTGCTTCGATTCTAGTTCGTCTGCCCGCGCCGCCTTGGGGGGGGCCGGACCCCGACCCTTGGGGCGACCTCTCTGATCAGAGTTCGCCGCGCTCGCGCCGCCTTCGCCGGGCATCCTGGCGGGCCTGCTCACTGCGGCGGTCCACCTGCTCGAACAGATGGCTCATGACGCCGATGAGGGCAAAGAACAACCCCGCCAGCAGCAGGATAAGCGCCACGGTTCGCCACAGGGTCCCGTTGGCCGGCAGCCCCGGCTGGAAGCTGGACGGTACCAGCGACATGCCTCCCGAGAGCAGCGCAAAGAACAGGAGAACTGCGGCGAGGATATAGAAGTTGCGGGACATGCCTTATCAATTCTATGAGGCTCTGACCGCGTGTTGTGTGTCAGGTTGCGGTGCAGGCTCTGGAGGGTTGGGTAAATCAACCGGCAATAGCCGCACTCTCGATCAGACTCACTCCCGCGGCGGCGAATTCCTTTTCAATGGCCGCCACCGATCCGTTCAGGTCGATGGCGCGGCAGGCATCCCGGATGATGATCGCCGGATAACCAAGCCGGCGCGCGTCGAGAGCCGAATAAGCGACACAGTAGTCGTAGGCGAGGCCGGCAAGAAAAACCCGGCGCAAGCCCCGCTCGCGCAGGTACGCGTTCAGCCCGGTTGTGGTGGTGCGGTCGTTTTCGAAAAACGCCGAGTAGGAGTCGATCTCCGGGCGGAAGCCTTTGCGCAGGATCAGTTCGGCCTGCGGCAGGTTCAGCGCGGGGTGGAAATCGGCGCCGGGTGTCCCTTGAACGCAGTGATCCGGCCACAGCGTCTGTTCTCCGTAAATCAGATGCACCTGATCGAACGCGCATTTTCCCTGGTGCGCTCGTGCGAAGGAGTGATGCCCCGGCGGATGCCAGTCCTGGGTGAGAAAGATGTGCTCGAAATGCCGGGCAATGCGGTGAATGGCGGGAATCACCGCATCGCCGTCCGCCACGGCCAGCGCCCCGCCCGGGCAGAAATCATTCTGCACGTCCACCACCAGGAGGACGTCGTCGGAACTCGGATTCAGGTTCATTCGCGCAAGGCGGCGTCCTTCCGGGCCGCTCTTTTACCATTTTCGCCGGTTCAGATTGTCGCCAGCGCGCTCAGCATTTTATTTCCGTCGGGAACTCCCCATCCGGTCACCGCGTCGTACCCCTTTCCTGCCTTGTAGCCCTTGCCGGGCTGGGGATTGGAGGCATTGTTCCCGCTGGTGATATCCCTCGACATGGTTTTCCCCACGGGCTGCCCGTTCCCCGCCTTCGCGTATAGCAGCGGAGCCAGGAATCTCTGTTGCTTGGGGACCGGAAGCAGCGAGTTTACGCGCGCGATCAAGGCCGCCCACAGCGGCGTCGATGCGCTGGTGCCGCCGTACGACTGCGGCTGCCCCACGGTGATGAGATCGTACATGGGATCGCCGGCCAACGCCGCCACATCCGGCACCACCCGGCCGTCGATGCTCTTGGCGTTAAGGGATTTGATCTTGACGTTCTGCCACGCCGGACGGTTGAAGACCGTGCTGATGCCTCCGCCACTTGACCCTCCGCCATTGTTGGTTCGCTGGCCGGGTGAATCCCACCACACCACTTCTTTCACGCTGGCCCCGGACTGGGTCAGCATCGTTCCGCCCACGCCCATCGCATTGGGGCTGGAACTGGGGAAATCCACGTGCGCGCGGCCGTCGTTCACCTGGTCGCCTGACCCGTCGTCGCCCGACGAGATGCATGCCGTGATGCCCAGCAGGCGTGCGGAATTCAGGCGGTTGTCGATGGCCTTGACGGCGTTCGCAGACCAGCTCGGATCGTCCTCCGCCAGGCCCCAGCTCACCGACAGCGCCACCGGTCGATCCGCAATCACCCTGTCCAGCAGGTCGACCCATCCCTGCTGATCGAAGTTAGAAAAGTACACCGTGATGTCAGCCTTGGCGCACAGACCGGCGATGATCTCCACGTCCATCATGACTTCAATGCTGTTGTCCAGCTGCTCCTTGCGCTGGGGCTTGGGCAGCGCCAGGATTTGCGCCAGAGTGTACGCCGGCGCATCCACGGATACCGCCTGGATATTCGGGACGGGCCGCTGGAACTTGGTGCAGTACGTCGTCATGTCGCTCTCGAAGTAACCTCCGCCAAACTCCGCCACTCCGATTCGCTGGTTGGCGCAGTCCCCCGCCGGGAAGTTATATCGTTGTTCGATATCAGAGGGCGTGAGGGCTGCCAGCGCGCTCGCCCCCGCTTTGGAAGTTCCCGCCTTCCGCCGCGCCATCTTGCGATTGTCCAGCCCGAGCACGGCCAGCACTATTCCCTTCAGTTCCGCGGGAATCTGCAGCGATCCCTGCCGTCCGCGATACTCACCCTGCACGGGTGACTTCATGAGCGCCAGCCCGGGCCGGAATGCCCGCTCCATGGCGGCGATGGTGCCGCTCACCCGCATACTCCGCGTGGCCAGGGACACGTTTTCGACCTTCAGGCCGTATTTGCGCAGTGCCTTGGCAACCTTATCGACGTCCGCCTGACGGGCGCCAAATTTCTCCGCGAATTCCTCGGGGGTCACGGTCTGGCCAACATACTCGTCAGGTCCGGGCATGGGCGGCCCGGCGAGGTCAAGCGTCACGTCGATGGTCTCTTTGGGGTTGAGTTCTCCCACCTTGACGGCGGTGGGGTCCTTTGCACGCTTGCTTCCCGGCAGAATCGCATGGGTCTTGCTTGCCATGTGGGGGTTCTCCTACCTCGGGCGAGGGAATTCCCATCGCCACAGTCTTTCGCCTTCACAAGCACGATTGGCCTGCGCGCTGGGTGCAGCCACTATACCTCTGTACGACGTGCGACCAACTTTTTCTTTTTCGGCAAGCGGGCCCTCGGGTGGGATGTAAATCCAACGCGGCGCCCGCACGCCCCATTTCACTTCGCAGCGAAGAAATTCTCGACATCCGTGATTGTCTGCGTCATGCGGTACGGCGGGAGGCTCTGCAGAAAGCTCTGGCCGTAGCGTTGCCGGCGAATGCGGGGGTCGAGAAGCACCAGGACGCCGCGGTCTTCCAGCGACCGGATCAGACGCCCGAAGCCCTGCTTCAACGTGAGTATCGCCTCGGGCACCTGGTAATCGAAGAAGGGCTTTCCCCCGGACTCTTCGATCGCCTTCATACGCGCCTGCACCACCGGGTCGCTGGGCACCGCGAACGGCAGCCGGTCGATAATCACGCAGCTGAGCGCCTCTCCCTGCACGTCCACACCCTGCCAGAAGCTGGAGGTGCCGAAAAGCACCGCGTTGGGCGTGGAGCGAAACTCGTCCAGCAGCGCCTTGCGGGGCGCGTTTCCATGCAGCAGGATGGGGTAATCGAGCACCGGCAGCAGGCGTGTGTACAGGTCACGCATCTGGCTATAGCTGGTGAAGAGGCAAAAAGCACGGCCTTTGGAAATCTCCAGCACGCGCCGGATGCAGCGCGCCGCGGCCTCGGGGAACTCCGGGTCGCGCGGGTCGGGCATCTCCGGCGGCAGGTACAGAAGGGCCTGTTCGCCGTAGCGGAAGTGCGAAGGGACCACCAGTTCGCGCGCCTCCCGCAGCCCCAGCCTTCGCCGCATGTGCTCGAAGCCGCCCTGCACGGTCAAGGTCGCTGAGGTCAGAACTACGGTCGGAATGGTCTCGAATACCAGTTCGGACAAAAGCTCCGAAACATCGATCGGGGTGGCCTGCACGAACGTGGTGCGCGACTCGGTTCGCCGCCCGCGGGGGCTCGCCCCGCCTCGTTCGGCGCCGTACACGCGCCGCTCCAGCCAGTAGACGGTGTTATTCGCATTCGATTCGAGCAGGAACTCGAGTTCCGACCGCAGCCGCGACACCCGCTTGCGCAAGCCCGGCGCCTCGTCGATGTTCTTGAGGCCGTCGATCTCGGCTTCCAGCCGTCGCAGGTTTGCAGTCACGCTGAGGTACAGATCGCCGGAGCTCTCCAGGAACTCTTCGCGCCCGGCGAACGGCTGCCGTCCGTCGCCGGTCATGGGAAGGGCGGAAAAGAACAGCCGCGACCGTTCGCGCAGCTGCTGCGTCAGTCCCGGCAGGCTTTCCGTGCCTTCCTTGCCGCGCAACATCGCCTCGGCGTCGCGGGCAAGCTCCTCGAAGCGAATATTGCTGACCGAAAGTCCAAAATAGCTCGAAGCGATCTCTTCCAGTTCGTGGGCCTCGTCGAAGACGACTGCCGCTGCCTCCGGCAAAATCCCCGCGTCCGGGGCGCCCGAGGCTTCGCGCTTCACCGCCAGGTCGGCGAAGAACAGGTGGTGATTGACGATCACGATGTCCGACTCGAGCGCCCTGCGCCGCATCTCCGTGATGAAGCATCGGCGGTAATCGGGACAGGTGGTTCCGAGACAGGCGTCGGACCGCGCATCCAGCTTGGCCCACAAGGCGCTCGCCTCGGGCAGTCCGGCAATCTCTGCCCGGTCGCCAGTTTCCGTGGTTTGCTCCCACTCGGCGATCTGGCGATACTGGTCGATCTCCTCCAGCCCGGAAAGGATGGGCTGGTTGCGCAACGAGATCAGCTTGTGGCGGCAAAGGTAATTGGCGCGGCCCTTCATGTAGCAGACCCGCAGTTCGCCCAGCAACGATTCGAGGAAGGGGACGTCGCGGAAGTAGAGCTGGTCCTGCAGGGCCTTGGTTCCAGTGGAGATGATCACTCTTTGCCCGGTGCGGAGGGCGGGCAGAAGGTACGCCAGGGTCTTGCCGGTTCCGGTGCCGGCTTCCACAATCAGGTGGCGGCGCTCGGCCAGCGCGGCTTCCACGGCCTTTGCCATTTCCAGTTGGCCGGGGCGGTACTCATAAGGCAAAGTCGAGCGTGCCAGGACACCGCCGGGCGCGAAGAACTCGTGCAGCGAAGGAAGGGCCCGGGTTGAGATCTCGCTGGAAGGCATGGACCGGTTGCTTCCATCATATTGATACCGGGGGCCGGATGCGCCCGGAGGGGAAAACAGTGTGCAGGCCTCTCGTCGCAATCCAATACTCTCGAGACCCTCGATCTGACGCGGCACGAAGACCAGGTTCGTCACGGTCAGCCACGCGGCTCCGAATCTCCCCGGAACAGGAACTCCGCTACCCCGTAAATTGCCTTGGTTAAACGCGAATCGGCCATTTATCGTAGGTAATACTTCGCACAACGGTTCGCGCGCCGCCGGATTTCCGATCAGTCAAATCCCTTGCGGTTGAATTCTTTTGCTGCAATTACGGCCTTGAACCAATCAGTCGGGGGAGAATGCGGAATCCCGTTCGGGGCCGCATGGGCTGGAATGAGCGATACGGCTGTCGCTGTTAATACAATGGGTCGAACCCAGATCGCCAGGATTCTCAGCTATGGGTTGTGGGCGGTGGTGTGTCTGCACGCCCTGGTGTTGCTGGCCGGGCACCCGGCTCCGATTCTGCTGTCCCGTTCTCTAACGGCAGCCGTCCCCACGGTTGCCGGCGCGGTTTGCATCTGGCGTGCCATCCGCTTGCCTGCCCGCGAACGACCCGTGTGGCTCTGGTCGGGTGCAGGCATGCTCCTGTGGGCTATTGCGCATCTTGTTGAAACCGTTTTGGGCCACTCCAGCGCCGCCAGCAACCTGACAGTGGATGCGTCAGACTTCATCTATCTTGCCGGAACGTTTCCCCTGCTCGTCGCACTTTCCACCACGCGGGAAACGGAGTCTATTCGCGCCGTGTTCGCCCTCAACCTGGGACAAATTGGCCTCGCCCTGCTCCTCAGCTATTCGCTTCTCTACCGGATGGCGCTCAGCCCCCAGGCAGCCAGCACCGTCATGGGCCGGATCTATGGCGCGACCTGCATTCTGTTGGCCCTCATGTCTGTCCTGCGTTTGTTCACCTGGGCCTCGCCGGAGGAACGCCGCAGCACGCGGTGCCTCTGTCTCGTTCTGTGGACTTACATGCCCATTGAAATCGGGATGGATTACGCGACCGCGCGCTGGAACCTGCACTCCGGCTCCATTCTGGACCTCCTGTGGAGCGTTCCGTTTTTCGTGGGTGGATGGCAGGCTTTGCGCCTGCCGATTGGCGACGAAAACCAGGAGCGCAGCGGACCTACCCGGGCACGACTGGTGGTGGAAGCACTCTGTCCCATGCTCATCACGGCGGGCATTTTCCTGCTGGCGGCCGCCGTTACCCCGCAGCATATGCTCCTTGGCCTGGGCGCCATATTTGTCCTGCTCACCATCCAGGGCGTGCAGGCCGCGATCCTCCAATTGAATTACCTCGCCGGACGCAATCTGCTCCTGGAACGCGAACACGATCTGCGTGAAATCAATGCTACCCTGCGGCAGATGTCGCTGGAAGATCCTCTTACCCACATTGCCAACCGGCGCCGGTTCGAAACCACGCTGCACATCGCATGGCGGCGCGGCGCCCGCAAAGCTCAACCGCTTGCGCTGCTGATGGTCGACGTGGACTTCTTCAAGGGAGTCAACGACCAGCACGGACACACCTACGGGGACGAATGCCTTGTCGCCATCGCCCGAATCCTGCAGGAGCACGCGCGGCGCCCGGACGACGTCGTGGCGCGCCTCGGTGGAGAAGAGTTTGTCATGTTGCTGCCCGACACCCGGGTGGCCGGGGCGGAGACGGTTGCTGCCCGCCTGCTGGATGCCATTCGAGGCCTTGGCGTCGAGAACAAGGCATCGCCGTTCGACCAGAAAGTTACCATCAGCATCGGCGTCGGAACAGTCACCGAACCTGCTTATGGGGTGGATCCCACGGTCCTCGTCGATTGCGCGGACCAGGCCCTCTACGACGCTAAACATACCGGGCGCAACCGTACCTGCACGCGGACTCTGGACTGACACCAAGTACCATAGAGGTGAGGCTGCTCCGGATGAGCCGCCCGGAGACGCCTTGCCCACCTACCGCAAATCCGTAATTCCCGTGGGGCCAGGCACCCAGAACCTGCCTCTCGTTGCCATCGTGGGCCGGCCCAACGTGGGCAAATCCACGCTCTTTAACCGCCTCACCAGGAGCCGCCGCTCCATTGTCGGGGATGAGCCCGGCATCACCCGCGACCGTATCTACGGCGAATTCGAGTGGGCGGGTCGGCGTTTCCGCCTGGTGGATACCGGGGGCATTGTTCCCGATGATCCCGAACTCATCCCCACCGAAATCTTCAACCAGGCCAAGGTTGCTCTCGAAGAGGCCGACGCCCTGGTGCTGGTGGTGGATGCGCGTACCGAGCTCGCCAGTCCCGACTACGACCTGGTACGGATGCTCCTGCGGGGAGGCAAACCCGTATTCCTGGCGGTAAACAAGGTGGAGGGCGAAGCCATGGAAGCCGAGGCGGAGAACTTCCGGCGCCTCGGAATCCGCAATGTCTACCCCATAAGTTCCGAGCACGGGCTTGGCATCGGAGAACTGCTGGATGCGATTGGAGAGGAAATCCCGCCGCGGCCCGGTGAACAGCCGCTCGAGGGCGAAATCGACAGCGAGGTCGAGCCCTCCCTGGAAACGGCGACAGCCGATGTTGAACGTTCGTCCCAGGAGGCGAAGCCCCACCGCACGCACGGCGAATTCGAACAGTACGAAACGTCGGTCGCGATCATCGGCCGCCCCAACGTGGGGAAGTCCACGCTGCTTAACTCCCTCACCGGCACCTCCCGCGCCATCGTCTCGCCCATCGCCGGCACCACGCGCGACGCCGTCGACGAAGTGGTCGAGTTCGAAGGCAGCCAGCTGCGTTTTGTCGACACCGCCGGAATTCGCCGCAAGGGCAAGACCCGCCTGATGGCGGAGAAACTCAGCGTCGTGATGGCGCGGCGTCACCTCGAAGCAGCAGACGTCGCATTGCTGTTGATTGACGCGACCGAGGGAGTGACGGCCAGTGACGCTACCATTGGCGGCTATGCCCACGAGAGCGGCCGCAGCGTCATCATCATCGTCAACAAATGGGACGCGGTGACCACCGGCCGCACCGACTCGAAGCCGCCGGCTGACCGCGAAATCTTTGAGCGCCAATTGCGGAGCGCGCTCAAGTATCTCGACTACGCGCCGGTGATTTTTCTGTCCGCCCTGGAAGGAAAGGGCATGAGCCGGGTTCTGCGCGAAGTCAAGGCCGTCGCGGCCGAGCGCCGCAAGCGCATCACCACCGGCCAGATGAACCGCTTCCTGGAGCAGATCGATTTTCAGCGCGCGCCCGTGCCCATGGCCAAGCGCATCCGCATCTTCTATATGACCCAGGCCGCGGTGGCCCCGCCCACCTTCGTTCTGTTTACCGACCGCGACATCAAACTGCACTTCGCCTTCGAGCGCTTCCTCGGAAACCAGATCCGCGCCGCCTTCGGCTTCAAAGGCACGCCCATCTGGTTCAAGGTGAAAGCGCGAAACGCAGAGACGAATTCGTAGTCGTTTAGGCCCTCAGGTTTCAGTTCTCAATTCGGCATCATCGTCGGGCAAAACGTCCGGCTCGCCGGTACTTGGCGGGGTTGGAGATTGTGAACTGCGAACTACCAACTGCGAACTCCTCCTGAGCAGCCAGCGGATCGGCAAGCCGGCGAGCACCACAGCCGCGCCCAGCAGCGACGGGCCAAGGCCGTGGAGGAGAAGCATCAGCGCCAGCATGCCGGCGCCGGCAATGAACACGATGGGCGCGGCTGGAAACCACCACCGCTTCACCGCTGGAAACGCGCGAAACAGCGTGGCGGATGTCAGGGCCAGGAACACAACTGCCGAAAAAATGATGAACGCCAAAATGCGATCGAACGCGCCCAGGAACAGCACCAGCAGCGCCATGCCGGTCTGCAGCAGAACGCCGTTGGCGGGAGTTCCAAAGCGCGGGTGCAGACGCGCAAATGCAGCCAACGGCCCCGACGCAATCTCGTCCGACTCTCCGCGGGCCAGCGCGTACGTGACCCGCGGCACCGCCATGCTCATCACCATCAGTCCGCCGAGCACGCTCAGCACCACGCACGCCGACAGCACACGCCCCCCGGCGGATCCAAAAAGCGCCTGCCCGAACTGGGCTACAAACGCAGTGTTGCTCTGAATCTGTTGCATGGGCACCACCGCCACGAACGCGAGACTCACAAGCAGGTAGAGAGCCGTCACCATCAGCACTCCGCCGGTGAACGCGATCGGCAGGGTTCGCGAAGGATTGCGCACTTCGCCGGCGATCTTGCCCGCCTCCCACCATCCACCAAACGTGAAGAATGCGCTGATCGCGGCGCCCGCCACCGCCCCGATTAGGGGATCTGATCCCGGGCGCCGTCCCGCCACCGGCGCGAGGTTCGCGAGCGTCGCATGGCCCGAAGCAAACGCCCACGTCACCAGTGCCAGGAGCACCGGCATCTTGAGCCAGTTGAGCGTCGTCATCGCGCGGCTCGAAAAGCGCGTGCCGAAATAGTTAGCCGCGCCCAGCCCGAGGAGGATGAGCGCCGGAAGAAAAGGCACAACATCAGCCGGGATCGGGAACAATGCCTGCAGATAAGGAACCGCTCCCACGCACAGCGCGGCGGCCACGCCCGGATACATGACCACGGCCGCCATCCATCCATAGAGAAATGCGACCTTCCGGCCGAAGCCGCGGCGCAGGTAGAGATACTCGCCGCCGTCGTGCGGATTGCGCACCGCCAGTTCCGTGAAGCAGAGCGCGCCGGCCAGCGTCATCAGCGCCATGCCGCACCACACCGCGCCCAGGAGCGCCGGGGAGCCGAGCGACTTCGCCATGGCCGCAGGTGTAAGGAAGATGCCGAGCGAAACGGCCTCGCCCGTCACCACCGCTGTGGCGGACCACACTCCCATTTGTCGCCGTGGCGATTCAGTCTGCATCGTGCCGTGATGGTATGGCGCGGGGGTGGAGCGCCGCATCCACCCAGAGGTGGAGTGAAAAAGTGAATGAGCGAAAGCGCGACCAAGAACAAACCACGTCGTTCACGCACCAATGGTACGAGTCCAGATCGGCTTCTTTACTCCTCCACTCTTTCCCTTCCTCACTGCCTCATCTCCCGTTCTGTTCCTTCAGCCACCTGTACAGCGGCCCAAAGTAGTCGAGCATGGGCTGGGCGTCGAGATGGTCCGTTCCTGTCATCTCCTTCAGGGTCTGCTGCCACGGCTGCGACTGGCCGGCTTCCAGCATCCTGGCCAGTTTCTCCCCGGCCGCCTTCGAGCCATAGAAGCTGCAGCGGTTTAGCGGTCCCTGGTAGCCGCTGGCGTCGCACATGGCCTTATAAAACTGGAACTGGTAGATGCGGGCCAGGAAATAGCGCGCGTAGGGAAAGTTGGTGGGGATGTGGTTTTTGGCGCCGGCATCGAACTCCGCTTCCGTGCGCTCCACAGGCGGCGCGACTCCCTGGTATTTCTCGCGCAGCGCCCACCATGCCTTGTTGTACTCGGCCGGCTTGATCTCGCCGGAAAACACCTGCCAGCGCCACTTATCGAGTGCCAGCGCGAAAGGCAGGAACGCCACCTTGTCCAGCGCCGTCCGCAACTGCAGCGGAATATCGGCCTCCACCGGCGGTTCGGTGTCGGTCAGGCCCAGCTTCTTGAGATAGGCCGGAGTAATCGAAAGCGCGATCGAATCCCCGATGGCCTCGTGGAAACCGTCATTGGCGCCATTGCGGAACAAAAAGGGCTGCTTGTTGTAGGCCCGCTGATAAAAGTTGTGCCCCAACTCGTGGTGCACCGTGGTGAAGTAGTCGGCGTTCACCTCGATGCACATCTTCACGCGCAAGTCGTCCACCGAATCCACATCCCACGCAGACGCATGGCACACCACTTCCCGGTCGCGAGGATGCACGAACTGCGAACGTTCCCAAAAGCTTTTTGGCAACGGATCAAATCCCAGGGAGGTGAAAAAATTCTCCCCGTAATGGACCATGGCATGGCCGGCAGCCAGCGAGGCGGCATGTCCCTTATCGGAGCTCAGGTCCGTGCCCTCCGCAAATGCGGGCGCGGCTGCGGGATCCCTCTCCGCAATCTGTTTCTTCAAAGCGGATTCCAGATCCACTGGCTTAAACTGCGAGAGTTTCGGATCGGTGGGCGCCACCAGTTCGTAGATGTTGCCCCACTCCTGCGCCCACATGTTGCCCACCAGTTGCGCCGGGATCATGCCGTCCGCGCGCTCCGCGGCTTTGCCGTATTTCTCGATCAGGCGCTTGCGCACGTAGTCGTGCAGTTCGTGGTACAGCGGCTCGAGTTGCGTCCACGCGCGCTCCAGTTCCGCCGAGAACTGCGCCGGAGTCATGTCATAACCGGCTCTCCAGAACTCGCCCGTATCGTGGTAACCCAGCTCCCTGGCGCCGATATTCTGGAGCTCGATGAAGCGCGCGTACTTATCGCGCATCGGCTGGCCGATGGCGTGCCAGCCCACCCAAAGCCTGGTCAGCTCTTCGGGATCATGGGACTTGGCCATGATGTTGGAGATGGCGTCGATCCCCATGCACTTCGCACCATCGGAAGATTGTTGGCGGGACGGCGCTTCGCCCGCGGGCGCTTCGGGGCAGTACTTGCCCTTTCCGTACATGCCAGTGAGCTGTGCCAAAAGTCGCGTTTGCTCGGCCAGCAGCTTCGGATCCCTGGGCGCGGCCGGAGTATTCAACTGCAAGAGCATGAACTGGCGGCGCAACTGGGGCGGCAGCGTCACCTTGTCCCAGCGATGGCTCTCTTCGGTTAACGCCAGCGAACGCCTAGTGACCTGCTCGTTAATGAGTGCGCTGGTCGACTCGGTATCGTCGGTGATGTCGGTCTCGGCAGTCCAATCCGCGTGCGAAGCATCGGTCGACAGCTTCAGTAATTCGGCGTTTGCACGTTCGATGAACGCCTGGGCCTCGGCGGCGGTGGGCGGCTTCTGGCCCGCTGGATCCTGGCCAAACGAAAGAGCGGCAAATAGTGGCAGGGCGGCAAGGGCTCGGCTACGCATGGCGGCTAGAGTATATCGCCCGCAGGGCACGCGCGGCTGTGGGGCCGGCCTGCACCGTACCCGTCGCAACTCCGCTGAAAACCCTCCAGGACAATCGGCATCTGAGTGGCAAAAGGAGACCGCAATGACCGACAAGGACCGTGACCAGACCGCCGACGACCGGCTTTCACAGCAATCGCACAAAGATACCGAAGGAGAGGACCCCGCCGAGCCGCGTGAGCCGGGGCGCAGTTCGAATACGGCGAAAGACACCAACGTGGTGCGCGGCGACGATCGTCCGCAGAGCGTGCGCCATTCGCTCCTTGGATACCAGGGGCCGGCCGGATTAGAATCCTCCCGATTCGCAATCACAATCAGGAATGGATTCCAACATGATGTCGTGCCGGCCGATCACTGCGTTTTTCCGTAAACGATTTCTCGAAATCCTCAGCTTTGCCGCACTCGCGTCGGCGCCGTTCGCGCTTCCCGCCCAGTCGAACGACAAGGGGCCGCAGATCGACTTCCCCACTGTGCTCTATGGCGCCGCCTACTACAACGAGTACATGCCCCAGGGCACGCCCAATGCCCAGAACGAGCGCCTTCAAAAAGATGTCGAATTGATGAAGGCCGCCGGCCTGAACGTGGTCCGCATGGGGGAGTCGACCTGGAGCCTGTGGGAGCCAGAGGACGGACAGTTTGAGTACGCGTGGATGGATCGCATCGTGGAGGCGATGAACAAGGCCGGAATCATGGTAATCCTGGGCACGCCGACCTATTCGATTCCAGCCTGGATGTATCACCAGCACCCGGAGATCCTGGCCGACCGCATTCCGCCCGGACCGTTTGGCGGCAAGCCGGTGCCCAGCGTCTACGGCATCCGCCAGAACATGGATACCGACTCGCCCGCCTACCGCTTTTACGCCGAGCGACTGATCCGCCACATTGTCGCGCATTACAAGGACAACCCGGCCGTCATCGGCTGGCAGCTCGATAACGAAACGTCGAGCTACGACGCCGCCAATCATGACGTATTCGTCGGATTCCAGCACTATCTCGAAAAGAAATTCCACACGCCCGAGGAACTGAGCAAGGCCTGGTTCCTGAATTACTGGGGCGAAAACATTCATACCTGGGAAGACCTGCCCACCCGCGACGGCACCATTTCCACCAGTTACAAGCTGGAATGGACGCGCTGGAGCCAGATGCGCGTAACGGACTTCCTTCACTGGCAGGCGGGGCTGGTGCGCGAGTGCGCTGGGCCGCGGCAATTCGTCACCACCGATTACGGCGGCATGACGCGCCATGACGTGAATGAGGAGGAAGTCGCGAAGGCCCTCGACATCCCCGCCGACAACATCTACCACGGGACCCAGGATCGCTACGACGGCGCCACACAGGCCATGCAGGGCGATTTCACCCGTTCGCTGAAACACGGGAATTACCTGGTGACGGAGACCAACGCCCAATCGACCGACTGGTCCTCGGCTTTCCAGTACCCGCCCTACGACGGGCAATTGCGGGAAGACGTCTATACCCACCTCTCGAACGGCGCCGATATGGTGGAGTACTGGCACTGGGCCTCGATCGCGGCCGGCCAGGAGACGTACTGGAAGGGCATCCTTTCGCACGATTTGGAGCCCAATCGCGAGTACGCCGAGATGAGCAAAACGGCGCATGAACTGGAAAAGATCGGGCCCCACCTGGTGGGCCTAAAAATCAAGTCTGACGTCGCCATTTTGTGGAGCCGCGATTCGGCCAACGCCATCGGGTTTATGCCGTTCACCTCGAATGCGGCGATGCCGTGGGAGCCGGGCCGGGCGACGGCGGGCTATGACTCGCTGGTTCACCAGGTCCACGACGCGCTTTACCGGCTGAATGTGCCCACGGATTTCGTGTTTCCCGAAAACCAGAACTTCTCCGCCTACAAGTTGCTGATCGTGCCGGCGCTCTACATTTCCGATGATGCCCTTCTTCAGCGCATCTCCGATTACGTGAAAAACGGCGGGCACGTTGTGATGACCTTCAAGAGCGGCTTCGCCAACGAGAATTCCGCGGTCCGCTGGGTGCGCGCGCCGGGGCCGCTGCGCGAGGCCGCCGGCTTCAGCTACCAGGAGTTCTCCAACCTAGAAAAACCACTGGCTTTGAAGGGTGATCCATTCCACGCCGGCGCGGACAACAAGGTCTCGTACTGGGCGGAGTTCCTGATGCCGGAACACGCCAGGCCGGTCGCGTTCTACGACCACCCCTTCTTCGGCAAGTGGCCGGCCATCACGGAGAACACCTTCGGCTCCGGAACGCTGCTGTATGAGGGAACGTACCTGTCGGATGCCCTGCAAACGGCGGTGCTTCGGGATTCTTTGCAGAAACTCGGGCTGGCCGGCGCGGACCAGCAACTGCCCTCCGCGGTGCACGTGCAACATGGGGTGAACCGGATGGGAAAGCGGATCCACTACTACTTCAACTACTCGGCCAACCCGGTGACGGCGAACTACTCCTATGGAGCCGGGACCAACCTCCTCGACGGCAAGACCGTTGCGAAAGGTGGCACCCTGACCCTTGCCCCCTGGGACCTGGCCATCGTGGAGGAATAAGACTGGCTGGGGCTGAGCCCAGACTTCTGTGAGCGTCGCGATTGACCATCCCCGCCAAAGCCGGTAAACTACTCTAGTTTGGCGATTCCTGCCTGTCGCCATGGGTAGGGCGTTCGCTTTGTGTTTAAGGGCTTGAGCGTTCCATGGCGCGGAGTTTCCGCCTATTTCAGATTTTGTGGAGCAGATCCGCTTTGGCGCGATCAGTGCTCTGGAGGACGTATGTACGCAGTTTTACGGACCGGCGGCAAGCAGTATCGCGTGGCTCCCGGCGACGTGGTGAAGATTGAGAGCGTTACTCCCGTTTCCGGCGAGCAGACCATCGAGTTCAGCGACGTGCTGGCGGTCTCCGGCGAAGCCGGGAGTGTGGTGAAGCCCGGCTCAGCCAAGGTGACGGCGGAGATTGTGGGCGAGGGGCGTGGCAACAAGATCCTGGTGTTCCACCTCAAGCGCAAGAAGCAGTACAAGAAGCTGCAGGGGCACCGGCAGAACTTCACCGAGGTGCGCATCAAGGCCATCGAGGCCGATGGCGTCACTTACACGGCCAGCTAGTGCGCTTCGCGAACTGTTTAGCGACCAGCTGATTTCGCTGAGACGAACGGATCGCAGCCATGGGGTGGTTAAGCTTAAGGCTAATAGCTAACGGCTAGTAGCTGGTTTTCAAGAAGGGGATTCGGCAATGGCACATAAAAAAGGTGGGGGCAGTTCCACAAACGGGCGCGATTCCAACGCCCAGCGGTTGGGAGTGAAGGCCTTTGGGGGCCAGTTGGTTACCGGCGGATCGATCATCGTCCGCCAGCGCGGAACTAAGATCAAGCCGGGGGTGAATGTGGGCATCGGTTCCGATGACACGCTGTTCGCGAAGGTCAGCGGCCGGGTAAAATTCTCCGATCGCGGCAACCGCGGGCGCTTCGCATCCGTCGAGCCGGTTGCGGCCGAGTAAGGTATCCATCAGGGATTTCTGGCTGAAGGGGTCGGCTCAAGCCGCCTTCCTTCGAAGAATTCCCCGTTGCAGAGATTGGTTTTCAGCAAAGGGCTGCGGCATTGCCGCGGCCCTTGTTTATTTGCCAGGGAGAACCCGACCAGGCCTGTAACGCAGAACGGGCCGAACTCATACGAGTTCGGCCCGTTTGCCCACCATCCCCCTCGGGAGTCGTCGTTCAGGATTTCGTTTCGCTCTCGCGCAGATTGCGGGTGAGGACCTTGTCGACCACCTTTTCGACATCGGTCAGGAAGAAGCTGCTGGCCGCGCTGGCAGGCTGCACTACCGCTACCTGCGTTCCGGTGTGGCCCAGGGCCGAGGCAATCTCATTCCAGCGGTAGATCGTTGAGTTGGCCGGCACCACGATGGGCTTGCGAAGCGGTTCCGGCGCGGCGCTGTAGGCTGCCCACGTCCCAATGGCCAGCAGCACCACTGCCTCGTAAACAAACTGGAAGGGCTCGGTCAGGGAGGACTGCAGCTTGATCAGGGCGGCCAGAACCAGGTCGTTGGCAGAAAGCAGGCCGAAACCGAACGCAATGCCGAACGCCATATCGCGGACCGGGAGCTTGAGGGCATTCATGCTGAGACACAGGAACGCCAGCAGGCAAAGCTCGAGGATGCTCACTGAGCGCATCAGCCCGAACGCGATGTCGGGAATGATCAGCACTCCGCGGTGCGAGTAGGTAATGGTGGAGAAAGTGACGAGAACCGAGGCCAGCACCGCCCAGCGGAAGATGACCAGTCCGAACTTCATCAACCCGGAGAAGGCGGAGAGCGCCGAGCGGAAAACCTCCATGGAGACGAAGAACAGCAGCACCGCGCTGGCGATGTAAACACCATAAAAACCAAAGAAGTACGCCGCGTAGAAGACCTTGCCCCAAGGCTGGGTCTGGAAGAAAAGCAGGAGGAGCATGATCGGGGTAGAGACCACGTGGAGGGCAAGGTATGCCCCCATCGACGGGAAGCGGCGCTGCAGTTTCCGTTTCCAGAAAAGAAACGCCAAGGCTGCCCAGAGGAGGAACTCCACTCCGCTCATTACGGCCATCGCTAGGTTCAAAGGCATAGGGGGTCGTTCACCATCCCGTTTAGGTACTAAGGATAGCGCCTATTTCCCCTTCCGCCCAAACAAAAAAGCAGTAGGCCGTTTAGCACTTTCGTGCGATTACCGGAAATGATTACTGGCCATTCTGTCCCGGAGGCGGGCAGGTGGGAACATAGGGTCCGCATGCCGGAACCGGGAGCCTCTCGGTAGCCGACTGATGGCTAATGGCATGGGTCGTGGAAGAAGAAAGCGAAGCAGCGGCAGCACCGGCGAGAACCACGGTCAGAGCGAAAATGCGAACAACGAGTTTCATGATCAGTTAACTCCTGTATAGATTTCAGATGATCGGGAATTGCACTTCCCGCGTTACCAAATGGTAGTCCAACTCAACCGTATTAAGTTGACCTTTTTCAGCACTATTCAATTCTAGTTTTAAACCTGCGAGCATTATCCATTGGATTTCGGTAATCCGCAAGTGATTACTGTCGTGGGATGCAACAACAGCCCCCGTTTTGGCCCTCCCACGTGCTAAAATAGCTACAGGCAGATTTGTTCAAAGCCCTCGTGTTTTCAAGCGGTTAAATCCCCTGATTCCACCCTCGATCGTCCCTGCAGAAACCGCGATCACCTGGAGCTGAAAGCAAGGCCCGACGGAAATCTATGGCGACTGAAGCAACGAGCATCCCCCCCGTAATCGGAGACAACGACAGCTACACTGGCGAAAACATCAAAATCCTCGAAGGACTCGAGGCCGTCCGGCTTCGTCCCGCCATGTATATCGGCTCTACCGGTGAAATGGGACTCCATCACCTCGTCTACGAGGTGGTCGACAACTCCGTGGACGAGGCCCTTGCCGGCTACGCCAGGAGGATCGAGGTCACCATCCACGTCGACAATTCAATTACCGTGGTCGATGACGGCCGCGGCATCCCCGTGGACATGATGGACCTGCCCAACGGCCAGCGCATGCCCGCCGTCCAGGTGGTTTTGACCAAGCTTCACGCCGGCGGCAAATTCGATTCCTCTACCTACAAGGTGTCCGGCGGCCTGCATGGGGTGGGCGTGAGCTGCGTGAACGCGCTCAGCCAGGAATTCAACGTCGAGATCTGGCGCGACGGCCACACCTGGGAAATGGATTTCAGCTGCGGCCTTCCCACCACCGATCTCCGCCAGTCCGGCACCAGCAAGAAGCGGGGCACCAAGGTCCACTTCCTGCCTGACAGGACCATCTTCGCCGTCACCGAGTACAACTACGACACCCTGGCCCAGCGGCTCCGCGAGCTGGCCTTCCTGAACAAGGGGCTGGAAATCACCCTTACCGACGAGCGGACGACCGACCCCAAGACCGGGGAGTCCAAGCGGGCCGAGTTCCGCTACGCCGGCGGTATCGCCGAGTTCGTCAAGCACCTAAACCGCGGCAAACAGACCCTCCACGACAAGCCCATCGTCATGGAAGCCAGGCGCGACGGCATCGATATGGAGATCGCCCTCCAGTACAACGATGGCTACTCGGAATCGGTCTTCAGCTTTGCCAATAACATCAACACCGTGGATGGCGGCACCCACCTGTCCGGCTTCCGCACCTCCCTTACGCGCACCATCAACGCCATCGGACAGTCGCTCGGTCTCTTCAAGGACATGAAAGAGAACCTGAGCGGCGACGACGTGCGCGAGGGCCTGGTGGCGGTGGTGAGCGTCAAGCTGTCCCAGCCCCAGTTCGAAGGCCAGACCAAGGGCAAGCTCAACTCCGACATCGCCGGGACGGTGCAGGCATTTGTCAATGAGCGCCTGGGAATGTTCCTCGAGCAGAACCCGCCCATTGCCAAGCGCATTATCAACAAGGCCATCGATGCGGCCCGCGCCCGCGAAGCCGCCCGCAAGGCGCGTGACCTGACCCGCCGCAAGGGCGCGCTGGACGGAGGCGGCCTGCCCGGCAAGCTGGCCGATTGCAGCGAGCGCAATCCGGACCGCTGCGAACTCTACCTCGTCGAGGGCGAAAGCGCCGGCGGCACCGCCAAGCAGGGCCGCGACCGCCGCTTTCAGGCCATCCTGCCGCTCAAGGGAAAAATCCTGAACGTGGAAAAGGCCCGCTACGACAAGATGCTGGGCCACGAAGAAATCCGCGCCATGATCACCGCGCTCGGCACGGGCATCGGCAAGGACGACTTCGACGTCGCCAAGCTGCGCTACGGCAAGATCATCCTGATGACCGACGCCGACGTGGACGGCTCGCACATCCGCACGCTCCTGCTCACCTTCTTCTTCCGCCACATGACGGAGCTGATCAAGCGCGACAACGTGTACATCGCCCAGCCGCCGCTCTACAAAATCAAAAAGGGCAAGTTCGAGCAGTACATCAAGGACGATCGCGAGTTCGTAAAGGTGATGGTGAAGCGCGCATCTGAAGGCATCGTGGTGCGCCACGGGGAAAACGCCAGCAAGATCGAAGGCGCCGACCTCACCCGCTTCATGGGCTTCCTGAACGAATACCTCTCCTTCGTGGAAAAGGTGGACAAGCGCATCCGCAACGAGAAGCTCACCGAGACGCTGGCCCGTGCCGAGCTGATCCATCGCTCTGATTTCACCTCGAAGAACGGCAGCGACGTTCCGGAAAAGCTCCAGGCGCTACACAGCGAGCTGAAAGGGCGGGCCGACGAGTTCCAGTTGAAGCTCAATAAGCCCGTCGAGGATGAAGAGCACCACACTTGGTCCATCTGCTTCACGGATTCGCAAGGCGCGACGCGGTGCGTCGATTGGACGCTCGCCTCCAGCCCCGAGTTCCGCCAGATGATGTCCAAATTCGCGCAGATCAAGAATTATCTCGAACCGCCCTTCCTCATCGAGTTTTCCACCAAGTCAGCGGTCGCGACGGAACCCAGCGCCGAAGAAGAAGAGCCGGATGCCGAAGGCGCGCCCTCGCCGGGCAGCGTAGAAGTTCGGGCGCAGTCCAAAGCCGGAGGCCGGACGGCTCGCATCCCGCGCGAGCCCGTGGAAAAGCAGACCGCCCGCGAGTTGTTCGCCTACATCGTGGACCAGGGCAAGAAAGACTACCAGGTGCAGCGTTACAAGGGCCTGGGCGAAATGACGTCGACGCAGCTTTGGGAAACCACCATGGATCCCGAACGGCGCACGCTCCTCTC
>DASXXV010000122.1:0-35848 GCA_036502905.1 Occallatibacter sp. | reverse complement strand
CACTAGCGCGCGCTGCTGAAGGCCAACACCTGGGATTCCTCGGTTTCAGACTGCACGAACGCCAAGCCCACGCCGTCGCTTCCCCAGCGAATCACGCGCAGTTGCACGGTGAATGTATTGTTGCGCGGAACGTCGTCCAGGCCGTCGGTGCGCTGCAGGGTCATGGTGACCTGCGAGCCGAGGGGCCAGCGTTCGTTGGTGATCAGATAGAGGCCGTTGGCGCTCAGGTCTTTGACGCCGTGCACCTCGAGGGCGCCGCCCATCGAGTCGTAGGCTACCAGGCGCGGCCAGCGCTTGCGGCGGCCGATGCGGCGATCGGGCGCGGGACTTTGCGCCCATTTCGGGGCAGGAGGCAACATCTCCGCTGTGGAAGGCGATCCGACCCAATCGTCGGCGGCCATATCAGGCATGCGGCGAAGACGAAATTCGAGCTCCTCGGCGACGCAGATAACCAGCTGGTTGCCGCGCTGGGTCTGGGACGAATTGATGGTGTCGACCGGTAGGGCAAGCACGCTGGCCACCTCCGGGCCGAGGGGCGCAAATCGAAATGGCGGAAAACATTCGAGGACGCCGATCACGCGGTGCTTGTCATCTAGAAACACGAGATCACGCGACGAGAAGACGCGGAAGAAGTGGATGGCCTTGGGGTGATCCACCCATTTGCCTTCATCGTAGCGCTGCGCGCCACCCTCCAGCAGGCCCTTGAAACGCGACAAAGTCGAATCTCCGTGTGTGACTCCCAGGCTCAGAAAGCACTCGCTGGTCTGGTTGTATACGCAGAACTGTGGCCTAACCATACTCTGACCCTCAGAATGTCTGTCGGAACCAGGCATCTGGAACGACTGAATCGCGGTTTGCGCAGGTGTGCACTTTTGGTTACATGTTGCTTGCAGTTTTCGGTTGGCGGAGGGGCGCGCGGAACAACGTGATGCGGTTGAGGTTCGTCTTACACCCTCACCGCGCCGGCGCACCGATGCCGCCGGCGTCGCGGCTGCGGAAACAGCCGTGACACCGAAGGCAGAGCGCGGACGAAACAAGGTGAGCAAAGAAGAACGCCGGGGCACGCAGTTGCAACGCGATCCAGGGCACCGCTCCGAGGGACGTAATGCGCCTTAACGGACGCTCTTGCGACGGCGCTGAACCAGGAAGCCCAGCACGAGGACGAACAGAACACCGGCGATGACGCGGGTAAGCATAACACTGTCCATAATCTAGTCTCCTTTCTCTCACGTCTCTCAATGGGTGAGATATTCTTTAAATGATTCCGACATCATGATCACAGCTGGTCCCAGCGTGACCAGGAACAGGCAGGGGAAAATAAATAACACCAGCGGAAAGATCAGCTTTACCGTGGTCTTCGCCGCCATTTCCTCTACCTGCTGTATACGCTGAACTCGCAGTGTTTCGGAGTGCGTACGTAATGTCTTAGCAATGCTCGTGCCAAACTGTTCCGATTGCACCAGCATGGAAACAAGGTTGCGGACGCTGTCCACATCGGTCCGCTCGCCCAGGTGGCGCCAGGCCTCCTCGCGGGCACGGCCGGCCCGCTGCTCCAGCGCGACGATCCCCAGTTCATCGGCCACCGCCGGCTGAGCCTCGGCCAGTTCCTGGGCGGTGCGCGCCGTCGCCTGATCGAGGCCCAGTCCGGCTTCCACGCAGATTACGAGCAGATCGAGCACATCCGGCAATCCCAGGCGGATCTTCTTCTGGCGCGAAGAGATCTTTTTCCCCAGCCAGAAATCGGGGACCAGGTAGCCGATCCCGAGAGCCGCCATGTATATGACAAACGAGCTCCGTTCCCCCAAGCCGGAGAAGAACACAGCCGCCGCCAGCGACAGAGGGGCAAGGAACTTGGTTCCGTAGAAGAAGCTCAGCGCGGAGTCCTTGCGAAACCCGGCGCGGATCAGGCGCTGCTGAACCACGGAGACTTCGGCCTGGCTCTTGGGGATGACCTTTTCGAACTTCTCCACCACCACGCCCAGCGAACTGCCGGTCTGCTGCAGCGTCTCCATCAGGCTTCGATCCTGCTTGCGCTGGGTGACCACGGAAGCGATGCGCTTGACCATGGCCGCGCGATAGAACAGGAGCAGGCCGGCACTCCCGATAAGAAGAAATATGGAACAGAATGTGATGACTGCAAATGCCATAGCTTGCCTCAAACGTCCATGCGAACGATTTTCTGAATGATGAGAGTGCCGATTACCATCATGCCTGCACCCGCGAACAGCAGCTTCACGCCGATCTCCCGATGCCACAACAGGCTCTCGGTGTCGGGATTGATGATGTAAAGTCCGATACCCAGGGCGACGGGGAGGATGGTGAGAATCCAGCCGGTGAGGCGGCCCTGCGCGGTGTGCGTCATCACTTGGCGCTTCAGGCGGAATCGCTGGCGAATGACGTACGCTGTCTTCTCCAGCACTTCGGCAAGATTGCCGCCGCTTTCCCGCTGAATGAGGATGGCAGTGACCACAATCTTTAGATCCTGCAGCGGTATGCGCGCGATGAGGTTCTCCAGCGCAACCCGCAATTCCAGCCCGAAGTTCTGCTCGTCGAAGGCGGCGCGGAATTCGCTTCCGATGGGATCCGCGCACTCACGCGACACCAGGCTCAGGGCGGAGTTGAAGCTGTGGCCCACGCGCAGGGCGCTGGTCATCAGGTCAAGAGCGTCGGGCAGCCCCGCCTCGAACTTTTTGAAGCGCTTGCCGCGCTTGATCAGCACATAGGAGAGCGGCAGGAATCCCAGCGCCGCACCGATGAGGAGGCCGAGGATCACGGAGCCGGTGCGCAGCTCGACCAGGTATCCGGGACCAGCAAGGCAAGCCAGACTCATCAGCACAAGGGCGCCGGGAGTCGACTTCACCTCCGCCTGGTTCAGGATCTTCTGCAAGCGCGGAATCAGGTCGACCCTGGCCAGTATCTTGTGCAGCCAGGGAATCGTGCTGAATATTTCCGTCTTGCGAAAATCGACAACCGGAGCGCGCCGATCCTTTTTGGTATCGCCCAGGGCGCTGTCGAGGGCGGCGATTACCTGCTTTTTCTCAGCAGCCTTCCCGGCCCCGCTCCACATCACGAGCACGGGAGCGATCACCGCGAAAATGGCTACGAAGATGAGGACAACGAGCAACGACATAGGCTTTCGCTTTCTCCGGCTATCGAATTTGGGGAGACGCTGCAGACCAAATCCAACGCGACAATGACCGCGGCCCGCGAGAAGCGCCGGAAGTCAATGAGGCGTGAAATGGCATCCTGTCTCCGAAAATTCCTTAGTTCACGTCGGTAGTGTTTTCAAAGGTTGCGGGTGGCAGCGAAATTCCGGCAACCTGCAGGCGATCCAGAAAACGCGGCCGGATACGGGTAGGGCGGAATGCGCCGATCACCTTGCCCGTGGGCCCGATGCCTTTCCTCTGGAAAACGAAAATGTCCTGCATGCTGATGACGTTCTCCTCCATGCCGGTCACTTCGGAGATGCTCATCACCTTGCGGGTGCCGTCGCTTTGGCGCGAAACCTGGACGACGATGTCGAGAGCAGAGGCAACCTGCTGGCGCACCGTGCGCTCCGAGAGGTTCAGTCCGCTCATGGCCACCATGGATTCCAGGCGGGACAGCGCATCGCGCGGGGTGTTGGCGTGAATGGTGGCCATCGAACCCTCGTGGCCGGTGTTCATGGCCTGGAGCATGTCGAAGGCTTCTTCCCCGCGGACTTCGCCGAGGATGATGCGATCGGGGCGCATCCGGAGGCAGTTGATGAGCAGTTGCCGCTGGCGCACCGCCCCGTGGCCCTCGATGTTGGGCGGACGCGTCTCCAGGCGCACCAGGTTTTCCTGCGCCAGTTGCAGTTCGGCCGCGTCCTCGATGGTGATTACGCGTTCGCTCTGCGGAATGTTGCGCGACAGGATGTTCAGCAGCGTGGTTTTTCCCGCCCCGGTGCCGCCGGAGATGAGGATGGTGAGACGCGCCTGCGCAGCCGCCTCCAGCACCTGCATCATTTCTGCGGAAATGCTCTTGAGTTCCACCAGTTGGTTGGCCTGCACCGGCCCCGTACCAAAGCGGCGGATGGACATCGAAGGACCGTCGAGCGCCAACGGGGGAATGATGGCGTTGACGCGCGAGCCGTCGGGAAGGCGCGCGTCCACCATGGGCGACGACTCGTCCACCCGCCGGCCCACGCGCGAAACAATGCGGTCGATGATCTGCAGCAGGTGGCGGTCGTCGCGAAATACCGTGTCGGTTTTCTGCAGGCGTCCCCCGCGCTCCACGAAGACCCGGTCCTTGCTGTTCACCAGAATGTCGGAAATGCGCGGATCGCGAAGCAGGGGCTCCAGAGGCCCCAGGCCGAAGACTTCGTCAAGCAGATCCGCCTGGATCCTGGCCTGCTCATCGAAGCTCAGGGGCACGCCCTGGGTCTTGATGATGTCGGCGATGAGATTGGCCACCACCTGCCGCGCCTGGCTCGATTCCACGCGGGAGAGCTTCTCCAGGTCGAGCTTGGAAATGAGGACGCGGTGAATTTCCGATTTATATTTCTCTAGATTTAGAAGTTCCGGCGCTGCCGCCATAATGTTGACCTCTCTCAGAACAGTCCAATGATTTTCTTTTTCTTTTCCGGCTCCGCGGCCAGGCCGCAGGCCCCCCGGGCCATCTGCCGGATGACACGGGATATCTGTGAATCGCCCATGCCCAGCGGAGTGGCCGCGCTCTGCATCTTGCGCACAGTGCCATGGTCATCGGGGATCTTCCACTGCGCGCGCCGCGTAAGCGCCTTGGTGATGTGCTCCTCATCGATTCCCAGCGACGAGGGCATGTAACGATTGAGGACAATCTCCAGTTGGGGGAAATCCGATTTGAAAAACTCCGAGATGATCCGGTTGGAGTTGCGCAGTTCAGACAAACCCACCTGCGAAACCAGGTAGACAAGCGCGTCCGCCTCGAACATAGCTGTGGAGGCCAGGTCGAGCTTCGACCCGGTATCGACGATGACGTGCTCGAAGTCCTGGCGCGCCACGGCGAGCAGCTTGTTTACTGCATCAGTCAGAATGGGGACGTTGACCACCTTGCCGGGCGCGGCCAGCACCCAGAGTCCGGAATCGTGCTTGATCAACAAGCGGGAGAGAAAATTGGAGTCCAGCCGGGTGTAGTTCTGCAAGGCATCGGCGGTAGACCAGGCGGTGGTGAGACCCAGGCCAAGAGCGACGTCGCCGAAGGGCAGATCGAGATCGATGAGGAGGGTCTTGCGATCCGACTCGCGAGCCACGGAGATGGCGAAATTGGTGGCCACGGTGGTCACCCCCGACCCGCCTTTGGACCCGAAAAAGACGCACAGCTTGCCGTCCGGCCGCTTGGGGTTGGGAGATTTCATGGTGGTGCGGCGCACGGCGCCGCGCACCATGGCCTCGGCCACCGTTCCGGGCGCGAGCGGCAGGGTCAGGAATTCTCGGGCTCCCGCGCGCATGCAGCGGATCATGAGTTCGGAGTCGGCCAGCGTGGAGTACACCATCACCGTCGCGGGGCTGTTGGCGCACAGGCTCTCCACCAGGTCGAGAGCGGTTTCGGGATCGCTGTCGAGGTCAATGATCATGACGTCGAAGTTCAACTCGATGAGCTTGGGAACCTGGTCCAGATCCGGATAAAAGGGCAGTTGGCGTGGCGCTCCGGGCAAAGAGCCAACCAGCGCATCGGCAACCGCCATGCGGGTTTGCTCCTTGGGACCGATCAGCGCGACGGATAAGACATTCGCGCCCAGTGCACCTGTTTCCGGATACGTCGCCATCAGCAATTGACTGCTCCCTGCAATCGGCCTTTCAGATGTTTCCGTCGAGACTGGCTCGCGAGTGGTTAATCGTGTCATCCATGGGTTGCCGGACCAGCAATGCTTCCGGCTCTCATCGGGCGAAGAAGGACAACAGTGTTCCCACGGCAATCGCCGGGGCGTATGGCATTTTGCGGGCGCGGGGGTTGGATAGAACGAGGTCTGCGTGGGGCCGGAGTCCCCGCTCTTTCAGTCCGAAGACGAGGTCCGCCGATCCGCTGAACAGGGTTCCCAGAAAGCCTCGCGATGCCGCCCAGCAGACCGCCATCACGCCGCCAGCCAGGCCCGTGACCACCAACGCAATCATCAGCTGCGCGGGGCCCACCCAGGCGCCGATGGCCGCGCACAGCTTGACGTCGCCCATGCCCATCCCCCCGAGGAAAAAGAGCAGGCCGAAGATCGCGGCCCCCAGCGCGAAGCCCGACAGGCTCTGCGACAGGCCGTGCCAGCCCTGGACCCAGACGGATACGCCGATGCCGGCGACTAGAAACGGCATCACCAGCCAGTTCGGAATGCGCCGGCTGCGCAGATCAGTGAACGTGGCCACCGCAAGCACAGCGCACGTAGGCCACCAGGCGATCGAATGCATCAGTCTCCCCCTTGAATCCCGTTCACCAGGCGCCCAAACGCGAGCATGCGGCCAGAGCCCCCGCCAGCAGAGCAGGAGTGACGAGCCAGTACACCAGCGAGCGTTGGCCGGCGCTCTCCATCGTTGGCGCAAAAGCAATGGCCGACGCTCCCAATATCAATAATGGCCAGAGCACTACCGAGTGCATACACGCCTCCGAAATCCCGATCCGCTATTCCGCTTCCGGGAAGAGTGCAAGCCGGCTTCCAAACAACAGGCCCCTGTAGCTCGCTGTATGCAATGGATTTACTGGTGTTGCGGTGGCCGTGTGTGCACGGTTGTTTACAGCCCGCGACGGTTGTAGACACGCCGAAAGTACTCGCACAGCAAACAAAAGGTTACTTTGGGACTAATTACTACCGCGCAGGTGTAATTGATTTGGCGTAATAGCGTGTTAGATTACGTTCAATTAACAAAATCCTTCCCCCACAGGGGTGGTTAAAAAGTGATTCGAGTCGGTCTGTTTTCCCAGGACTGCTCTTTGCAGCCCTTGTTGTCTTCAGCCTTGGGTACGGAATTCCAATTCTTCTTCGAAGCGAAGGAGGACGGGATCAACCGCTTGCTCTCCGAGAAAACCTGTCACGTCATGATTCTGGATTTGAACTCCAATCATGACTCCCTGAAAGAACGTATTGCCTGCGCGCGACGGATGATCGGTTCTGACGTGACGTGGGTGGTGATGGCCGACGACGGTCTGCGCGTGACCGCCAACGAACTGGTGCGGCAGGGCGCGTTCGGCTACTGCCGCCGTCCTCCCTCTATTCGCGAACTGCGCCTGATGCTTCGCCGGGGTTACGATCACACCGTCTCCAAGCGCCAGTCAGGGCAGGAACAGGCGCGCACGGAGGTAATCCGCGACCGCGACCAGATGGTGGGCATGAGCCCCGCCATGCAGCAGGTACACCACCTGATTGACTGCGTGACGGACGTGGATGCCTCGGTGCTGATCACCGGCGAAAGCGGCACCGGCAAGGAACTCGTGGCGCGGGCCATTCACAATCGCGGCGACCGCAGCGGGCGTCCCTTCATTGCCGTAGCCTGTGGGGCCATCCCCGAGACGCTGATCGAGTCCGAGCTGTTCGGCCATGAGAAAGGCGCCTACACCGGCACGGTCGGCTCGCGGGAGGGATTCCTGGAGCAGTCCAAGGACGGAACCCTGTTCCTGGACGAGATCGGGGAGCTCAGCCTGTTTACCCAGGTGAAGCTGCTGCGTGTCCTGCAGCAGCGCGAGTTTAGCCGCCTGGGGAGCAACCGCCTCATCCCCCTGCGCTCGCGCCTGATTTTCGCCACCCACCGCAACCTGGCCGAGATGGTGGCCCAGGGCAAATTCCGCCAGGACCTTTATTACCGGATCAACGTGATGAAGATCGAAATCCCCTCGCTGCAGGAGAGGATGGCGGATATCGGCCCCATCGCAACCCACTTTCTCCGTCAGTACGGGCAAATCTTCCAGAAGCCTATGGACGGGATCGATCCGGACGCCATGATGATGCTGGAGAACTATCAATGGCCGGGCAATGTACGCGAACTGGAGAACGTCATCCAGCGCGCCATCATCCTGGCGCGCGGCAACACCCTGCGCGTCGAGAACCTGCCCGCCAACCTGCGCGAAGAGGTTCGCGCCAATCACAACCTGGAGGACTGCACGCCCGGCGGCTCCTTCGAACGGCAGCTCCGGGATTACAAGGTCCGGCTGGCGTCCAACGCCGTGCGCGAGAACAACGGAAACAAGACGCTCGCGGCCCGCAGCCTGAGTATCTCCCGGGCCTACCTGCACCGGCTCATCCGCCTGGCGGATCCGGGCGCACTCTGCGAGGAAGAGGGCCTCGAAGTCGAAGCCCTGTAGTCACGAAGTACCGGAGTGTCCCATGTTTCCGGGGTTCCCACCTTCGCCGGTTCGCGTCCACGCGAACCGGTCAAGGGGTGAACGACCTCAACCCGATCCCTTTATTCCTTCCTCCCCTGAATCAGCCTGACGACCTTGCATGAATTCATCGTGCCCTCTCCTCGATTGGGTTAACGCACGCCAATCTACTGTGTTTTGAGGCAGATAATCGCCTAGAAATTGTCCTCCTGGTTTGGCATAATAGATGGAGAGGTCGGTAGTACTGTGCACATAGGATTTGGAACTTCCGCCCTGGGAGCGTTGATCGGTCTTCTGGGGGTGCTGGCCTGGCGCATCCGCGAGGGACGGACCGCGGTCACGGTGAAGAAGATCATCATGCCGCCCCTGGGTATGGCGACCGGGTTCTGCATGTTCCTGGTGCCGGCGTTCCGAGTGCCCTGGACGTGGGCGCTGATCGCCTTTCTCATCGGAGTGATCGCCCTGGCCTATCCGCTGCTGATTACCTCGCGCCTGGTGCGGAGCGGCGAGACCATCATGATGCAGCGCTCCAATGCGTTCTTCCTGGTGGTGATTGCGCTGGCGGCCATCCGGTTTTTCGCGCGCGGCTATTTCGACCGCATCATGTCCATCGATCAGACGGCAGCGCTGTTCTTTGTCTTGGCCTTCGGGATGATCCTGCGCTGGCGGCTGCGCATGCTTTCCGAGTACCGTGCACTGACCGCGCAGCCTTCCCTCGCCGCCTGACCTCCATCGCGACCTTAAGCCAGGGTGCCCACCTTGGCGAGACCGCAGGTCGGGCTAAGTGGGGGATGAAACCGCAGTTTGAGCTAAGTGGCGATACTCTGTCCGCCGTGGTTTCCACCCCCTGTATTCATCCGTTTACTCGCAGCGAATAGCCTTCATCGGTTCGATGGCGGCGGCGCGAATGGCCGGCAGCAACGACGCCGCGCTGGCAAAAAGCGTCAGGGCCAGGATGGATCCCGCGAAGACCCACGGATCGCGCGTTGAGGTTCCGTAAAGAAAAGACGCGAGGGCCCGCGAGGCCAGCAAAGCCGCCACTGCGCCGGCACCCGCGCCGGCGGCGGCGACGACGGTATTCTGCAGGAACACCATGCGCGCCACTTGCGTTCGCCGCGCCCCCAGCGCCATGCGAATCCCGATTTCACTGGTGCGTCGCGCGGTCGAATATGCCAGCGTTCCGTAAAGGCCGATGGCAGTCACCACCAGCGCGCACAGCGCAAAGAACACCGACAGCAGCGCCATCATGCGCTCGGAACTCATGGCGTCGCGGATCATCTCCTCCGACGACATGACGGTGGGCATGGGAACGTCGGGAAGGATTTGCGCCGCGAGCGCGTGGGCTGCGACGGCGAGCGTGGTCGAAGGCCCATCGGTTCGGACCACAGCGTAGTAAGAGCGCGACTGCCCCCAGTCGTCCTGGCTCATGGGGTAATAAGCCATCGGCGGAGCAGGACCCCGAATGTCATCGAACTTCGCATCGCGCGCGATCCCGATGACTTCATAGCGCTTCTTTATCTTTCCATCCGTATCGGCGACAAACCGGCCGATGGCATCGCCATCGGGGATCAGAGCCTTTGCGGCAGCCTCATTCAGGATGACTTTCCAACCGCTCGAAGGGATGTCGTTCCAGGCGAAGTCGCGGCCCTGGCGAAGGGGGATGCGCATGGTCTGAAAATACTCCGGGGCCACGCTCATTCGATTGAGGAGGGCAATGTTGCCGGTTGGCCCGGCGAAATAGCCGTCCCAGGTCGTATGGCCGAATGGCAGGAGAGTGGCGAAACTCACGTTTTTGATGCCCGGCTGTTGCCTCAGGCCCTCTCCGACCTGGCGATAGAAATCGATCAGCGCATCGCCATTGAGCGGCTGTTGGTCCATGCTGAAGCCGATATTGTCGACGCCGCGGGGATCGAAGCCGGTGCCGGATCGATACAGGCGCAAGAGGCTGGTTGCCAGCAGGCCCGCGCCCACCACCAGTATCACGGCCAACGCCACTTCCGCCCCCATGATCACGCGGGGCAGCAACGCCCGGCGTTCGTAAGCCAGCGTGGTGTGCTGGCCATGCTTCATCTGCTCATTCAAATCGCCGGACGTGGCGCGTACTGCGGGGACGAACCCGATGAGCAGCGCGGCCACCGACGCCGCCAGTGCTGCGAAAGCAAACACGTGCAGATCGAGTGACGTATCGAGATGCGTCTCAAACTGGCCGCCCAGCAGGGCCAGCGAAAGCGACTGACCCACAAGGGGCGCAAATGCCAGGCCCGCTGCGGTCCCGGTGAGCGCAATCAGAATCGTCTCGACCATCAGTTGCTGGATAAGGCGGCGCCGCGTGGCGCCCATGGCAAGGCGAGTGGCCAACTCCTTTTGGCGTGCGGCGCCCCGCGCCATCAACAGGCTCGCGAGGTTCAGGCAAGCCAGCAGCAGGATTCCGCCGCACATGGCAAAGACCGCCAGCAGCGGTTTCGAGAAGTACTGGCGGACGTAGGTAAATCCGGTTGAACCGGGCTCCGCCGTAAATCGGAAGTGCCGTCTTTCGCGTTCCGCCACCCAGTCTGCATCCGGGATCATTTCGTGCAGCACGGCGCTGCTGCTAGCGGCCACGTCGGCGCCGGCCTGGGCCAGAGTCGCGCCCGGCTTCATGCGCGCCATCACGGTGAGCCACCATGCGTGTTGACCCGCCGCGGTCAGACTGCGCGTACCCTGCATGGCTGGTTCGGCTGACAGCGGAACGAACAAATCGGGACGGTCCAGGGCATCGGCTCCTATAAACCGCTTAGGCATCACCCCCACGACGGTGAACGGTGTGTTGTCGATCTCTAGCTTCTGCCCTACGACGTTGGGTGCGCGATGGAACCAGCGGCGCCAGAAGCCGTCACTGATGACCACGCCAAAGCCCGCGGGATTGCCTCCCTTCGCATCGTCGGCGGGACTCAGAGTGCGCCCCAAAAGCGGCGGCGTCCGGAGGGCGGGAAAAAAATCGCCGCTAACCATTTGTCCCGCAACGCCCTGGTTGCCGTTATTGCCTTTAACCTGCATGCTGGACTCGTAGAAGCTGAACACATCGCTGAAAACCGCGCGCCGATGCTCAAGCCCGCGAAACAGCGGCTCGGAAAGGCTGTAGTTCACGTCTTGGCTGGTATCGGCCGTACCCAACACGACCAGTTGCTGGCTTTCCGGCACCGGCAAGGGACGCAGAAGGAGTCCGTTGATGACTGAGAATACGGTCGTGTTCGCGCCCACACCCAGGGCCAGCGTCAGGATGGCGACCAGCGTGAATCCTGGCGATTTGCGCAGCACGCGCGCCGCGTAACTTAGGTCGCGCAACAGGTTCTCAAAGCGGCGGAATTGCCAGAGTTCACGCAGCCGCTCATGCCATTTTGCGGAGCGGCCAAAACGGCGCAGCGCCGCGATGTCGATTTCCCCCGGCGCAATCCCCTGCCGCAACAATTTGTCCCGCAGCATGGCGTGATGAAAGGCGAGTTCATCAGCCATCTCCCGGTCCATGCGCCGCCGGAGGAAGAGCGCCTTTAGCCGAACCAGGAATTCATGCACCGCAGGAGACATTTGCCAACCTCCCGAAGTTCCTTTCAGGATGCCTGCATCACAAAGGCAACCGCCGAGGAAAGCCGCGCCCAGCGCTGCGATTCTGCGCTGAGCCGCTTGTGGCCCGCGGCCGTCAGTTCGTAGAACTTCGCGCGCCGGTTGTTTTCAGACGCGCCCCACCTGGCCTTCAAAAGCCCCCGCAGTTGCATCCGGTGGAGCGCAGGGTAGAGTGCCCCCTCTTCCACTTTCAGCACCTGCTGCGAGGTCTGCTCGATCCACTCCGCCACGCCGTATCCATGCATGGGACCCCGGCCCAGGGCCTTCAGGATGAGCATCTCCAGCGTGCCCTGGATGAGTTCGCCGCTATCGGTGAGTCGTTCCATAAGTAATTTAGGGAAGAGTATGCGGAGGAGGCGTTCGCTGTCAAGGGCGTGGTCTCCCGGCTTGGTCTTCTAATCCGGCAACTTCGTCAGCCGCACCGATTTGCCGGTCCTTGCGGACTCGCGGGCGGCGTCGAGAACTTGCATCGCCGTGACGTTGGTATCGAGAGCGCTCAGGTCGCCCTTGTCGGTGATCTTGCCGTTGAGCACGGCGACCAGGTAACCCAGCGAGGAACGCTCGTCGTCGGGAAGCGCGGTCGCGGTCGCGGTGCGCTCCGCGGATTCGTGCGCGAAGCGCGTGCGCAAACCCTCGGAAGCTACCGTGACCACGTAACCGGTGGCGCCGTAGACTTCCATGTCCTTGCGGCTGAAGGGCCAGTTCCACGAGCCCTGGATCACGGCCTGTGCTTTTGGATACTTCAGTACGATGGTGGAGTCGTCATCCACCTTCGGATAAATCTCCGGCTTGTCGTGATTCACCACCGCGGTTACGGATTCGGGCGTCTCGCCGCGCATAAGCCAGGTCATAAGGTCGACGCCGTAACAGCCGAAATCGTAGAGCGCGCCGGCGCCGTTCTGCGCCGGGTCCGTAAGCCAGGCGAGAAATTCCGGGCTCACCCCGATTTCCTTCGGCCCTTCGTGCCCATCATGAACCACCACGCGGCGAATGGGGCCGATGCGGTTGTCGCGCACCGCATCGTATGCAGCGCGATTGCTTGGATACCAGGTGGTCTCGTAATTCACCAGGACGTGAACCTTGTGATAACGGGCAATCTTGCGGATGGCCAGCGCGTCCTCCAGGGAAATGGTGAGGGGCTTTTCAACCATGGAGGAAACGCCGTACTGCGCGGCGACCCCGATGGCATTGCGATGCTCGGCAATGGAGGTGTAAACCAGCACCGCCTGCGGACGGCGGGTCTCGATCATGTGGGCTTCGCTCTTGAAGAAGAGCGTCTCCGCCAGCCCGAATTTCTTCTTGTATTTTTCAATCAGGTTGGAGTCCGCTTCGGCGATGCCCACCAGTTCCACTTCGGGATGCTGCGGAAGTTGACCCAGAAAACCGACCACGTGATCATGCGCCAGACCGACGATGGCAACCCGCACCGGATGCGGTTGTTCCTGGGCCGGCAGAATAACGGGTGCCGATGTCATCAGCAAAAGCATCAACCATCGTCCAACGCGAAGAGTAGTGGAAACATGCACCATGCGGGTTCTCCCTGCGCCGATTTTACCCGCACGCAACGGTGATTAAATTTTGTGTTGAAGGGCCGCGGTTAACCCCGGCGTGCGAAAGACGCCGGAGGGCGACCCTATATAGATGTCGGAAGACGATCAAGCCGATTCGCCTCGGTGGGAGGCAACCGGGAGAGCGCGCTGACCCATCCTTGTACAAACGGAGATATAGATGCGTATACGAGCCGGCATATTCCTCACTGGCATACTCTGCATGTTTTCAACAGCGGCGGCCCATGCGGTGTCGCTGCGCAACCACGACGCATTCATCGGTTACAGCCGGCTGGGGTCGGACGCGTTCTACCCCAACGTGGGCGGCCTGAACGGCTGGGAAGGAGCTCTGCACATCCATCTCATGCCGTTTTTCGGGGTGGAAGGCGATGTGGCGCATTACGGATTGGGCGCCGACGCAGTCGTTCCCCGCACCACCACGGTGATGGTCGGACCGCGGGTCAGCCTGAAGGCCCTGGGGATCAACCTTTTTGCCCACGGGCTGGTGGGCGGCGAACACTCGGCCAACAGCGATGGCGGCGTACACATCTCCGAGGGAGGGCTGGTCTACGACTTCGGTGGCGGGGTTGATTTGCCCATCCTGCCGTTCTTTGCCTGGAGATTCTCGGCAGACCACATCAACGCCCCAACCGTTTCGCCCAGCGGCGGCACCAAGGCCCGATTCAACACCGGCCTGGTTTTCCGGTTCTGAATCCGGTTCTGAAACTGACGTTCCGGAATACCAGGTTATCCACATCACCCGGAGTACCGCTGGCGCAGAGCCAGGGGCTGCGCATCCAATCTGTCAGGCGCCCAGGCCGCTCGCGGGTGAATGGTACCGGAAAGTTTCCGGGCGTACGGTTCCCTCCAGGCTGGGCTTCAGGAGCGGAGGAAAACGCTTTCAAAAGTTTGACCCTGCACAGCGGTCCCTCGTACCATGATTCTGGTGATTTCCCCAGTCCACGCGGACTGTGCCGGGACCAGCCCGGCAGAGGTTCGCGGGAAAGAAGCATGGCGCCCCCTGGGGTCCCCCAAGAGCCTTTCCTGGCTCACGGGGGTGAAATGGATGCGCCTGGAAGGCAATGCCGTTGAGTTCTGTAGACACACTCGAGAACCAATCCCACCCGACCCCGCCCGACCCGACCCCGGCCGAATCCGGGCTGACCCACGACGAGCACGATCACGTTCACGACCATGTTCATGACCACGAGCACAGTCATGGCCCGGTTTTGAACCCCGACTGTACCCGCGAGCTGATCCTCGACGTCCCCGCCGAAGAGGTATCCAAATCCTACCGGCGTGCCACCCGCGAGTATCAGAAATACGCCAAGATTCCGGGCTTCCGCCCCGGCAAGGTTCCCGAAGCCGTGGTCAGGCGGCGCTTCGCAACCGAGATCCGCAAACAAGTGATCGATACGCTGCTCCCGGAGCGCTTCAACCAGGCGGTGCGCGACCTGGGCGTTACCCCGGTGGGCCAGCCGCAGGTAACCGAACTGACCGTCGAAGAGGGATCGCCGCTGCACGTGAAGGCGGTATTCGAATTCATTCCGGACTTTTCGATCGAGGGCTATAAAGACGTGACCGTGCCCAAACCGTCCGTCGAGATCACCGAAGAGGAAGTGAAACAGGAGCTCGAGCAGCTGCGGGAGTCGCGAGCGACCATCGAGCCGGTGGAAGAAGACCGGGCCATGGTGGACGGCGACTGGGCGCAGATTTCCTACACCGGCACCCTGGAAAACGAGCCCGAAGCGGCGCCTGTGGCTGGCGAAGATTCGCTGGTGGAAATCGGCGGGAAGGACACCGTGGAGGCATTCACCACTGCGCTCCGCGGAGCCAGGCCAGGGCAGACGATCCATGTTGCAGCAGCGTATCCGGACGAATATCCCGAGAAGCGGCTGGCCGGGAAGACCGTGGACTATACGATCGAGGTGAAGGGGATCAAAAAGCGGAATCTTCCCCAACTGGACGATGAGTTTGCCAAGGAAGTGGGCTCGTTCGAAAGCACGGCCGATCTTGAGGCCCGGGTTCGCGAGAACCTGGCCACCCGCAAACGGCGCACCGTGGAGTCCGAGACCAAGGACAATCTTTTTGCAGCCCTCATCGAACGATTCCCCTTCCCGGTGCCCGAGTCGCTGGTCCAGGAACAGGTCGACGCCCGCCTGGAGCGTGGACTGCGCGCCCTCGCCGCGCAGGGGATGGAACCCGACCAGATGCGCAAGCTGGACTTCGCCCGCCTGCGTGCGGCCCAGCGCGACAGTGCTGTCGCCGAAGTGAAAAGTTCCCTCCTCCTGGCCCGCATCGCCAGCCAAGAAAACGTCACCATTTCTGACGACGAAGTCGATCGGGAGATTCACATTGCGGCACTGCAGTCGCGGGAGCCTGTGGATGCCCTGAAAGTTCGATTGACGCAGGAGGGCGGGCTGGCTAGAATCCGTGAACAACTGAAACGCGAGAAAACTGCACAGCTGTTGTATGAAAGACTGCCGGGTTAACTGACCGAACCGGTGGTTTTCTGCCGCGCAATCCGGCACGATTGAGTAACGGGCTGTGCGGCATAACGGAACCCCAAACGGACGAGCAGGAAAAGAGAAAAATGGCATTGGTTCCAATGGTGGTTGAGCAGACGAGCCGGGGCGAGCGCGCCTACGACATCTACTCCCGTCTGCTGCGCGATAACATCATTTTCCTGGGAACGCCCATCGACGACCAGGTCGCGAATCTGATCGTGGCGCAGATGCTGTTCCTCTCCGGCGAAGACCCGGAGAAAGATGTTCAGCTGTACATCAACTCGCCGGGAGGCTCCATCACCGCCGGCCTTGCAATCTACGACACGATGCAGTTCATCAAAAACAACGTGGTGACGTATTGCATCGGACAAGCGGCCAGCATGGGTGCATTCTTGTTGCTGGCGGGCACCAAGGGCAAGCGCTTCGCTCTGCCCAACTCCCGTATTCTGATCCACCAGCCTTCCATGGGCGGTCTGAGCGGTCAGGCCACGGACATCGACATTCATGCGCGCGAGATCCTGCGCATCCGCGAGATCACCAATAACCTGATGGCTCGCCACACCAGCCAGCCGCTGGACCGGATTGAGCGCGACGTCGAACGCGACTTCATCATGAACTCCCAACAAGCGAAAGAGTACGGAATTATCGACGAGATCATTGACAGGCCCCGCACGTAGGGACAGCCCTCACGGGCGGAATCCAGGTATCCGAGGAGTCGTTCAACCATGAAAACCCGCACGGGACCCGAAGAAGCGCTGCGTTGCTCGTTTTGCCACAAATCTCAGGACGCGGTAGCGAAGCTGATCTCGTCGCCCAGCGACTATCCTCGAGCCTACATCTGCGATGAATGCGTTGCGGTATGCAACTCCATTCTGGAGGACGATCGCGGCGATGCCCACCCCGCCACCACCGCGGGCCATCTGCCCAAGCCGCAGGAAGTGAAGAACTTCCTGGACGATTACGTGATCGGGCAGGACCAGACCAAGAAGAAGCTGGCGGTGGCCGTATACAACCACTACAAGCGCATCCAGATGAACCGCATGCGCAATAACGAAGTGGAACTGGCCAAGTCCAACATCCTCCTGATCGGGCCCACGGGATCGGGCAAGACCCTGCTGGCGCACACCCTGGCCAAGATGCTGGACGTGCCCTTTGCCATCGTGGACGCCACCACCCTCACCGAGGCCGGCTATGTCGGCGAAGACGTAGAAAACATTATTCTGAAGCTCCTGCAGGCCGCCGACGGTGACGTCACCCGCGCCCAGCAAGGCATCATCTACATCGACGAAATCGACAAGATCGGCCGCAAGGACGAAAATCCCTCCATTACGCGGGACGTCTCCGGCGAGGGCGTACAGCAGGCGCTGCTCAAGATCCTGGAAGGCACCGTCGCCAATGTTCCCCCCCAGGGCGGTCGCAAGCATCCCCACCAGGAATTTACGGCTGTTGATACCACCAACATCCTCTTCATTTGCGGCGGAGCCTTTGTGGGTCTGGAACGCGTCGTCGGCCGACGCATCGGCAAGAAAGCCCTGGGCTTCAAGGCTACGGACGCCGAGGCGGATGCCGCCACCACCCGTGCCCATCGCGATACCGAGCTGCTGCGCAAGACCGAGCCCCAGGACCTGATCAAGTACGGACTGATTCCCGAGTTCGTCGGCCGTCTTCCGGTGGTCGGCATTCTCGATGAGCTGGACGAGGCGGCCCTGATGGAGATCCTCACCAAGCCCCGCAATGCCATCCTCAAGCAATATCAGCGCCTGTTCGAGTACGAGAACGTCCGCCTGCACTTCACCCCTGACGCCACCGCCGCCGTGGCCCGGGAAGCCCTGGCCCGCAAGGTGGGCGCCCGCGGCCTGCGCATGATCCTGGAAGAGCTGATGCTCGACCTGATGTACCACCTTCCCAACTCCAAGAGGGTGCGCGACCTGGAGATCTCACGCGAAATGGTGGAGCGGCGCGATCTATCGCTTTGCCTGCTGGAGAAGGCTGGATAGTTTCAGCGAGCGTCGGCGAAACGGAATGGTCCGGGTCTCAGCGCGAGGCTCGGACTTTTTTCTTGCTCGCTTGAGCCCGATGGCGAATCGCACGTAAATTGGTGCTGCACACCAGCCCTCGGGCTCGGCTTCGTCTGACCCGATTTTCTCTCGCAACGCCATCCGCCATGGTAGTGTTAACAGGCCCTAATTTAAACAGGGACCAGACGGGCTTTAAATTGTCTCGTGCGTTCCGTCGCACCAGGGCCGGTCCTGCGTATGCTTGCACCCGCAAAGAAACACCGTCCCCGACTCCTTGGCCTCGAACACCACCGGCCTGAACTCGGATTCCTTGTGGCTGCCGTCGCAAAACGGCTGAGTGGCGCTGCGGCCGCAGGCGCACCATTTGTAGATCTTGCCCGCCTCCAGCACCACTTCGTATGGACCTGCTTGCGCGCTTGCTGGTTCTGCCATCCGGGACCTCCATGGGAATGAACCCATTATCGCCGAAGCGGGCAAGGGCCAGGAAGATTCGCGGGGAGTTGCTGTGCGCTTCGAGGAAGCGGCCGGCACAGGGACCTCCTCCCGCCAACCTCCGCGATGCTCCTGGGCGCGAAGCTGGCTTCGCGCCCACCCCGCCTTGACTTTCCCCTGGAATTCTCCTTACTGTACTCTCGTCTGGTTTCCTCCTCTGCCGGTTCCTGCTCGCCCCTGGGCGCCTCGTTCGATCTGGCGACCCAAACGATAGCCGAGAACGATCACCAGCCGGGGACTCCGCTCCCCGCCCTGGTTCCTTGCGCATCATCGCCGCTCCCCTGAGGGGCACGGGGTCCTCGCGTCGCGAGCGCGCCTTCCCCCGCCAGGGCTGCGACTCTTCCACGTTGTCCCGCTTTTCAGGAGGTATCCTTATGCTTCGTCCCCGGCGCGCCATCGCCATGAAAAAATCTTCTTCTGGCAGCCGTTCCCTGTTCTTTCATTCCGCGGTTCTCGCCCTGACCACAGCCGCCCTGCTCACCACGGCATCCGCCCAGGAAGCCCGGCGGATGGCTCCCGGCACGGTGATCGTCCCGCCCTCCAACCACCTCAGCGCCGCCGAGGCGGGCGTAAGGGCCCACACCAACATCCGCCTGGTGGTGCCGCCCGACATCAGCCCGTCCGAGGCTCCGCCCTTTGCGAACTACGGGTACGAGACCCCGGCATCGCTGGCCTGCGTGTACCGGGTGGTACAGCCCATCCGGGGCTGCAATCCCAACTCGACCACCAACACCCCTGAGGGCGGCAGCCAGACGATCGCTATCGTGGACGCCTTCGACGATCCCAATGCGGCATCGGACCTGGCTTACTTCTCGTCGCAGTTCGGCCTCCCGTTCACCCCCGCGAAATTCAAGGTGGTGTACGCGCAGGGCACCCAGCCGGGAACCGACCCCAGCGGCGGCTGGGAACTTGAAGAGGCGCTGGACATCGAGTACTCCCACGCCATGGCTCCCCACGCCATGTTGTACCTGGTGGAAGCCAAAACCAACTCCTTCAGCGACTTGTTCTCAGCCGTCCTGGTGGCCACCAACCTGGTCCGCTGCGGCAAGACAACAACCTGCCCATCCAATCCTTCCGGAAAGGGAGAGATCTCGATGAGCTGGAGCGGAGGCGAGTTTGCCACGGAAGCCAACTACGACTGGGTATTTACGGGCAATAACGTGGTGTACGTGGCGTCCAATGCGGATGCCGCGGGCCCCAACTATCCCAGCACCTCGCCCAATGTAGTCAGTGTAGGAGGCACATCGACGGCCCGCAGCCTGAATACCGGCGACCTGATCCAGGAAATCGCCTGGTCCGATGGGGGCGGCGGCCTCAGCTTCTATGAACCTACCCCGCCCTACCAGTCCGGCCTGCCGGCCTGGCTCACGCAGGGTGCCCGGGCTACCCCCGACGTGTCCGCCGACGCCAACCCCAACAATGGCGTCTGGGAGTACGACAGCTTCCCGTACGCCGGAGTGAGCAATCCCTCCAACTGGTGGATCGTGGGCGGAAACAGCCTGGCGACTCCGCTGTGGGCCGGGATCATCAATGCCTCCGCCACCGCATCCGGTCACTTCGCCGCGTCCAGCCGGGCGGAGTTGACCAGGATGTATGCGGAGTACTCCACCCACACCACCTACCACGCGAACTTCTGGGATATCACCTACGGGGCCTGCAACTTCTATTCCGGCAGCTTCAGCGGGGGCGGCTACGACCTGTGCACCGGCTTGGGGAGTCCCAAGGGACTGGGAGGCAAGTGAGCGAAACCAAGTAACCCTGAATCAGGCGTTTCGGCCCCGTTCGCGGAGACGCGGATGGGGCCCGATTCGCGCTGCAATTCCAGCCGCTGAGTTTGTCCTTGTGCAACTTCCGGTTTCCCGCCCGGGGCCCGTCCGGGGAGACATTCCGCTGTACAATCCCAACATGAGCCGTTCTCTACGAGCCGAATCCGGAGCGTGTCTCGTGCGTCCAATAAGTCCGACGTCTCTGCAGAATTTTCTAAAGGTGTGCTTATGACCGCATCGCGCGAGAAATCCGACCTCCGTAAATTGCCCATGATGCCTATCCGGGACATGGTGATCTTCCCCTACATGATGACGCCCTTCGTGGTGGGCCGCGAATCGAGTGTGCGCGCCCTCGAAGAGGCTCTCAACGGCGATCGCAAGATCTTTCTCGCCACCCAGCATGACGCTTCGATTGACGAGCCCAAGGCCAAGGAGATCTTCCAGGTCGGCTCCATCTGCAGCATCGTTCAAAGCGTCAAGATGCCCGACGGCAACATCAAGGTATTGGTGGAAGGCGTGGAGCGCGCCAAGTCCACAGACGTTAGCGATCGGGACGGCTTCTTCGTCGCCACGGTGCGTACCGCCAAGAGTCAATTTGAAATGACCCCGGCCGTTGAGCAGCTGATGCAGCGCGTCACCAACCTCTTCGAGCAATATGTCAAGCTGCAGCAGTCGCTTAACTACGAAACCATCATCGCCACCGTGCGCATGGATGAGCCCGCCAAGCTCTCCGACATCATTGCCGCCAATCTGCAGCTCGGCATCGAGGAGAAACAGGAACTGCTGGGCATCTTCGATCCCGCCGCGCGCCTGGCGCGCATCGCCGACGTGCTCGACGTGGAGATCGAAAAGCTCGACCTCGACCGCAACATCCAGTCGCGCGTAAAGCGCCAGATGGAGCGCGCCCAGAAAGAGTATTACCTCAACGAGAAAATCAAGGCCATCCAGAAGGAACTGGGCCGCGGCGAAAAGAGCGAGTTCGACGAGCTGCGCAAAAAGATCGAATCTGCAGGCATGCCCAAGGAAGTGCTCGACAAGGCCATCCAGGAGCTCAAGAAGCTGGAAGCCATGCCGCCCATGTCGGCCGAGTCCACCGTCAGCCGCAACTACATCGACTGGCTCCTGGCTGTGCCGTGGAAAAAGAAATCCAAGGAAACGCGCTCTATCGACTACGCCGAAAAGGTTCTGAACGAAGATCATTACGGCCTGGAGAAAATCAAGGAGCGCATCCTGGAATTTCTTGCCGTGCGTCAGCTCGTCAAGAATCCCAAGGGCTCGATTCTCTGCTTCGCCGGCCCTCCGGGAGTGGGCAAAACCTCCCTGGGCATGTCCATCGCCAAGGCCACCGGCCGCAAATTCGTCCGGCTTTCCCTGGGCGGCGTGCGCGACGAAGCCGAGATCCGTGGCCACCGCCGCACTTACATCGGCGCGCTGCCCGGGCAGATCATCCAGCACATGAAGCGGGCGGGGACCAAGAATCCCGTCTTCCTGCTGGACGAAGTGGACAAGATGGCGTCCGACTTCCGCGGCGACCCGGCATCGGCGCTGCTGGAAGTGCTGGATCCGGAACAGAACACCACCTTTCAGGATCACTACCTCGACGTTGACTACGATCTTTCCCAGGTGCTGTTCATTGCCACCGCCAACGTGACCCACACCATTCCGCCGCCGCTCCAGGACCGCATGGAAATCCTGCGGCTGCAGGGTTATACCGAGCATGAAAAGCTGGAAATCGCCCGCCAGTACCTGGTGAAAAAGCAGCGCGAGCAAACCGGCCTGAGCGAGAAGAACGTCACGTTCAAGGACGATGCCATCCTCGAGATCATCCGTTACTACACTCGCGAAGCGGGCGTTCGCAACCTGGAACGCGAAATCGGAAACGTGTGCCGCAAGGTGGCGCGCAAGGTGATCAAGCAGGGCCCCAAGCACCGCGAAGAGCTCACCGCCGCCAACATCTCCGAGTTCCTGGGTGTGGCCAAATTCCGCGACTCGGAAGCCCACGAGAAGAGCGAGGTCGGCCTGGTCACGGGCCTGGCATGGACCGAAGTAGGCGGCTCCATCCTCACCACCGAGGTGCAGGTGTTGGACGGCAAAGGCAAGCTCACCATTACCGGCCAGCTCGGCGATGTGATGCAGGAGTCGGCCCAGGCGGCTATGGCATACATCCGCAGCAAGGCCCATCAGCTCGGGCTTTCGCGCGAGTTCTATCGCAACATCGACATCCACCTGCACGTGCCCGAGGGCGCCATTCCCAAGGATGGCCCGTCGGCCGGCATCACCATGGCCACGGCCCTGGCCAGTGCATTGGCGAAGATCCCGGTGCGCCGCGATATCGCCATGACCGGCGAGATCACGCTGCGCGGCAAGGTGCTGCCCATAGGCGGATTGAAAGAGAAGCTGCTGGCCGCCCTGCGCGCGGGTATCTTCGAGGCGATCCTGCCGCGCAGCAACGAGAAGGATCTTTCCGAGCTGCCCGCAAACATCAAGAACTCCATGAAGCTGCACTTCGTGGACTCGATGGATGAGGTACTGGCCCTGGCACTCGAAAGCCCGCTCCCCGCGCCCGTTCCCTCCGAAGCCGAAGTGCTGGCGGCAGTGCCGCCCCAGCCCGAGGTTGGCGGCACCCCGGCCGCGCGCCAGTAGTTCCTTATCCCGCCAAACCGGGCCCACCTTCGGCGCAGTTTCATCGCGCCGAAGGTGGGATGAGTTACTGCACCGCCGGCAGTTGACCCGAAATGCTTGTGGCTGCGCTGGTGCAGACCGGGTGGCCCCAGCCGCTGGCGCCCATGGCAAGTCCTGTCCCGGTCGCAAGGGTGGGAAACCACAACGTTCGACGCGCCGCCGCAAGTTCATCGATCACGGTCGAACAGCGGTGGGCAACAAGGTAGAAGAGCTCGGACCCATCTTGGTTTCGAAGCACCCTCCGAAGCGACGCCCCGCACACCCCAGAGCTATCATCGACCCATGCCGTCGTTGTTCCGCAATCTGCGATTCGGCGCCCGCATGCTGGCGCGTACGCCCGGTCTCAGCCTCGCCATCATTCTTACCCTCGCCCTCGCCATCGGCGCCAACACCGCCATCTTCACCGTCACCAATGCCCTGCTCCTGCGCCCCTTCCCCTATCGCGATCCCGCGCAACTGGTCACTATCCTCACCCGGGATAAAGGCAAGGACTTCGGCACAACCCTCATCCGCTACGAAACGGTGCGCGACCAGGGCCGCTCCTTCGAATCCGTCGCGGTGTGGGCCAACGACAACCTGAACCTCACCGGCAATGGCGATCCCGTTCAGGTTCCCGTCGCGCGCGTCTCCCCCGGTTTCTTCCGCATTCTGGGTGTCCGCCCGCAACTCGGCCGCGCATTCACTCAGGACGAAGGCCGCCTCGATGGCAAGCAGGTCGTGATCCTCAGCGACTCGCTCTGGCGCACCCGCTATCACTCCGATCCGGCTATCATCGGCCAGACCGTCAGCCTCGATTCCACCAACCAAACCGTGGTCGGCGTTCTCCCTCCCGATGTGCAGTTTCCCTTTGTAGGACCGGCCGATCTGTGGACGCCGCGCTACTTCGAACTCTCGGTCATCCCGCCCCAGCGCCTGCGCCAGGGCGTCGGCTATCTCAGCATGCTGGCGCGCCTGCGACCCGGGGTCACTCCTGCCGCCGCCAACGCCGAATTGGCCGTCCTCAACCAGCACTATCGCGAGCAGAATCCCACCGCGCCCGACTCCAATCCTGAAATGGCCATGACCACCGCCGGCCTTCGTGATCTCGTTGCCGGCAACCTGCGCGCCAAGGTGGGCGTGCTCTCGGCCGCGGTGGCAGTGGTCCTCCTCATCGCCTGCGCCAATGTCGCCAGCCTCCTGCTCGCACGCGCCCTCGGCCGTCGCAAAGAGATCGCCATGCGCACCGCCCTGGGGGCGGGCCGCTCCGTCATCTTCCGCCAGTTGCTTACCGAGAGCCTGCTGTTGGCGCTGCTGGCCGGCCTGGTGGGCGCCGTCCTGGGCTGGGGAGCCGTGCAAGCGCTCGCCGCGTGGGGCGCCGGCCAACTGCCCCCCGGCGTCGCCCTCGAAGTCGATTGGCGCGTCCTCGCTTTCACCCTCCTCGTCTCCGCATTGGCCGGCATCCTCTTCGGAACCATGCCCGCGCTGCAGGCGGCGCGCGTCGATTTGAATACCATGCTCCGCAATGACGGCAGCGGCGCCTCCCTGGGCAAGCACCGCGCGACCCTCACCAGCGCGCTGGTCGTGGGCCAGGTCGCGCTCTCGCTCCTTCTGCTGATCGGCGCCGGGCTCTTCCTGCGCAGCTTCATACGCCTGCTCAACGTCGATCCGGGCTTTGAAGCGCGCAACGTGCTCACCATGAACCTCTCCCTGTCCACCGCCCGGTACGCCAGGCCGGACCAGCAGATCGCCTTCTTTGACGACGTCCTGCGCCGCGTCTCCAGCGTGCCCGGCGTGCGCCATGCGGCCACCTCCGCTGCGCTGCCATTGAGCTTGGTCCGCATCACTCCCGTCCTTCCAGAAGGCCAGCCCGAGGTGCCTCTAGGCCAGCGCCCCTTTGTCGATATCGAGGCCATCAGCCCACAGTGGTTCGAGACCCTGCGTGTTCCCATGCGCCGCGGCCGCGCCTTCTCCTCCGCCGACCAGCCGCAGTCTCCGCCCGTGATCATCGTCAACGAAACCTTCGCCCGCCAGTACTGGCCCGGCGAAGACGCGCTCGGCAAGCACGTCGTGATCGGCCGCCGCCCCAAGCCCGCTGAAATCGTCGGCATCGCCGCGGACGTAAAAAACAGAGGCCTCGAGCAGGACCCGCAGCCGCAGCTCTACCTTCCCTTTCCGCAATTGCCCTGGACCGATATGTACCTCCTGGTGCGCACCGATCTTCCCCCGCGCAGCGTGGTGTCCGCAGTACGCGCGCAGGTCGCCGCGGTGGACAGCGACCAACCCGTCATCAAAGTCCAGACCGTTGACGATCTGCTCGACAACGCCCGCACCCAACCACGTTTTCTGCTGATGTTGATTGCCGCCTTCGCCGCCACCGCGCTGGTGCTCGCGGTCATCGGAATTTACGGAATGCTGTCCTACGCCGTCGCGCAGCGTCGCCAGGAATTCGGGATCCGCCTCGCGCTCGGCGCCGAACGCGGCGACCTGCTGCGCATGATTCTGCGCCGCGGGCTCGCCCTCGCCACCACCGGCATCGCCCTCGGCCTCGCGGCCGCGTTCCTGCTCACCCCCTTCGTGGCCAGCCAACTCTACGACGTTGGTACGCGAGATGCGATCACCTTCATTGCCACCCCCCTGATTTTCCTCGGCATCGCCCTCCTGGCCAGCTATGTGCCCGCGCGCCGCGCCACCCGCGCCGAACCCATCGAAGCCATCAAGTAGCCGACAAACCGAGAATGGGCTGCCCCAAGTCTCGATTTTGAAACCGGATTGTTTTCTGTCTCACCACGGCGACCCTTGCTGAGTCGATTACACTGATCGCGCCGAAGGCTTCGGATACCTATGCTGAATCGACGCAGTTTCCTCAAGACCGGGCTCTCCGCCGGAGCAGTTCTCCCGCTCGCCTCATCGCTGCAGACTTTCGATAATCCTGTCGCGCTTGCCGCATCGCCGCCCGCCACCAACGACTTTCGGCTCGCTGTTTTGCCCACGCGCTTTCCTGCACCCGATGTCTCTTCGCAGCCCTGGCAAAAACAGGTGCGCCGCGTGGGCCAGACCAACATGACCGAGCACGATCCCGCGGTAATGAACATCGAGGCATGGGCCGACTACTGGCACTCCGCGCAGGTGGATGTCGTATTCGTCAGCGTCACCGGCATCCTCGCCTTCTATCCATCCAAGGTCCCCTTTCATCGCCACGGAAAATTTCTCCACGGGCGCGACTTCTTCGGCGAGTGCGCCGCCGCCGCAAAGAAACGCGGCATGCGCGTTGTCGCGCGCATGAGCCCCGACCTGAACTGGGACGACGCGCTTTCAGCGCATCCCGAATGGGCCATGCGCAACCAGGACGGCTCCGTGCAGCACAGCAGCGAAGAGCCGCGCCTCTTCAAAACCTGCATGTTCTCGACATACATGGAAGACTACGTGCCCGCCATCATGCGCGAGATCAACACGCTCTATGATGTCGACTGCTTCTACTCCAACGGCTGGCCGCCGCTCGGCAGCCTCCCCGACTGCCATTGCGCTGTCTGCCGCAACCTCCCCGCCTCCGGCACGCCCGCTTACTGGCGCGTATTCACCGATCGTGTGCTCCATCTCTGGAATCGCTACGACGCAATTGCCAAAGAGAAGAAGCGCGACAGCTTCTACTTCGCCAACTCCGGCGGCAACGTGCGCGGCGGACCGAACCTCGATCGCCTTGGCAAAACAGCCGCATGGTTCCAGGCCGACAACCAGGGCCGCACCTACCACGAGCCGGAGGTGTGGGGATGCAGCCTGCAGGGCCGGGTTTGCAATGCCGTGCTCGACGGCAAATTCGCCGCCAACGTCACCGCCGCCTATTCAACCGGCACACCGGGCTGGCGCAATGCTTCCAAAAATCCCGCCGAAGCCCGCATGTGGCTCAACGAAACCCTCGCCAGCGGCATGGTTCCCTACTTCCACTTTGTCGGCGCCGAGAATGGATTCGACGAAGACCGCCGCTGGCAGCAGGTAGGAGTGGACTACTTCCGCTGGACGGCGCGCCACGATGCGCACTTCACGCCTGTCAGGTCCATCGCCAACATCGGCGTCGTCTTCGGTCAGAGCACGCAGCTCCTCTATCCCGGGCCCGCCACCATGCGCTCGCGTTCCTACATGCACGAAACCACGCAGGGTATCTACGACGCGCTGCTGCGCGGCCGTTTCGCCTTTGACTTTGTTCATGAAGACCGCCTCGAACCGGAGCGCCTGGCTAAGTACCGCGCGCTGCTTCTTCCCAATGTGGCCATGCTGAGCGATAAACAGTGCCGTCAGATCGCCGCGTATGCGCGCGCCGGCGGCTCGGTCATGGCCGGCTTCGAAACCAGCCTCTACGACGAGAATCTCAACCGCCGCGCGGAATTTGGACTCGCCGATGTGTTCGGCATATCCAAGGCGGCCGATCCAGTTGGCACCAATGGAAACCCCTACTACGCGCGCATCGAAGCCCCGGGCCATCCGCATCCCATCCTCGCCGGCTTCAGCAACACCAACTGGCTGCCCGGCGCCGAGAACCGCGTACCGCTCCAATCGGTCGACAACCCTGTTCTCACGGTGGTGCCCGGCTTTGTGCGCTATCCGCCTGAACTCGCCTACCCGCCGCAGTCCCACACGCAGGAGCCCGCCGTGGTCCTGCGCGAATCGGGCCCCAGCCGCACCGCATGGTTTGCAGGCGACATCGAGCGTACGTACTGGCTCACCGGGCACGGCGATCTGCTCGCGCTCCTCCATAACACCATCCGCTGGCTAATCGATGACACGTCGATGGTCCGCGTGGACGGCCCCGGCTTCATCGAGATGTTCTGCTGGGAGACCGCGCCCGGCTATGCGGTGCACCTGCTGAATTACTCCAACCCCGACGCCCAGCACGGCTGGCTGCAAACCACTCTCCCGCTCGGAGCGCAACAGGTCGCGATGAAGTTGCCATCGGGCGCCGCCGTGAAATCAGTTGAACTCCTCAAAGCAGAAAGAACCGTTCCTCACCGCCTGGAAGACCAGGTGTTATCTTTCACCATTCCGTCGGTGGACGATTATGAAGTGGCAGCGGTCACCCTTGTATAGGTCCAGCCGTGGGATGAGATTCACACTCCCAGCTCCGCCCGGATCGCCGCCGCAATCACCTCCGCATGGCGCCGCATCGCCTCTTCGCTCTCCGCCTCGATCATCACTCGCGCCAGCGCCTCCGTGCCCGAGTAGCGAATCACCACGCGTCCGGAATCCTTCAGCTCTTCCTCCGCGGCGCGAATCTTCGCAGCTACCGCCGGAATCCCTTCCAGCGGCCGCTTTTCCCGCACCTTCACATTCACGATCACCTGCGGAAATACCTTGAGGTCGGCGACCAGTTCATCAACGCCCTTCCCGCTCCGCGCCACCAGGTCCAGCACCACCAGCGAAGTCAGCAGTCCGTCCCCTGTAGTGGCGAGATGCGGAAACAGGATGTGCCCCGATTGTTCCCCGCCCAGCGCCGCATTCTCCTTCAGCATTCTCTCCAGCACGTAGCGGTCACCCACCGGTGCGCGCAGCATCCCAATCCCCGAGCGTTTCAGGGCCGCCTCGAGGCCCATGTTCGACATCGTGGTCGCCACCACAACATTGCCGGTCAGCATGCCCCGCTCCTGCAGGTCGCGTCCCGCCATCAGCAGAATGGCGTCGCCATTGATTACGTTGCCGCGCGACCCCGCCAGCATGCAGCGGTCGGCGTCGCCGTCGAACGTGAGCCCGATATCGGCTCCGCGCGCCACCACTTCGGCCGCCACCCACTCGGGATGCAGAGCTCCGCAGTTTGCGTTGATGTTGCGTCCATCGGGTTCAATGTTCAGCAGCGTGACTTGCCCGCCAAGCCTCGCGAACAACTCCGGCGCCACCGCCGCGGCCGCGCCGTTCGCACAATCCGCCACCACGCGTAGTCCCTCGAGATTCAATCCCGGCACGCAATCGATCAGGAACTGCACATAATCTTTTTGGAACACGGCATTGTCCTCGATGAGTGGCAACCTCGCCGGATCGAGACCCGATCCCTTCGCGGCATGATGAAAAATCTCGTCCTCGATCGCCAGTTCTTCTTCATCGGGAAGCTTGAATCCATCCGCGCCGAACAGCTTGATGCCGTTATCCCGCCACGGATTGTGCGAAGCCGAAATCACCACACCCGCGCTAAATCCATGCGTGTGCGTCAGGAAGGCGACTCCCGGCGTGGTGATGACTCCGGCGCTCTCCACGCCCACTCCCGCGTCGCGCAGCCCGGACGCGAGCGTCGCCGCAATCCACGGGCTCGATTCGCGGGTGTCGCGGCCCAGAAGCACGCGCGCCTCGCCATGGTCCTTGCGCAGTTCGTGTCCCAGCGCCAGCCCCGTCGCATAAATCGTCGCCGCATCCAGCGGGTACTCGCCGGCCACCGCTCGAATGCCGTCCGTGCCAAATAGTTTTCGTGCCGTCGCTGTCGTCATAGTCATCACGTCTTTTCGTTTTGTTCCCTGATCCCCGAACCCTGATCCCGGGTCTCTGTCACCCGGCTGGTGAACGATCCATCGCACAACCGCGTGGTTACGTGATCGCCCGGTCCCACCTGCCGCGCCGATCGCACCACCCCGCCTTGCGCATCGAGCACCAGCGCATATCCGCGATCCAGCACCCGCAGCGGCGAAAGGGAATTCAGTTGCCCGTCCAGTGCGCTCAAGCGTGCGCGCGCCGCCTCCATCGAGCGTTCCAGGGTTCTGGCCAGCCGTGTCCGGCAGGCATCGAAGTGCCCGCGCGCATGCGCCAATTGCTGGCGCGGATCGTGCCGCATCACCGCTGCCGAAAGCTCTGCCATCGAACTCTGTCGAGTACGAATCTGCCGCCGCGCTGCATTCTCCATGCGGAAGCCCAGATCATCGAGCCGCTGCTCCAGCCGATGCAACAGCGCGGCCATGCGCGACTCCGCACGGCTCGTCGGCACCCGCGAAAGCCGCTGTCTCGCCTGCAGAATCTGGTACCGCTCCGCGCGCTCCAGCCGATGATGGAGGCGCGCCACGTGTTCCGCGATATTGTGCTGCACCTCGGTGATCAGCTCCGCTGCCGCCGAAGGCGTCGGCGCGCGCAGGTCCGCCGCAAAATCCGCGATCGTGAAGTCCGTTTCGTGCCCGATCGCCGAAACCACCGGCAATCGTGAAGCCACAATCGCACGCGCCACCCGCTCGCTGTTGAACGGTGCCAGGTCTTCCAGTGAACCTCCGCCGCGCGCGATCACGATAATATCGGCCAGCCCCGAGCCATTCAGGCAGGCCAGCGCCCGCTCCACCTCGGCCGCCGAGAACTCTCCCTGCACCGATACCGGGCACAGCAGCACGTTCAGTCCCGAGTGCCGGCGCGTCACGATATTTAGAAAATCCCGGATCACCGCGCCCGTGGGCGACGTCACGATCCCCACCGTGCGCGGAAATGGTGGCAGCGGCCGCTTGCGCGACTGCTCGAACAGCCCCTCAGCCTTCAGCTTCTCCTTGAGTTGTTCAAAAGCCAGTTGCAGCGACCCTGCGCCCACCGGCTCCATCGTCTCGGCCACCAGTTGCATCTGGCCCCGCTGCTCGTAGACGCTCACCCGTCCGCGCACCAGCACGTGCAGCCCGTCCTCGGGCCGGAAACGCAACAACCTCGCCTGGCTCCGGAAAAGCACCACTGGCAACTGCGCGTCCGCATCCTTCAGCGTGAAATACATATGCCCCGATGGTGCGGGGCGAAAATTCGAAATCTCACCCTCCACCCACACATCCCCGAATTCCTGCTCGACCACGTCGCGAACCTGCCCCACCAGTTCCCGGACGGGCCATATCCTGCGTGCCGGGCGCGGTTCTTCGAAGCTGAGCCCAAGCTGCGGCGCAAATGGATCGTTGTTGATCACTGAGAAAAGTGTACCGGGTCTCCGGGCGGGTGTTCAGGTTCGGCGCGTTTTTGTGTCGCGTCTAACCTGGAAGCCGATCATTCCGCAGGGGTAGGTTAAAGGCCTAAACGCCCCGCCTTCGCGAGACCCCTCAGAAGGTCTTCTCGGTTAGAAATGGCTCCGCCTTCAGCGAACCGTCGCGCTGCTTCACCAGCATCTGCACTTTGCCCTCGGCCTCGTCCAGTTCCTTCTTGCAGGCCGCGGACAAACCCACGCCTTCCTCGAACAGCTTGAGCGACTCCTCCAATGCGAGGTCGCCCTTTTCCAGTTGTTCCACGATGGTTTCCAGCTTCTTCAGCGATTCTTCAAATGAGGGCATAGTTGCGGGTCCGTCCGGGTGTTCTGATCATTGTAGGTCAGGGCGACGAAAACTCGATGCCCCCTTTGTACGCGGGGTTTCCAGCAGCAGCCCGTGGCGCGATCAGATGCTTTCCGCAGCCCCGGTGAATGTCGCCTCCGGCAGAACGCTGGCAATCACTTCCGCCGCCGCGCTGTAGCGGCCGAAGGGCGCCGCCACCTGCACTCCCTGCACCATCGGACGCACCGCTTCCAGCATCTCCTGCGCAATGCGGATGCCCTCCTGGCGCGCCGCATCCGGGGTGTTGGCCTGCGCCATACGGAGCATGATCTCTTCCGGCATTGACACCCGCAGATCATTCTTCATGAACTCCGCGTTCCGCAGGCTCGTCAGCGGCCAGATTCCCGCGATCACAGGAATCCGGAATCCCTCAATGCTCTTGAGAAAATCCTCCAGTAGCCGCAGATCAAACACCGGCTGCGTAATGGCGTACTCCGCGCCCGCTTCTACCTTGTACTGGAAACGGCGCAGTTCGTGCTCGATATCCGGCACTCCCGGGTTGGCCGCCACTCCGATGGTGAAATTGGTGCTTGCCCCGATCGAGTTCGAGCCGATGTCCAGCCCGTGATTCAGGCGATGCACGATGTTCACCAGGCCGATCGCGTCCACGTCGAAAACCGCGGTCGCATCGGGATAGTTTCCCAGCTTGGGCGGATCGCCGGTAAGGCACAGGATGTTATGTAGCCCGATCGACGAGGCTCCCAGCAGATCCGACTGGATGCTGAGAATGTTGCGATCCCGACAGGTGTAGTGCAGGACGGTTTCGATTCCCGTGTGCTGCTGGATCTGGATGCACAGGCTCTGCGCGCTCATCCGCGCCGACGCCCGCGGCGAGTCCGGCACATTGATGGCGTGCACCCCCAGCTGCGCCAGCAGCCGCGCTCCTTCAATCTCCCTGGAGCAATCGATGCCCCGTGGCGGCACAATCTCCACCAGGCTGATGAAGGTCCCCTGCTCCACCAGGGCCCCGATTCTGGAGCGCTGGGCCAGCGGCGCCGGAGGCGTCTCGCTCGACAGCGCCACCCGCGTGCCGCCTTCCGAGACACGGGTCTGCGCATCGATGGCGCGCATCGCCGAACGCATGGCCCGGGTGTGATTGGGCGTGGTGCCGCAGCAGCCGCCCACAATCTGCGCTCCCGCCGCGATCGCCTTGCGCGCGAAGCTGGCCATGTACTCCGGCGAGCAGAGATAAATATTGCGCCCTTCCACCGCCCGCGGCATGCCGGCATTGGGCATGGCCGCAATGGGAAGAGTCGTCGCGGTGCGCATGGCTTCGACCGCCGTCAGCACCGTGGCCGGCCCGGTGGAACAGTTCACGCCTACGGCATTCGCGCCCCATTCGGTCAGCAGCACGGCGGCCTGCTGCGGCGACGAGCCGTCCAGGCAATTGCTCTCGTCGTCCACGGTCACCATTACCAATAGCGGCAGGTCCGGAGCCGCCTCCTGGGCCGCCGCCAGCGCCTCGCGCGCTTCGTTCAGGGCCGGCATGGTCTCCACGATGAGCATGTCCGCGCCCGCATTCACTAGGGCCCGGATCTGCTCCACAAAAGCCGCCCGCGCTTCTTCCAGACCCGTTTTGCCCAGCGGTTCCAGGCGCACTCCCAGCGGCCCTACCGATCCCGCCACCCACGCCTCGCCGGCCTGCTTTTCCTTGAGGTGAGCCACCGCCTGTTTCGCCAGCCCCACTCCCGCCGCGTTGATCTCCGCCACCTTGCCCGCCAGCCCGTGCCGCGCCAGCCGGAACCGGTTGGCGCCGAACGTGTTGGTCTCCAGGATCTCCGCGCCCGCCTGCAGGTAGTCTTCGTGCACCGAGAGGATCAGGTTGGGGTCGGACAGGTTCAGCTCGTCGTAGCAGCGGTTGATAAACACGCCGCGCCCATACAGCACTGTGCCCATGGCGCCGTCGGCAAGCACGGGCCGGCTGCCAAAGATGTCCGCGAAGGTCGGCATTCTGTAGCCATGCTACCGCATCGGCGGTTGCACGGCCCAATCCGGCGCCCACCCCGGCCTGGCTGCCTCGCCCGCCCGCATCGCCAGAAAAACCGGGTTGCTTTGTTATACTTCGGGAGTCAAAAGCATTGCTGGAATCTGCGTCGGAATGGCGTTTTTTCGCATTTTTCTCCATCGCCATTGAACTCGTTCACCGCCTGCGCGCCACTCGCGGGGCATTTTCGCCGAGGTAAGGGATTTTGAAGAAAAGCAGTCTTTGGTTGAGCGCCGCCGGTGCTCTCGTCGTCGCGGCAGTGCTGGCAGGTTGTGGCACAACCACCTATTTTGCAGGCCGTCCTTTGCCGCCCAGCGGACTGATTAACCGCGTGCTCATTGCCGTCCAGAATCCCGGCGCCTTCACCAAGGGAGCGCTCGAAATCGTCGACGGGTACTACGACATCCGCTCCAGCTACAACGGCAAAACTCCTAGTTTCTCCGTCAGCGGCTTCTCCGGTGCCCTCCCCGTCTCCATCCAGAACATGCCGGAAGAGCTGCAGGGCGCCGTCTACGGCTCCGGCGACGGCAGCCTGACGTTCATCAATTACGCCAAGGAGTCCACCAACGGCACCCAGTCCGGACTCAATGGCACCTCGTCCGCCGTGTTCGTCACGCGCAACGGCATCTACGCATTTGCCGCCAGCCAGACCACGCACGTCTTTACCGTGGTCGACAAGTCCAGCGGCGGTTCCATCGGCCTCAGTCTTCCGGGCGTCTACCGCGTAAGCGTGAACCCCGGCGGCACCGTCGCTATCGCCTTCGTGCAGAATTCGAACTATATCTACTACCCCCGCAAGCTCACCGCTGCCGAGACCACCGGCTACTCCGGCGGCCCAACCACATGGCCCAAGGCGGCGGTGGATTGCGAACCCATGAACGCGCCCATATGGTGCCTGCTCCAGGCGCAGAGTCCGGATAACGTGGATCAGTACGGCATCCCCTACGGGGCCCCCCTGACCTTCGACCGTCCCATCAAAGCCCTCTTTTCGCCCGACGGCGGCACCGCCTACGTGCTTAACTGCGGCCCCGAGTGCGGCGGAACCACGGCTTCGGTCGCCCAGCTTCCCACCGGTCCCATGGTCTTCCAGGTCGGCCAGCAGTCCGGTAAGTTTCCCGCTGCCGGCGGTATTCCCTCTGTCCCCATTCCCGGCGGATCCAGCAATGCCCTGATCTCCGGCTCGACCATGTACGTGGTCGGCCAGCAACTCCAGGCCGACGGCCTCTTCACCGGATTCCTCACCCCCGTCGATCTGAACGCCAACACCGCAGGCAGCCCCATTTCCATCAGCGATGGCGCGCCCGGCGCGCCCAGCCGCTTGTTGCTGGCCGACGACAGCACTCTCTGGATTGGCATGACCAAGTGCACTAACGGCGAGCGCTACGCCAAGGGCTTACCTTATGGCTGCCTCACCATGTTCAACACTTCCAGCAACGCGGTGACTTTGCTGGAGCCCTACCAGGGTGACCTGACCGGCATCGCCAATGTCGAAGGACTCCACAAGATCTACGTCGCCCAGGGCGGCCAGGTGCACATCTACAGAACCACCGATGGTAACGAGTTGAACAATCAGTACGTGAGCGTCACCGGCACCGCCTACGACGTCGCGTACATGGACGCCAAAAGCGACGCCAACAACACCGTGTACTAAGCCGATCATCCGCAGACTACGACCGTGGGTGGGCCACCCCGCGGGTGCCCCACCCCGCGGGTGCCCCACGCTCGTCGGGGCGTCCCACGGAGCAGCCTTCGTCGACAAGGCATTCCAGCGCCTGAAGCAGGTCGCCGCCTGAAGCAGGAAGGATGCCCTTGTATCCTCAAGATGTCCGCGTATGCGCTATTCGACACAATTCCTCCTCTCGGCCATGGCTCCGGCGCAGTTCCCTGCCCCGGCGCTCCCGGAGATAGCCTTCCTGGGCCGCTCCAATGTGGGCAAATCGAGCCTCCTGAACGCACTGGTCGGTGAGAAGGCTGCCAAGGTCTCTTCGACGCCGGGCCGCACGCGGGCGATTAACTTTTTTCTGCTTCTGGATGAAAAGGGGCGGCCTCAAATGAGGTTCGCCGATCTGCCTGGGTACGGTTACGCCAAGATCTCCAGGTCCATTTCGGCGGAGTGGCCCAAGTTCATCGAGCCGTATCTAGCCGAGCGGGAGATGCTGCGGCTTTGCGTGTGCCTGGTGGACGTGAACGTACCGCCGCAGCCTCGCGACAAGCAGCTTTTCGAGTGGCTGACGCACGTGGGCCGATCGTTCGTGGTTGTTGCAACGAAGGTGGATCGGCTGAGCGGCAACGAACGCACGCGCAACCTGGGGGCGCTCAGGAGCGGCCTCGAACTCGAGGAGATTCTTCCAGCCTCTTCAAAAACGGGCGCGGGCATCAAGGAGCTTTGGGCACGCATCGAGCACGCCGGACAGGAATCCAGCCATTAGGGCCTGTTAACACTACTGGGATGAACAGCGTTGCGAGCGAAAATCGGGCCAGACGAGGCGGAGGACGACGGCTGTGGCGGGCCCACCGCCTAGGACGACAACGAAGTATGGCCCGATTTCGCGCCGCAACCCGAAGGGACGGGGCCAGTTTTCCCCATTTCGTTGTCGCTCCTCGCTCCAGTAACCGGCTACAGTTCACTCCTCTCTCCTAGAACTGGGAAAAAACTGGCTCCCGTCGCTGCCATCCCAGTAGTG
>DASXXV010000121.1:0-28116 GCA_036502905.1 Occallatibacter sp. | reverse complement strand
CACATTCGCCTCGACCTTGTGCTCGCGCTTCATGCGGTCCACAAGAATCTCGAGATGAAGCTCGCCCATGCCGCTGATAATGGTCTGCCCCGAGTCTTCGTCGGTCCGCACCTTGAAGGTGGGATCCTCATCCGCCAGCCGTGATAGCGCGATGCCCATCTTCTCCTGGTCGGCCTTGGTCTTGGGCTCGATCGCCACCGAGATCACGGGCTCCGGGAAAGTAATCGCGCCGAGCGCAATGGGGTGCTGCGGTGCGGACAGCGTGTCGCCCGTCTTCAGGTCCTTCAGGCCCACCACCGCGCAGATGTCGCCCGCATAGATCTCGCTAATATCCTCGCGCTTGTTGGCGTGCATCTTCACCAGGCGCCCCACGCGCTCCGTTCTGCCGGTGCGCGGATTGAGAATCGTGTCGCCGGTCTTGAGCGAGCCCGAGTAGAGGCGGATAAACGAAAGCTTGCCGAACGGATCGTTGATGAGCTTGAACACCAGGGCCGACAGGGGCTCGCTGTCCTCGACCTTGCGGATCACCTTGCGATCGGGATGATTGGGATCGATGCCTTCCACCGGGGGCTTGTCCAGGGGGGAGGGCAGGTAATCGATGACCGCGTCAAGCAGCGTCTGCACGCCCTTGTTCTTGAAAGCGCTTCCGCAAATCACCGGGAACACCTTCAGGTCGATGGTCGCCTGGCGAATGCCCGACTTCAGCTCCGCGATGGTGGGCGTCTCGCCCTCCAGGAACTTCTCCAGCAGAACGTCGTCGGTCTCCGCAATCACTTCGATCAACTGCAGGCGGAACGCTTCCGCCTTCTTCTGCAGATTGGCGGGAATGGGCTCCTCGGAGTACTTGGCGCCCATAGTCTCGTCGTGCCACAGAATGGCCTTCATCTCGATCAGGTCGACCACGCCCTTGAAATTGGCTTCCGCGCCGATGGGAATCTGCAGCGCCACGGGGCGCGCGCCCAGGCGCTTGCGGATGGTGTCCAGCACGTATTCGAAGTCAGCGCCGTTCTTGTCCATCTTGTTCACGAAACAGATGCGTGGAACCTTGTACTTATCGCCCTGCCGCCACACCGTCTCCGTTTGGGGCTGCACGCCGCTCACCGAGTCAAACAAGGCCACCGCGCCGTCCAGAACACGAAGAGAACGCTCCACCTCGGCCGTGAAGTCCACGTGACCCGGGGTGTCGATAATGTTGATCCGATAGTCGCGCCACATGCAGGTGGTGGCGGCCGACGTAATGGTGATGCCGCGCTCCTGCTCCTGCTCCATGTAGTCCATGGTGGCGGTGCCTTCATGCACTTCGCCGATGCGGTGCGTGATGCCCGTATAGAACAGGATGCGCTCCGTCGCTGTCGTTTTGCCGGCGTCAATATGCGCCATGATTCCGATGTTCCGGCAGCGATTCAGCGGTATAGTGCGTGCCACAGTCAAAATCCTTTCGCGGGCGGAAATGCCCGCGGTTAAACCAGTGAACAGTGATCAGTAATTGGTGGGGACGATCGGGCGGACACTGTTCACTGTCCACTGATCCCGGGCCACTGTCTAGCTACCACCGATAGTGCGCGAATGCCCGGTTGGCTTCCGCCATACGGTGCACGTCTTCCTTCTTCTTCATCGCCGCGCCGCGGCCGTTGGCCGCGTCCAGCAGTTCATTGGAGAGCTTGTCGATCATGCCCTTTTCGCCCCGCGCGCGACCGTAGCTGATCAGCCAGCGGATGGCCAGCGAGGTGCGCCGGTCGGGATTCACTTCGATCGGCACCTGGTAGTTGGCCCCGCCCACCCGGCGGGTCTTCACTTCCAGCAGCGGCTTGACGTTCTCCACCGCCTTCTTGAAGAGCTTGATGGCTTCTTCCCCGCCGCCCTTCTCTTCCATGTTTTTCATGGCCTGGTAGAAGATGGACTGCGCGGTCGACTTCTTGCCGCCCCACATCATGGAATTCACAAACTTGGTCACGAGCGTGGACCCGTAAACCGGATCCGCCGCCACTTCCCGCTTCGAAATGTGCCCTTTTCTCGGCATAGTTCCTCAAAAATCAGCTTTCGGTTCTCAGTTCAGTCGTCAGGCTCTTACTAATCACTGACCACTGACCACGGTTGTTACTTCTTGCCCTTGGCCGGCGCCGCTCCGCCCTTGGCGCGCTTGGCCCCGTACTTGGAACGGCCCTGCTTGCGGTTGGCTACGCCCACCGAGTCAAGCGTGCCGCGCACCACGTGGTAGCGAACCCCGGGGAGATCCTTCACACGGCCCCCGCGGATCAGCACAATGGAGTGCTCCTGCAGGTTGTGCCCGATGCCGGGAATATAAGTCGTCACTTCAATGCCGTTGGTCAGCCGCACGCGGGCCACCTTGCGCAGGGCCGAATTCGGCTTCTTGGGCGTCTGGGTGTACACGCGGGTGCAAACGCCGCGCCGCTGCGGCGAGGCCTGCAGCGCCGGGGATGCCGTCTTGTACCGGGGGGCCGTACGCCCCTTGCGAACCAGCTGATTGAATGTAGGCAAACCAAAACTCCTTGCGAAACCGTTAACCCCATCACACCAACAGCCGCGCGCAGCCTGGCGGGCTGTTCTGGTCCTGGAGGAGCCTTTCGGCCCGCGCCCAAGCGCACAGAAGCCCATTTGCTGCTTCGCGTCTGCCTTCTACCGATCTCAGACGAGAACTGCGACGGTGGCTGTGCGTTTCGCCCTTACACTCCGGGGAAAGCCAACTCCGTTTCGCAATTCCGGCTCGCATAGCCCTCCAAGGTGGAGAACGCGCGAGCACCGTAGCGAACGATTGCGATCGATCCATGTCCCGGGCCAACGGCCCGGCCCTGATTCCCGGATCTTTCGCGTATCCCAGCCCTCTGCAAGAGGAGAGCTTCAGGACTTTTCGGACCGGCGGAAATTCACCTGGCCCAGGGATCTGTCCGACCATTTTAACCCGCCCAGCCGGACGTCCGTTACATCCCTTAGGTTGAGACACACAAAAAGGGACGTTCTTGCGAACCTTTTGAGAATAGCAAGAAACCCCGCAAGGGTCAACGACCGGCGCGCCCTCGTGAGCGGAAATTCACATTTGTGGGGTGGGAAAACCGCCTGCGGCGGTCTCGGACCACCGCCGGCCGGACAGATTCAGGCTTTCCTCTTCAACGCGCGGTCACCTTCTCGGCGATGTGGTCGTATTCGGACTTCGAGATCACGTGTTTCTTCACCAGGTCGCCGGTGGCGTCGTAGGGACGGTTGTCGATGATCCGGTTGGCGGCCGCTTCGTCGATTCCGGGCAGGCTTTCCAGGTCCTTAACGGACGCTTTATTGATGTTTACCGTGCTTCCGTGTCGCAGGCCGTCGACCACGCCCTCGGCCACGGCCTTGGCATCGCGGGTGGCAGCCGACGTGGCGCTCGCCGTTTGCCGGCGGATTTCGTCGGGACTGCGCTGCTCGGTGGTGCAGGCGGTGAATGCCATTGAGATCAGGGCCAGCGCGAAAATCGAAAAGGTCCTCATGACCGGTTCGATGCGCACCTGGGCGCGGCGGCTTGTTGGCCGCCGGGAATCCCTGCCCGGCCTGAAGCGGATGGGCCCGATGTTCACAACCTCCTGTGTACACTGATTCCAACCAGGCTGGGTCCCGCAGGCGGGTCTTCGCTTGAGGGCCTTAGGAGGCCGAATGCAAACCCGTATCCAGGGCACCACCATGCCGGTGCTCGAAGTGCAGCTCGATCCCAACGAAAGCGTGTTCTCGGAGAGCGGCGAGCTCTCCTGGATGACGCAATCCATCCAGATGACCACCCATACCCAGATGGGCGGAGGCGGTGGCCTGTTCGGCGTGTTCAAGCGCGCCATCGCCGGCGGCTCCATTTTTATGACCGAATACCGTGCCTGGCAGTATCCGGGAGAGGTCGCATTCGCCGCCAAGGTTCCCGGCCACATCCTGCCGGTGCAGGTGGGCAACGGATACGAGTACATGGTCCACCGCCATGGCTTCGTCTGCGCCACCCCCCAGGTGACCATTAACCTCGGCTTCCAGCAGAATCTCGGTGCGGGCATCTTTGGCGGAGAAGGCTTTATCCTCCAGCGCATCGCCGGCCTTGGAACCGCATGGCTCGAGCTTTCCGGCGAGTTGATCCGCAAGGACCTCCAGCCCGGCGAAATGCTCCGCGTGCACCCCGGCCATGTGGGCGCGTTCATGTCCACCGTCTCCTTCCAGATCACCACCGTGCCGGGCATCAAGAACATCATCTTCGGCGGGGACGGGCTGTTCCTTGCCCAACTGATCGGCCCCGGCACCGTATGGCTTCAGACCCTGCCCATTTCGCGCCTGGCTCACCAGATCGAGCACTATCTTCCTCGCTCCGGCCGCGAAGTCTCGCAGACCGCGGGTGCCGGTGTTTTAGGAGGAATCGTCGGATCGATTCTGAGCGGAAACGAGTAAGTATCCGAGGTCTCAAAGCGATATGGAGCGCCTGCCCGGCCTTCGGATCGCGGGCACCCACTCGCGCCGGACCACCCCGGCAGGGCGCTCAGGTAACCCCGGTAAGGCCGGGGGTGGCGCGCAAGGTCCTCTGACCGGCGCATAATCCCCGGGCGTGCATCTTAGATAAGACCCGGAGGTGATCGAGACTTGCAGGAATCCCGCGCATGACCATTTTCGTCCGTTCGTCGCGCAGCCTGCGCAGCGACATCACATTCGCATTTGCCATCGCACTGGCGCTTTACGTGGCGTGGCTGGTTCACAAGGTGCTGGTGCTGATGTACGTAAGCGCGCTGTTTGCGGTGGTGCTCCAACCGCCCGTGCAATTCGTCGCCAACCTCCGCATCGGGCGATTTCAGCCCTTCCGCCGCGTCGCCATTTTCATCCTGTTGCTCTTCGTGATTGGCGGGCTGGTCACATTCGGATTTATCGCCGTGCCGCCGGTGGCCCATGACCTGCAGGAATTCGGCAAGGAAATGCCCCAGCGCATGCCGGTCATCATGGAACGGCTGCGCAACGTGCCCCTGGTGAATCGCATCAACTTCACCGACCTCAGCGATCAGATTCAGAACTTCGCCGGAGAAAGCGCGACCTACCTGCTCCTGTCAATCAAGAGCTGGGCCGGTTCCCTGTTCACCATCGCCATGGGGCTCATCCTGACGATCTATTTCACGCTGGAGGGCGACACCGCGTATCGCTGGATGTTGTCGCTGGTCCCGGTGCGCCGCCGGGAGCGGCTGGACCTCACCCTGCGACGGGCGGAAGTCCGCATGGGCCGGTGGCTCATCGGGCAGGGAAGCCTCATGCTCATCCTGGGACTGGCGAGCACCGTCACCTACCTCTCCCTGCACATCCGCTATGCGTCGGCGCTGGGAGTGCTCACCGGCTTGCTGAACATCATCCCCGTCCTGGGCGCCGCCCTCTGCATTGTGCTGGCTATGGCGGCCGCCGCCGTAGACTCGTGGGGACGGGTGCTGGGCGTCGGCATCTTCTACCTGGCCTACCTGTGGCTGGAGAACTCGTTTCTCACCCCCCGCATCATGAAATCGAGCGTGGATCTGCCCGGTTTGGCGATTATCGTGGCCTTGCTGCTGGGCAGCGAGTTGCAGGGAGTGGTGGGGGCGCTGGTCTCCGTTCCCACCGCCGTGCTGGTGGCGGAACTGGTCAACGAGTACCTGGTGGCCAGGGAGCCCGACACCAACACCTGACGAAGCCCCTGTCTTATGCCCCATGCTTTCGGTATGAACCACCGCCAGCATGGGGGCGCGGAACCTGCCGCCGATCAGTGCTGGGTGGCAGCCATGCGAACTCCCGCATCGACCGCGGCCTTCATCACGCCGCTCTCCGCAAACAACTGAACCAGGCCTGAGGACAACGTCGGGACACTGGCTGGGGCTCCGCGGGGGCGGCGCCGCGTCAGGCTGGCGGTCTTCAGGTCGCCGGTGCCCTGCGCATCGAGCACCAGGTTGGCGAGCTTCCGCGCCTGGTCCAGATCGAAGCTTTCCGCAACGAAGACCAGCCGGCCGCGGGTAGTGATCACCACCGGGCCTTCGTTGGTGGAGAAGACCTCCTCGACTGCACCCGCCGGAGTATCGGTGGGGGCGGCGTGGGCTTCATCCTTGTGCAGGCCGGAGTACTTGCGTCCCAGCGCATTGGCATAGAGATCGGCGAACGCCTGCGCGCTGGCGGCATTCTTCCACGCCGACAGGTAGAAAAGCGAAATGGACTTGGTGCTGGCCTGCTCGGCGGGAGTCTTCGCGCTGAGGCGCTGGCCCGCCCAGTAGATGCCTCCATCCCACGATGGGGTCAGGTCCCGCGCGGTTTTCTCGCCGCCAAACAGCTGGGTGAGAATGTGCAGATCCAGTTCGCCCACCTGGCCGATGTCGTACGCCTTGTAAGTCCCGTCGACGATGGGGTGGATGTCGGGCATCAGCGGCACCACCGGCACCTTCGCCTTTTCAAACTCGCGCGGGTTGATGATCTCCCAGGTGGAAGTGGGAGGCCGGTCCAGCGCTCCGGCGAAGGCCGCCTTTTGGCCCTGGTCCATCCAGATGTCCTGCTCGAAGCTGAGACCCTCGCGGTAGGGGAACAGCAGGGATTCGGAAAGCAGCAGCGGCGCGCGCGCCAGCACCGGCGAGTTCTCCGAGCCGGCCATCGAGTTCTTGATGAAGTCCACCACCTCGGGATCCTTGATCAGGCTCTTGCCCATAGGCTTGAGAATGTCGTCCATCATTACCGCGGTCGCCTGGCCCTCGGCGACGGCTTCGCGGGCCGTATCCACTTCGTCCTTGGCGAGATGGTCCAGGTCCTCGCGGTAGTTGGTGGAGACGTCGTTGGGGGTCTGGTCATTCCATTTTTCGAGGTCGACGCGCTGATCCTGGAGCGCGTGCGTCAGCTCATGCGCCAGAACCGGCCCCTGCTCCTCGATCGTCACCCAGTCGAGCAGGTTGACTGTCTTGGTCTTGGAATCGTAGTAGGCCTCGATCTGCTCCTTGAGCAGCGAAAGCAGGAACGGCTTCAGGTCGAAGTCGCGATCCAGCAGGCCGAATTTCTTCAGCACGATTTCCCCGCGCTGCAGGCGCTTGGCGCTTTCGTCTTCCTGGAATTTCTGGTTCAGGTAGGCTTCCACCTCGGTGCGCGTCGTCAGTTGCCGCTTCACGCTGCTCTTGATCGGCAAGCCGGTTTCGTCCGAGGAGAACTGGATAAGCTGATCCACAAGCGCAAAAAGCTGCTTGGCTTCTTCGGGGGTGATATGGGTCTCGGGCTTTTTGGCGGTCGACTCCCGGCCGGAGTCATGCCCCTTCACCGGGGGCGGGTGCGGGCTATCCTCCTGCGGGGACTGCGCTCCCGCGAGCGTGGTGGCGAGGCCCAGCAGAACCGCAATCGTCACCGTTCGCCAGCGGCTCGCCGCCTCCATAAACTGCTTCTTCATCCACTCTCCTTGCGCCGTTCGCGCCCGCCGGCCTGGTACTCGTTCGAGGCTATAATTAAGATGCGCCTGGACTCCGGGATTGTTCGCCAAAATACCGGGGCTATTCTCGCATGACGGATTTGAATCTTGCCGCATCCCCGGCGGCTACCGTGCTAGCCGGTTTCCTCGCATCCACCCATCCCCCGCCCACTTGCGCCCTGTTTCACGGGGTGCTTACCCCTGTTGAGTTGGACGTGCGACCCCGTGAAATAGAGGCGCTGGCCTTGGGAGCCGCCCTTCACGACCGGGGATGGCTGCGCCGCGTAGCGGTGCGCGGCGAGGACCGCCTTCGCTGGCTGAGCGGCATGGTCACCAACATGGTGAAAGACTTAGCGCCCAACACCGGCGCCTGGAACCTGGTGCTTAACGCCCAGGGACGCATCCAGGGCGATCTCACCGTTTGGAAAGAGAGTGACGGCCTGGAGCTGGAAGTGACGGCCGACCAGGCCGAAAAGCTGCTGGCCCACCTCGACCGGTTCATCATCATGGACGATGTGGAATTGGTTCGGCTGGAAGAGGAAACGGCGGTCGGCCTGGCCGGGCCCAAAGCGGGCGAGATCCTGGCCCGGCTGGGGCTGCCGGTGCTGCCCGAGCCGATGATGCAGGCCTGGGCGGAATGGAATGGCCCGGCGCTGGTCCGCCGCGGCTACGGCGTGCTGGCCGATCACTATGCGATCTGGGTTCGGGCGGCGCAGGCCGGGGACCTGTGGCAGGCGCTCCAGGCTGCGGGCGCCACTCCGGTCGGCGCTGCCGCCCTGCAAGCGTTCCGTATCGTTGAGGGCATCCCGGTGTACGGCGTCGATATTGTGGATCGCGACCTGCCCCAGGAGACTTCGCAGTTGCGCGCGCTACACTTCGACAAGGGCTGCTATATCGGCCAGGAAATCGTGGAGCGTATTCGGTCGCGCGGGAATGTACACCGCCACCTGCGCCTGCTGGAACTGGCAGGCCCCCTGCCGGTGCCGGGAACCCGGCTCACGCTGGACGGCGCCGAAGCGGGCCACATCACCAGCGCCACCGAACTACCCTTGCCCGGCGGCGCGCGCCGGTTCGCCCTCGGCATGATCCGGAGCGAGGCGGAGGCCCGCAACCTGCCGCTGCAATACCCCGTGGGCGAGACCGTTGGCAGCGCCAGCATTCTACCGGGTTCAGCGGATCTCCAATCCAGTGTGGAAAGATAGAAATATGAGCGATACGCCGAAATTCGAAGTCATCGATCGCCGCAAGTACAAAGCCGAGGAGGAGGAGCGCGAGGCGGCAGCCAGCGCGTCTGCTGCTGCCAGCACGGCTGCTGCACCCAGCGCGTCCGCTGCAGCCAGCACGCATGCTGCCGCCGGCACGCATGCTGCCGCCGGCACGCATCCTGCAACGCCCGAGCCTCCATCCGAGCCGAACCCGGAGGCCAAAAAGGAGCCGAAGCCAGAACCGAAGCCAGAACCGAAAAAGGAAGAGCCGCGGCCCGGTCCGCAACTGGTCACCGAGGCTCCGCGCCCCGGTGCGGCGGCGGCCTCCGGCGAGGAACTGGAGACCGAATCGGAACTGCCTCCCGCTCCCACGCCCGAAGAGAGCCGGCAGCAGAAGATGGCTTATGACGCGTCGTCCCAGCGGCTGGAAGATTTGATCCGCGCCCAAAACCCGGGCGTCGGGCCGCAGCCCGCGGTCACCTTCGACCACCTCGTCAACCAGCTATACGTCTCCGCCATGATCCAGATGGGTGCCGGGCAGGATGGCCAGCGCGCCCGCATCGACATCCTGGGTGCCAAGCAGACCATCGACCTGATGGGCATCCTGACCGAAAAGACCAAGGGAAACCTTACCGAAGCCGAGGAACGCACCCTGGAGACGGTGTTGTACGAGGTGCGCATGGCATTTCTCGAGCTGACCAACATGATCTCCATGCAGAGCATGCAGCCGCCTCCCGGCCCTCCGCCGGGGAAGCGCTAGACTGCTGCACCATGGAAGGCCGCCTCACATTTCTGGGTACCGGCACGTCCATGGGCGTGCCTACACTGGGATGCGGCTGCGCGGTGTGCACGTCCAATGATCCACGCGACCGGCGCCTGCGCCCGTCGGTGCTGGTGAGGTGGAATCCGGCGGACGAGAAGAGCGCCCTCCCACCCTCGCGACAGAAAGAAATCGCGAGGATGGGGCACGAAGGTCCCGGCCAGGACCACATGCGCGCGGTCGTCATTGACACCGGTCCCGATTTCCGCGAGCAGGCCCTGCGTTCCCGGCTCAGGCATATCGACGCTGTCCTTTACACGCATTCTCACGCCGACCACATCCTGGGTCTCGACGACCTGCGGCCCTTGACCTTTGAGTCGGTTCGCTCCGGCGGGCCGATGCCGCTCCACGCCACTTACGAAACCGCGGCCGTACTGGAGCGAATCTTCGACTACCATTTCTCTTCCGAATCCACCTATCCCACCCGCGCCCGGGTTCGCATTGAGCCGCTGGGCGAGAGGGTGCGCGTCCACGAAGTGGATTTCATCTGCGTGCCGGTTAAGCACGGCCAGATGGATATTGCCGGGTTTCGTTTCGGAGATGCGGCCTACCTGACCGACGTGAGCGAGATCCCCGAGTCGAGCTTCTCGCTGCTCGAAGGCCTGTCTACGCTGGTGCTGCCCTCGCTGCGCCACCATCCGCATCCCAGCCACGCTACCGTGAAGCAGGCAGTGGAATGGGCGCAGCGCATCGGCGCGCGCCAGACGTGGCTGACGCACATCGCGCACGAACTGGGCCACGAGGTGACCAACCGCATGCTGCCCCCGGGCGTGGCCCTGGCGTATGACGGCCTGGAAGTGGCCGTGAACCTATGAACGACTCTTCCCTGGTCTCCATCCCGGTGTATAGGACCATGGAAGAAATCCCCGCCGGGTTCGGGCCGTCGATTGCCGCCATCGGTAACTTCGACGGCGTGCATCGCGGGCACCAGGAGATTCTGGGGGCGGTGGTGGAGGAGGCGCGGGCGCGCGGCGCGAAAGCGGTAGCCGTCACATTCGACCCGCATCCCGAGTCCGTGCTGCGGCCGCACCGCGCGCCCAGGCTGCTGACGCCCACTTCCGAACGCCTTCGGCTGCTGGCCGGAACCGGCCTGGATGCCGTCGTGCTGCTCACGTTTGACCAGGCCCTGGCCCACATGCCGCCGCGGGAGTTCGTCTCGCGCGTGCTGGTCGAAGCCCTTCGGGTGCGCGGTCTGCACGAGGGAGGCAACTTCCGCTTTGGCCATCGCGCTGCGGCGGGCGTGAAGGAACTGGCGGAGTTCGGCCAGGAATTTGGCTTTGCCGTTCACGTGCACCAGGCGGTGCGCGTGCACGGCCTCGAAGTATCGAGCTCGGCGGTGCGGGAACTGGTTGCCGCGGGCGACATGAAGCGCGCCCGCTGGATGCTGGGCCGTCCCTTCGCGGTGCGCTCCACGCCGGTACGCGATCGCGGCGTGGGAAGCCGGCTGCTTGTGCCCACCGTAAACCTCGCTCCCTACCGCAGCCTGTTGCCGGACTTTGGCGTCTACGTCACGCGGCTGACCGTCGGCGACCGCTGCTTCCAGGCGGTAACGAATGTCGGCAACCGCCCCACGTTTGAAGGCGCCGGCTTCAGCGTGGAAACCCACATCCTGGATTTCGAGTCCGTGGATCTCACCGAGGACACGCCGCTTCATCTCGAATTCCTGCTGCGCCTGCGCGGCGAACAGAAGTTTCCCTCTCCCGAAGCGCTGAAGGCGCAAATCATGAAGGACGTCGCCCTCGCGAAGCGGTATTTTCGATTGCTTCGATGATTGCGAGCCGACGGTGCTGATCAGCCTTGGCCGGAACCGCGCCTTCGCTCCAGGAATTTCTGTCAGTGAACGATCGTCGGCCGGCCCGGGGCAGGAGTCGCGGGGGTTGGGGATTTGATCGGCGGTCTGGCAGCGGGGCGAGGCGTTAACAGCCCGGGCGCAGACGTCGGCGCTGGCTGGATGGGCACGGCCGTAGCCGGACGCGGCGGGAGCGCAGGAACTACGGAAGGCTTCGGGCTTGCTGGGTGTTGCGCAATCATCGGAACCGTAGCAAGCTTTGGCGGGTTCGCACCGGGGGCCGACGCTGACGCACTGGCCCGGGGCATGGGCGTTACGGTGGGCTTGGCCGGCGGCTCCGCCTGCGCCTTCAGCACCGGCCTCTTCTCCGCTCCCTCGTCGCCCAGAAACTCTTCATGATCCTTGCCGGCGATGGCCTGCTTCATAAACGTCATCCAGACCGGCAGGGCAGCCCGGGCGCCAGTCTCCTTCTCTCCCAGAGACTCGCGGCTGTCGAACCCCACCCACACGCCGCACGTGATCGACGGCGAAAATCCCAGGAACCAGGCATCGGTGTAGTCGCTGGTGGTCCCGGTCTTGCCGCCCACGGGATGATTCAACTGCGCCGCGGCCGCGCCGGTTCCATGCGCCGTCACCGCGCGCAGGAGCGTCATCATGGTGCGCGCGGTCTGCTGGCTGATGACTTCGTCCACCTGCGACGGCTCCTCCCACAGGGTGATGCCGTCGGCGTTCGACACTTTGCGGATCAGCCGCGGCTTTACGCGGATGCCGTCATTGGGAAACACCGAGTAGGACGCCACCTGTTCCTCGAGCGTGATTTCAACCGCGCCCAGAGCGATAGGCAGATAAGCGGGAATGTTGGTGGTCACGCCGAAGCGGTGCGCCATGTCGATAACCTTGTGAATGCCCACCCGCGCCGCCAGCTTGACCGCCGGAATGTTGCGCGACTCCGCGAAGGCATTGGTCAGGCTCATCGCGCCCTTGAAGTCGTTCTCGTAGTTATGCGGCGAGTAGCTGCCGAAGCTCACCGGCGAATCGACAATGATGTCGTCGGGCTTGGCTCCCTCCTCCACCGCCGTGGTGTAGACGTACGGCTTGAAACTCGACCCGGTCTGCCGGTCTGCCTGGGTGGAGCGGTTGAACTGCGACAGGGAATAATCGCGTCCGCCCACCATGGCCAGCACGTCGCCCGTGGTGTTGTCGATGGCCATCAGCGCCCCCTGGATCCCGGAGTCCTGTTCCAGCGAGGCGCGATGGGCGGTGCCTTCCATCTGCTCGCTGAGATGGACATAGATCACGTCGCCGGGCTTGAGAAAAGCATCCGCATAACGCTGCCCGGTCCACGTCCAGTCGCCTCCCATCAGCACCACTTCGTCCGGGCCGAAGCGGGCATGCACTTCCAGGGGTAGAACGCGGGTCACAATGGCATGAACGTAGTCGCCGGCATGGTAGGCCAGGCCCCAGTCGGGATGCCGGTAGTCTTCGATGGAGATGCCGTCGTGGAGCACGTTCTGGATGCGTCCGCGCCAGCCGTGGCGGCGCTCGTACGCGGCCAGGCCGTCGAGCACGGCGCGATTGGCCGTCTGCTGCAGGTCGAGGTCGAGCGTCGTATCCACCCTCAGGCCGGCTTCATGGACCTGTTCCGATCCGAAGCGCTTTTCCAACTCGCGGCGAACCTCCTCCTGGAACCACGGTGCGACGGAGGCCGCAGGTTGTGCGATGTGAAGTCCCAGAGGCGCTTGGCGGGCTTTTTCGGCGTCGGCATGGGTAATCACCCCGTCCGACTCCATTTCGCTCAAGACGAGATTGCGGCGGCGCAGGGCCTTATCCGGATTCAGGATCGGCGAGTAGGCGGCCGGGCCCTTGGGAAGACCCGCCAGCAGGGCAGCCTCGGTCAGATTCACGTCCTTGGCATGCTTGGAAAAGTAGAACTGCGAGGCCGCCTCGAAGCCATACATGCCGCTGCCCAGGTAAATCTGGTTGCCGTAGAGGGTGAAGATCTGTTCCTTGGTGAATGCGCGCTCGATCTGGATGGCGAGGTAGGCTTCCTGGATTTTGCGGGCCGCCGTGCGGTCGAAAGAGAGGAACAGGTTGCGGGCCAGCTGCATGGTCAGCGTGGAGGCGCCCTGGGCGCGGCCATGGGTGCGGAGATCGTGAATCAGCGCCCCGAAGATGCGGAAGAAGTTGATCCCGCCGTGGGTCTCGAACGTCTTGTCTTCAATGGAGATAACGGCGCTGCGCAGGATGGGCGCGAAATCGTTGTAATTGATGACGATGCGGCGTTCCAGGGCGAACGAGCCGATCACCCTTCCCTTCTGGTCGTAGAGGTCGGTGGTGGTGGAGGGGCGGAAACGCTCCAGATCGTGAATCTGGGGCAAATCCACGGAGTAGACCAGCATGAGACCGGCCAGGGAGCCGGTAATGATGGACAGACTAATGAGGACGGCGAACGCTCGTTTTCCAGCAAGTTTCAGGTGCGGACGGACTAGATCATCCGCAAGCCGGTGAGAACGGCCTAAACCGTCGCGTTCGGCAGGTTGAGTCGGGGTTACAGCCAACGGCTTCGAGCCTCAAAGGCATTTCTCAAGCGAGCGCAGGCGAAAAATGCTGTATGCCTTTGAGGGTAGCACGGATCGCGATTGTCGGTTGTCGGCCACCGACACTCACAAACCTTCGGCCGGAGCGTGGCCCGCAGATGGCCGGAAAGACAAAACCCCACCCCGGCAAGGGCCAGGATGGGGCGCCCGGATGAGGGTCTGGATCTAGCTTTTTGCCTTGAGCAGTTGCAGGGCCTTGTTCAAAGGCTCATCGCCCTTCGCGGGAGTCTCCTGCTCGTTGCTGTCGTCTTCCGTCGCCTGGCCCGACTGCACCGTGGGAACCACGGCTTCGTCCTGGATCTTCTTGCCGTCGGGGCCCTGGTACTTGGCCACAGTGAGCAGGAGCGCCGAGCCATCCGGCAGGTCGATGGTCTTCTGTACCGAGCCCTCGCCGAACGTCCGCTCGCCCACCACGTCGCCGCGCTTGGCTCCTTCGATGGCCGAGGCCGTCAGCTCCGCCGCTCCGTATGTGCCGCGATTGACCAGCACCGCCAGCGGGGAGGAGGTCAGATATTTCGCCGGATCGGCGCTGAAGGTCTGGCGGGGAAACTTCTGCCCCTCGAGCGTACCCAGCGTGCCCTGGTTAATGAAGAAGTTGGCCAGGCGCATTCCCTCTTCTGGATCGCCGCCCGAAACGTCGCGCAGATCGAGCAGGATCTTGCGGGTCTTGGCCGCCTTGATCTTGGTGGCCAGTTCGTCCACCCGCGCCTTGGTGATGACCACGGGCTTGAGATAGAGAATCGAGGCGTTCTCGTACTGCTGTTCCGACATGGGCGGAACCGGAACGATCACCCGGTTGAGAGTGAGCTTGTCGGGGTCGGCCTTGCGCGGACGCACCAGCGAGATCGTGACCGTGGTTCCGGGCTTCCCGTCGAGCAGCATGCGGATCACCGCCAGCGAGAGCTCGCGGGTCGACTGGTCGCCAATGGACTCGATCACATCGCCGTCGTTGATGTGCTCCTTATCGGCGGGCGACCCGGGCAGGACGTTGACCACCGTCGCGTAGCCAAAGCGCTTGGAAACCGTGAGCCCCACCTGGGCGACGCCGGTGGCGGGGCGATCCTTGTAGATCTTGTACTCGGTGGGAGTCAGATAGCTGGAATCGGCGTCCAGCGACTCCAGCAGCCCGTGCAGCGCCCCCGTGGTGACGTCGTTCATGTTCGGCTCTACAACATAATCGGTCTGAATGCGCTTCAGCACCTGCTGATAGACGTTCATCTGGCGGTAAGCGCCATCCTGGTCTCCGCCGGCGTGAACGCCGAAGAAACCGAACTCGCCCAGGCCGAAGCCCAGACCAAGAGCGGCGAACACCGCCGCAGCCAACACGAACACAAGTCGCTGGAAAAATCGTGACACAAACACCGCCAGGACGGCCTGACTCCTGATCCCCCGCGGGTTTTGCTTCGGTCGCGGGGTGGGTGGGGGGACAGACCGGTCAGTATATAGACGTAATCATACCCCAACGGTGATTCCCCGGTCGTGCGGAAACGCAGGGCTCCGGTTGGCGTTTCCTGGATTCAGCAGGACTTTGCACCGGTAACAGTGCAACTCAGCCGTTTGCAGTGCTGCCTGCCTGCTCAGCGCTACCTGATGCCCCGGCCCCGCAGTTCGAACGAGTAGGCGACCCCACCCTCCAGGACAGGATAAATGTGGAACGGGGAGACGCGGCGGTTCCACGAAGCCACCTGCGTGGCGAGATTTTCCGCAAAGGTAGGAAACTGGGATGCCGGCTGGCAAATGCCCGGCTGATTCACGCCGCACACGTGGCCCAGGAGGTTGAACTGCACGACCGGGGTGTGGATGAAAGCCACGCCGGCTTCGAAGGGAAAAGTCAATCGTTTACGGGTGCGCGACACGATGTGTCCGAGGCCGGTGGTCACCATGAAGCCGCCCCCGCCCAGGGTCAGGCGGCCGTTGCCGTGGACAGGATCGGCCGTTTCGGAGGCATATTCCACGTTGTTGATGGTGAAGGTCGCGCCCGGCCGGGCATGCAGGCTGGCGGCGATGCGATTCTGATTGAGGTACAGGAAGCCGGGGCTGAAGCGCAGTGGAAACCTGTGCAGGGGATAAAAATCCGCCATCGCCCCCGCATTTGCCAGGCCCACATTCAACTCGATACGGAAACCGCTACGCGAAAAACCGTGGGTGATGTTGGTGTAATTGCCGAACAGGCGCAGATCCAGGCGCGGACCCAGGTTCGTCCCGGCGTCCACCCCGATTCCCAGCGTCGACACCGTGACGCCCGTTACTACGCGTGTGAAGGCATTGCCGCGTTCCGCGGAATATTCCGCCTGGCCCCCTCCGCCCATGGGGTCGGGATCGGCAAGTGCGGCCAAAGGCGGACCGGAGAGGGAATGATCCGGCGCCTGGGCGGAGACTGCAAACGAGAACAGCAGGTAATGGAAAAAGACAGACAAGACGGCGCGGTTCATATGAGGATCTCCTGGAGCCATGCAGGCGGGCCTGCCGAATCGGAGCCGACGTCAAGGTTGAAGATCTACAGCTTCCAACATCAGGGGGAGGAATTTCGCGGGCCAGTTTGCGGGCGCCCGTGGGATGCTGTTGGCCGGTCAGAGCCGGGGAAGACTAATTCTCTAGTCTCTCTAGTCGATTTGCTGCATACCGTCCGCGCAGCTGGAGCGTGCGTATGAGATGCGCTTCCTGGCGACGCTGGACGCCTTCCCAGCGTAAATGTTGCGTGAAATCCTCGATAGAACGCAGCGCAAAGCCGACGCGATTTCCCTGCCCTACAACGAAAGGCCGCCTCGGCGGGAGGCGGCCCTTGTATCCATTAAGGCATCCGGAAAATGTCTAATCTATTTGGCCCGAATCTATCTATATGTATTTACCGGCTGCGCAGCCCGAAACTGTAGGCCACGCCAAACGTTGCAATGGGATAGGTCTTCAGCGGTTCGATATCCTTGGTCCACTTGCCCACCTGGGCCGACAGGTTGTTCTGGATCTCGATGGCGATAGGATCGGTCTTGCTGCTGATATCGGTGCAGAGCTTCTGGGCCTGGTCGTAGCAGGCCCAGCCGCCCAGGTTCACCTTCATCGAGGGCGCGCCGGTCAGCGCCACGCCCACTTCGAAGGGGAAGGACCAGTGCCCCTTGCGCGGCACCGTGTTGCCCCAGCCGGTGGTCATCGTAAACGCCGGGCTGGTGGCGTGCAGGTTGACGAGTGCGTTGCCGTTGACGGGAGTGGCGCCCGTAGCCGGGTTGGCGTTGGCTGAATAATAGGTCTTGCCGTTGAGCGTGAAACTGGTGCCGCCGGCGACCGATGCGGTTGCGGTGACCTGGTTGCCGTTATAAAACAGCAGCCCGGGGCTTACGCGAAAACCATTGTGGAACGGATAGATATCAACCGCGGTTCCGACCGACTTCATGTTCATTTTGGCGTCCGCGCCGATGCCGCTGGTCGTGAATTTGGTGGAGTAGCCGAACACGTTCCCGGTGCTGCGCAGGTTGAGATGCTGGTTGACGTTGGTGGTCAGCGACAGCTGGATTCCCAACGGAGAAAGTCCAGTGCCGAGGGAAAACCTTGAAAATGGGCGCTCCGAGACACCCGCCACCGCCGGTGCCGTGGTCGACACCGCCGAATGGCCGCCGCCGCCCGGGGCAGATTCCGAATCGGTGGAGTCCAGCGACGAACTATAACTTTGAGCAACCAATAACGAGGATGCCGCAAGCAGCGCACATGTAAATAGGTTTCTATATTTCACTGGACCCACCTCCTTTAATGAATCGGCCGAAGCCTTGCCGGCCTTTAAAACTATTGCTCGAGGTAACTTCCGGATGGGAAAGTCACACATCTCGAATGACTAAAATCACCGGAAATCCACATCAAGTTTGGGTATTTCCGTAAGGTTACCATTGGGAACCTCTTTGGAAATGCGCAGAAAGTTACGCCCAATTGCTACTAAAGTTGTAAAAATCTAACCGCACAACCCGCTCTAATATTGATCAGCAACAATTGCACAGCCTAAATCGTACACTAATCTGGCCCCATGGCGAAGACCCTGGCCAACCGGGAGCACGTCGCGCGGCTGAGAGCCGCGCTGCTGGAGTGGTATAGCCGGCATCGCCGGGATCTTCCCTGGCGGCGCACTCGCGATCCCTACGCCATCTGGGTTTCCGAAATCATGCTGCAACAGACCCGCGTGGCCGCCGTCGTGGATCGCTACGAACAATTCATGCTGCGGTTTCCCACCGTGTTCGCGCTCGCCGAGGCTGCGGAGCAAGACGTGCTCGCCTTGTGGAGCGGTCTCGGCTACTACCGCCGCGCCCGCATGCTGCACAAGGCAGCCAGGGCCGTGGCCGCCATCGGAAACGGGAAAATGCCGGGCACCGCCGCGGAGCTGCGTGCGCTGCCGGGCGTGGGAGCATACACCGCGGCCGCCGTTGCCAGCATCGCCTTCAACGAGCCCGTCGCCGTGGTGGACGGCAACGTGGAACGCGTGTTGTGCCGGGTAGCGGCATGGGACGCCGACGGAGAGCACGAGCGGAAAGTGTACGACCTGGCTGGGCGGCTGGTGGATCCGGACAGTCCGGGGGATTTCAACCAGGCCATGATGGAACTGGGCGCGACCGTGTGCCTGCCCCGCAATCCGCAGTGCCTGGCGTGTCCCCTGGCGGGATTCTGCAAGACTCGCGGCGAGCACAGGACGGCGCCCCGGGCCCGGAGCGTAGTTCGCGAAGTTGGCTATGCGCTCTGCCTGCGCTCCGCGCACAAGAGCCCCCGTTTCGATCTGGCTCGCGCCCAGGTCCTGCTCCAACAGCGGCCCCCGCACGTTAGCGTGATGCCCGGCATGTGGGAGCTTCCCATGCTGCTTGCGGTGCCTAACGGCGACACCACCATGACCGTCCGGCACGCGATCATGAACGTGAATTACGTGGTGCGCATCCGCCATGTGGGCGAAGAAGAATTGGCCCGGCTCGCGGTGGATGGCGGAGCGCGCCGCTGGGTTCCGTTCCCCGACGCCGGAGGCATGGCCCTCACCGGCCTCGCACGCAAGGTCCTCACCCGCGTCAAGGGCACGCCGCCGACGCAACTCCACCCCATAGTTTCCTCCCAATCGCACCGCTAAAGCGCCGCCGGAAACCCAACCTGTTGTGCCGGAGTCCGCGTGACCACGACGGCTCAACCGGCCTCCCTCCAGACGGTGCTCCAATTTAGAATCGTGTCCGTGATAGATTGGTTCCGCTTGACTCAGAAAACCGTGCACCGTTTCCACCCGTGCGCGCCCCTTTTCGCCCTTGGCCTGGCCGTATCGTGCGCCCTGGCCCAGACGTCTCCGGTGCCCCAGGTGGCCGGTGTTCCCCCTGCCGCTCGCGCCGCCGCCGCCTCCATTGGCAGCGAGAAGATCCGCGCCCACGTGCGCTTCCTTTCGCTCGACCTGCTGGAAGGACGCGGGCCCGGCACCCGCGGCGACCAGTTGGCCGCCGAATACATCGCCACCCAGTTCGCGCTTGACGGCGTCCAGCCGGCCGGCGACAACCAGACCTACTTCCAGCGCGTGCCCCTCTATGCCGTGCACACCGAAGAGGACAAAACAAAATTCTCCTTCGCACCGGAAAATGGCGCGCAGGCCGTCGATCTCCAGTACGGCACGGATATTGTCGCCAAGGATCAGACCGGCCAGGCCTCCGCCGATATCGATGCGCCGATCGTCTTCGTGGGCTATGGCATTCACGCGCCCGAATACCAGTGGGACGACTACGCCGGCGTGGACCTGCACGGCAAGGTCGCGCTGGTGATCGTCAACGAGCCGCCCTCCGAGGATGAAAAATTCTTCAAAGGCAAGGCCCTCACCTACTACGGCCGCTGGACATACAAGTATGAGGAGGCGGCCCGGCGCGGCGCGGTGGGCGTGCTCATCATTCATCGCACTGACCTGGCCAGCTACGGGTGGGAAGTGGTGCGCAACTCCCAGGCCATCGAGAAAAGTTACCTCCAGGGCGACCCCGACGCCACGCTGCGGGCGGCCGCGTGGATCCAGCACGACGTGGCGCAGAAACTGCTTTCGCTCGCCGCGGTGGGCGACCTGGACGCGGCTATCGAAAAGGCCGGCAAGCAGGGATTCAAAGCGGTGGACCTGCCCGTGCACCTGAAGGCTCACGTGGAAAGCCGGGTGCGGCGCTACGACTCCACCAACGTGGTGGGGCGGGTGGCGGGCGTCGCTTCGGGCAGCAATGCGGTTCTCTATACGGCGCATTACGACCATCTCGGCATCGATCCCAACGCCAAAGGCGACAACATCTACAACGGCGCCGCGGACAACGGCACCGGCTGCGGCATTCTCCTGGAGATGGCGCGGGCCTTCGCGCAGTCCTCCCAAAAGCCGCCCCACGATGTGTACTTCGCCTCCGTAACCGCGGAGGAACAGGGCCTGCTCGGCTCGCAATATCTCGGCATGCACCCGCCCGTGCCCGCTTCCCAGATCACCCTGGACCTGAATTACGACATGGTGCTGCCCATCGGGACGCCGCGCTCGGTGAACCTGGGCGGCGCGGAGCGCATCGACTTCTGGCCCACGGTCCAGAAGGTAGCCAAGGCATTCGACCTCGAGCTGCTACCCGATCCCACCCCCGGCGCCGGCCACTACTACCGCAGCGACCACTTCTCCCTGGCCCGCGTCGGCATTCCCGCGTTCTCCGTGGACCAGGGCGAGTTGTTCGCAGGACATGACGAGGCCTGGGGCCACGCGCAATACGAAGACTACGTCGCGCACCACTACCACCAGCCCTCCGACCAATACAGCGCCGACTGGGATTTTCGCGGCAATGCCAAGCTGGCGCGGTTCGGATTTGTTCTGGGATGGCTGGCCGGAGAGCAGGCCAAACCGGTGGAGTGGAAGCCGGGCGACGAATTTGAAGCCGCGCGCAAGAAGAGCGAAGCAGCAGCGAACTAGGGGCCTGTTAACACTACTGGGGCGCCATCCCACTAGTGTTAACAGGCCCTGGCGTCCCTGTCCCTTAAGTTCGCACCATATACAGATTTGTCATCCTGAGGGAATTTGCCGCACCTCGTGCGACAACATATACAGATTTGTCATCCTGAGCGAATTTGGCGCACCTCGTGCGACAAATGGAGTCGAAGGATCCGCGGTTGCTTTTCAAAGTACTTCGGGGACACCACACCAGGGAGTAAGAATCAGGCAGTAGGGATCAGATAGACAGGCAGTAGGGATCAGATAGAAAGGTAGCGAAGCGACCTCGCATGTACATCTCTGAAGCCGAAGTGCGCGCCGCCCTCACCTACGAGGCGCTCATCCCCGCCATTCGCCAGGCGCTGATCGACTACTCGGCCGGGCTTGCCATTCAGCCGCCGCGCGTGATCATGCGCGCCGGTATTGCAGAGGATCGCAGCCGCGACGGCTGGTTTGCGGTCATGCCCGTGGTCTACGGCGATGTGATGGCCGTAAAGACCGTCACGTTTTACCGGCGCAATGCCGACCTGGGTATCCACACCCACATGGCCATCATTGAACTGCTCCATCGCGCTACCGGCGAGCCGCTGGCGTTGATGGACGGACGGCTCATCACCGAAATGCGCACCGCGGCCACCACCGCGGCCGGCTTTGAAGTGATTGCTTCCCTGCACTTTGCTTCAGCCCCGCGCACCCTGGGAATTCTCGGCTCCGGCGTTCAGGCCAACGCGCATATCCAGGCGCTCCGGGTAGTCTGGCCCGAATTGAGCGAAATCCGTATCTGGAGCCCTACGGCCGCGCACGCGCAGCGGCTTGCGGATTCCGTGGGAGCGCGCGCTGTCGCCATCGAGGAGGCCGCGGCAGCCGAGGTGGTTCTCGCCGCTACCGCCGCCGTAGAACCTCTGTTACAGGGACGCTGGCTCCTGCCCGATGCGGTAGTCCTGGCCGTGGGGGCGACAGGGGACGGCGCCCGCGAACTCGACGACGACGTCATGCGCTCCAGCTACCTGGTTGCCGAATCGCGCGAATGCGTGGGCCGCGAGTCGGGCGATGTGCGCGGCTCCGGCGCCACCATCCAGGCCGAGATTGGCGAAATCCTCGCCCGCCCCGAAACGGCAGCCATCCCAAATAAGGGCCGGGTCCTTTACAAGACGGTGGGCATGGCGATCGAAGACCTGGCGGCCGCCCGCCTCGTTTGGCGCGCACACCAGTGAACAGTGAATAGTGGACAGGGAACCGACCGGATCCGTCTCCCGTGCCCTTTTCCGAGCGGAAACGCCCCCTCCCGCGTCATTCCGGCAGCGCATCTGAACCCCTCTTCCGGCGTCTAATAGCTAAAAGCAAATTGATATTCGTCAGTTAAGCAAGCAATCGCCTGGTTTACGCTGTTAGGGCTATCTTGGAAAACAGAACACGAGGATCAGCAATGAAGATCAGGACTTGGGCGCGGTTGTTTCTGGCGGTGGCGCCGTTTTTGGCGGGATGCAAAGGTTTCTGGAATGCGGCCAGCGGCAGCGGCAGCGGCGGAGGCGGCGGAACCGGCTCGGCCAGCGGCATATTCTATGTTCTTAATCAGAAGACAGCCGGGCTGGCCGGCTTTTCCTTTGCGTCGGGTTCGACCAACCTGACTGCCGTGACCAACAGCCCCTACACCCTGGGCGCCGCTCCTTTCGCAGTGGCCATTTCGCCCAGCGGGGGATTTCTATACGTGAGCACCGCGGCCGGCATTTATGTCTACAGCATCAACGCATCCACCGGCCAGCTCACTCTTCAGAACAGCAATAACGTCATCTCCTCCGACCCGGCGTTTGCCATGGTGGTTGATCCCAGCGGCGGCTGGCTGCTGGAGGCGATTTCGGGAACCGGCACGGTAAACGCTATACCGCTCGACTCGACGACCGGGCTACTGCTGAGCAACGCATCGGAGCAGTCGGTGAATCTTCCCTCGGGCGCCGCCAGCGTTCAGGAACTCGCCATTACCCGTGCCTCCGCGGCCAACCCCTACGTGTTTGTGGCCATGGGCACCACCGGCATCGGCATCATTCCATTCACCGCCTCCACCTCCGGCAATCCCTTCGGCGCGCTCAAAAGCATCGCTCCCAAGAACACCACCGGCGGCGACACGGCGCTTGCCGTGGACCTGACAAATCCGGTTCTCTACGTGGGTGAAACCGTGGCGGTGAGCGGCAACAATCCTGGAGGAGTGCGGATGTTTACCATCGGCGCCAACTCCACCCTCACCGAAGTTACCGGGTCGCCGTTTGCCAGCGGCGGAATCGGGGTGTCCGCCATCCTGCCCACGACCAATTACGTCTACGTCGCCAACAAGGCGGTCACCGGCAGTAACAACGGCAACATCACCGCCTTCGGCATCACCACCACCGCGGGAACCGCCAGCGGACTCACGGCAGTCACCAGCGGGACCATTTCCACCGGCGTGAGCACCGTAGGTTTGGCCGAAGACAGCAAGGGCACCTACATCCTGGCGGTGAATTCAAGCGGCAGCCCCGACTTGAACGCCTTCACCATCGGCACCACCGGCGCGCTTAAGTCGTACGCCACCGCCGCCACCGGAACCGACCCGGTGCAGGCCGTAGCGATCGCAGCCATCCCGTAAGGACAGTGGGAGGGAGTAAGCAATAAGTGAATGAGTGAAGTAGTGAAAGAGTGAAGGAGTCACCAGGCGCAGCGTTTACGCGGGGCTTACTTGTTCACGGATTCACATATTTCACTGATTCACTGTGGAGGCGGCGCCGGCGCTGCTCCCGGCCTCTTCGGCGGCCTCAGCACGAATCCCTTGTGGATCAGCGAAAAACCCTGCTGGGGGAGTTCGGCCTGCAGAAGCTGGTTGTCCGGACCCACAAACAGGTCCGTCTCCGATTTTGCGATGGTAGCCACCACGTGGTGCACCGCCAGTGACCTGCCGTCCAGCTCGCCCTGCTCATCAGCATAGGTGGCAAGCTGAACAGCTTCGATGCTGCCCGCCTGCTTGGGAAGGATGGCCCACAGGTCGCGGCCGTTCTGCGCCTCCGCCAGCACCAGCAGCGTCTGCAGAGCGCCTGGATCGAAGTCCGGCAGGAACACCGCCCCCGGATGGCCTGCAAGGCGAGTGGTGGTACTGCGCCCGTTGGCGGAAATGTTCACCAGGATCTGACCCGCGTCCGGCCTGGCGGTTACGTTGACAGCCTGGTCGTTGATGGTGGCGCTGAGCAAAACATGCGCCAGGTGGTGGGCCGGGTCGAGCTGTTCCGTCTTGGACAGCGCATAGTTGAGACCTTGCATGGAAACGTGCACGGTGGATGCCGAGTCGTAACCGGACGCGCCCGCCACCAGGCGAAATTCAGCCGTTCCCACCGCGTGCCCCAGCTGGTTGACGGTGAAGCTGCCGGAGAGCGGAAGCGGAACCGGGGGATGCTCAGTGGCCGCAGCCGCCTGCCGCGCAGGGGCTGGAAGGCCGGCGCGCGGCTTCGCTGCGGCTTGCGCAGTGGTTAATTGCGCCGCGGTGGGGGAGGCCGCGGCGGAGAACAAGGCAAACAAACCGAACAGCCAAACCAAGGAGGACTTGCGCATCGCGAGAAATACAACTGCACGCTTAGACGGAAATTCCCGCCAGGAGTTGCGCCATCCGCCCGCCGTCATGCCCCCCCGGCCCGCTCCGTGCAATCCGGCTCGCACGGAGCGCCCGGAAAGTCGCGCCTGTCGTCATGCCCCGGTCGTGATCACCACGCGGAACCGCGCTTTTCCGCTCATCATGCGTTCGTAAGCCTCCGCGGCCTTCTCCAGCGGATAAACCTCGATCATCGGCTTCACCCCCTGGAGCGCGCTGAACTTCAGCGTGTCTTCCGAGTCCATGCCGGTCCCCGAAGGCCACCCGGCCACGGTGCGCCGGCCCAGCAGCAGCGGAAACGGATTGATGGTGATCGGCGCATCCGGAGCGCCCACCACGATCAGCTTTCCGTTAGGCGCAAGACCGTCGATGGTCCACTCCAGGGCCTTGGCGCTGGTCAGGGTCGACAGAATGATCTGCGCCCCGCCCAGCTTCTGCAGTTCTTTGGCGGGATCCTGGGTGGTGCTGTCGACGTAAACGTGCGCGCCCAGTTGTTTGGCCAGCGGGCCCTTGTCCTGGCCCCGCGCCACCGCCACCGTCCGGTAGCCCGCCTTGGCTGCGTATTGCACCGCCAGGTGGCCGAGTCCGCCGATGCCCAGGATCGCCACCGTGTCGCCGGTGCGCGCACCGCTATTGCGCAGCGCGTTGAACGTTGTAATCCCGGCGCACAACAACGGCCCCGCATCCGCGTCCTTCAGGTCTTCAGGAATGAATGCCAGCGCGTTGGCCGGGGCAATCACATAATCGGCGTAGCCCCCGTCGAAGCTGATTCCGGAAATCGGCTGGTTTTCGCACAGAACAAAATCGCCGCGGCGGCAGGGCGTGCAATAGTTGCAGTGCCCCCCATGCCACCCCAGTCCCACGCGCTGTCCCGGCTTGAACAGCGGCACATCCGCCCCCACCGCGTCCACCACTCCCGCCACCTCGTGCCCGGGCACGCGCGGATACTGGATTCCCGGCCAGATCCCCAGCTTGGTTAACGAATCGCTGTGACACACGCCGCACGCCTGCACCCGGATGCGCACCTGTCCCGCGCCCGGATCGGCAAACTCGCGCTCCACCAGTTGAAACTCTCCGCCCGCGGCAGACACCTGCGCCGCCCGCCCTTTTACTTTAGCCATAGAGGGAACTCCTCCTTCGCGCCTTGGATGTCCAGCTACGCAACGAAGATTCACTTCGTCTCCACCGCCGCTGGAAAACTCCCGCGCTTAACTTTCCCGTAACAGCCCGTGCCCCAGGTCCGACCTTTCGGCATGGGAAACCACAAACCTCATCGCGCTCGCCCTGTAACAGGGGGCACGACTTCAGTCATCACCCATCACCAACTCAGAACCCCGGCGGATGTTCACCATTCACATTGAACGCGCTTTCCAGCGCCATCCCCGCCTGGGCGATCACGCCTTCCTCAAACAGCCGCCCCACCAGGCAAACACCATGCGGAACCCGCCGCGGCGGCGAAAATTTCGGCAGCGGATGCCTGGGGTCCGGCGCCCAGTCGCTGCGCGCTTCCGAAACCTCCACAAAACCCGCCCTCAGCACCAGCGCCGGATGTCCGGTGAAATTGGTGATAGTCAGAATCTCATCGCGCAGCGACGGAACCAGCAGCACATCCACCTGCGAGAAAATGCGCGCCATCTCCTGCGCCACTTTGCGGCGCAAGCGATCCGCCTGCACAAAGTCCACCGCGGAAAGAAACTGCGACTGCCGGAACACGTTGGGCCACGCATCCGGGACCTGCATCTTCAGCTGATCTACCTTGCGGCTCAACGTGAGTTCCTGGAACGCCGCCCCCGCTTCGCTGAACAGAATCAAATTGAGAGAGTCGTAAGGCCAGTCTGGCAGCGACACCTCGACCGGCTTCATGCCCAGCTTCTTCACCGTGGCTAGCGCCGCCCGGTCAACTTCGGTTGCGGGTGCCTCATTCATCCACTTGGGGAAGTAACCCACGCGCAGGCCGGAGATGCGGCCCCCGGCGCGAAACGATAACTCGCCGGGCACGCTCGCCAGGTCGCCGGGATCGGGACCGGCGATTGCCTTCAGCACCAGCATGGTGTCTTCCACGCTGCGCGTCATGGGGCCGAGCTTGTCCAGCGACCAGCACAGCGTCATGGCGCCCGTTCGCGGTACCCGCCCAAACGTCGGCCGCAATCCGGTAATCCCGCAGCGCATCGTGGGACTCACAATGCTGCCTTCTGTTTCGCTGCCGATGGCGAAGCCCACCAGCCCCGCGCTGACTGCCGCTCCCGGCCCCGCGCTCGATCCGGACGAGCCTTCTTCCAGCAGCCATGGATTCATCGTCTGGCCGCCGAACCACACATCGTTCAGCGCCAGCGCCCCCAGGCTCAACTTCGCCACCAGCACAGCGCCCGCGGCATTCAGCCGCGCCACCACTGTACTGTTCGTCTTCGGCACTCGCTTGCGATACGGCTCCGCCCCATACGTCGTCGGAATGTTGGCGGTATCCAGAAGATCCTTGCCGCCCCAGGGTATGCCGTGCAGAGCTCCGCGATAATGACCCGCGGCTATCTCCTCATCGGCCTGCCGCGCCTGCGCCAGCGCGTGATCGCGCGTGAGAGTTATCACGCAGCGCAGTTTCGCATCGAATCGCTCCAGCCGATCGAGATAGATATTGGTCAGACGCTCGGAGCTGATAACTTTGCTTTCGATCCATCGCGAAAGCTGCGCCACCGTGGCATAAGCGATGGCTTCATCAGTGGCCGGAAGCGGAACATCGGTCCCGGCGCTGCGAACGAACTCAGCTTCCTTGTCGGATTCACTGTTCTGCTTCACGATCCCGGGCTGCGCGGGATTCCATACTGTCGCGGGCGCCAGCGTCTCTTCCAGCGCCACCTTGCGGGGCCCGGTACGAAACTCGTAGCTCGGCGCCATCTGCATGCGCCAGTTGGCCGCGGCCTGTTCGCGATCCGAGGGCCTCATTTCCACCTGCACCAGTTTCTGCGCCTCGGCAAATGTGGCGGCGGAAACTTCGGGACCCACAGCGGGCGCGGTTCCGAATGCCGGCGGAGCACCGGGCACCGGCTGCTGCGACGGGGTTTGCGCCGACGCGGCCTCCAGCGCCGCAGACAGCAGGCCCAGAGAACTGTAGGTGAGAAACTCTCTTCGGTTTCGCGGCATGGCTGGCTTCCTTCCTGCAAATTGTATGACCTGCAGCATCAGCCAGCCGATGAGAAAAGAGAGCCGCGTAATCCGCGCGCGCACCCGGCGCAAATGGAAGCGTGAGGCGCATCCGCCCGGGAGGCGCATCCATGCATTCACACTTCACCCCGAAGTGAGCCGCCCAGACGTTCGCGCCGATATTGGATTGGGAACTTACACTTGCGTCAAATGTTACGGATTCTTTACACGCCTCAAAGTAAACGGCCCGGTCGCGGCGCTTGTTACCGAACCAATCGCAAGAACTACACCAGGCGAAACCACGACGAATGCATTAAGGCGTTAACCACCTGGGCTGTTAAAGACTCAGGTTTTTAAAGACCTACTGTGCTGTCCTTAAGTGCGCACCATATACAAATTTGTGATCTACAAATTTGTCATCCTGAGCGGAATTTGGCGCGTTTCCGGGGTCCCCAGCGACAGGTCTTTGTCGCTGGGGTAGTTGAGCGCCAAAACGAGTCGAAGGATCTGCCCTGAAAATTAAGCTGCCTCCGGAGTGAGTGTGACCTGCAGGCCGAGATGTTCCAGCCTGCGCACGTGGAAGCGAATGAGTTGCTTGGCACGTAGGTGATCGAGGAAGGCATGCCCTAGATCCCG
>DASXXV010000120.1:0-8885 GCA_036502905.1 Occallatibacter sp. | reverse complement strand
CGGGCGGCGCCTCCGGGGGAACTCGTTCGAGCGCGGTCGGGGTCACTGGCTCCGTCAGCGGTTCGAGTTCCGGGCTTAAGAGTGCGGCCGGCTCCGGCTCAGGTCCGGGTGCCAGTTCCACGGGCACGGGGATCGGGCGCAGGCCGTGATATAGGGCGCATTGTGCGGAGCAGAACAGCAGCCGGCTCCAGACCTTGGCGAGGACGGTGGCCTGCCGGACCAGGAAGAGCAGGAAGACCAGTGCCAGCGACGTCTGCGGCACCGACTGGGAGATGCAAAAGTAAGCGCCGAGGAACAGCAGGGCGACCAGCCAGAGCACGATGTACAGACCGATCGTGCGGAGCGGAGCCCGCCAGATGAAGCGGAAAGCCCCCAGGTAGGCGCGGACGGACTTGCGGCTGTCCTGCACGGCGAGGCGGATGGCGGCGTAGTCGAAGGCCAGGCTGCACAGGCCCAGCAGGCAGGCGAGGACGGCGGTGCGTAACCAGCCCCAGTAGATCAGCGGGGTGTATTCGGAACCTTCGCCCCAGATTTTATTGCCGGCCATGTTGAGTCCGGCACCGATGGCACCGGCCACGCCGAAAAAGATGAGGGAAAAGAGCCCAAGTCGCACAAGGCGCCAGAAATGGCGGCCGCAGCCGCCGAAGAAAGCTGCGGCGGTAAAGGGCTCGCCCACGCCAAAGATCTGGAGTGTGCCGCCGAGCAGAAACAGTTGGAGGATGCACGCCAGGGCGGCCACTCCCACCACCGCGGCGAGCATGGGGAGCGCGGGCACAGTGGACTGGGCCATCAACTCGGCGACCCAAGAGGCATCCAGGTTGTTGCCGAGCGCAATGGCCCAGGTGCTGTGGCTGAGCGACGCGAAGGGCACGGTCATCACGACAGCTGCTCCGATTACCGCCGGAAGCGTGGCGGCAGCATAGAACACCAGCAGCATACGGCGTGCCTGGTGGAGGGAGCGGGAGCCTTGGCGGAGGACCTGGAAGACCGTCATGGCAGCACCATCTGCATCCAGAAGAGGAGATTTGACGACCATTTGGCGAGCGTCAGCGGGTACGTCGAGGCGCGCCAACTGTTGTCAGCGAAGCTGGAGTCGAGCAGGATCTTGCGGCCAGGGTCGATCTCCACGGCGCGCGGCTTGGACGTCTTGGTGAATTCCAGTTTGACCCAGCGATCGACGCCGTTCCAGTGGTGGCGGACCAATTCGCCGTTTGCGAGCAGCATTTCCATGTCCACGGGGAACACGCATTCGCCCTCGCGGACCAGTTTGACGATAATGCGGTACTGTTCGGCGCCCTTCTTCTTCCTGGCATCCGCGTCGGCATCCTTCGCCGTGATCTCGACCCGTTTGTCGTTCTCCAGGAAGGAGCCCAGGCTGGTCCCGATTTTGTCGCTGGAGACTTCTGCGACGCGGTAATTCAACTGGTAGGTGCCGAACACGAATTGATCGAAGAACCAATTGAGATCCCGGCCGGAGACTTCCGAGGCGAGGCGGGCGAAATCGCGCGAGGTGGGGTGCTGGAACTTATAGCGCTGGTACCACGCGCGCATGATACGGGCCATGACGCCGGGTGGCAAGTGATTTTCCAGCGTGCGCAGCAGCGCTCCGGGACGCATGTAGGAATTGATGCCGTAGCTGTAGCGGCTGTAATACTGCCAGCCGTTGCGCACTACAGGGTCGTGCTTGCCATAGAAGAGGTAGGCGCTGCGGTCGACGGTGTCCGAATCGATGCGGGGTAGGCCGAGCAGGCGGCCGGCGGGGATGCCGAGCAGCGAGATCGGCAGGTCGCGCATGCCGTACGCGAGGTCCATGATCTTGCCGGTGGAGTAGGTGTTGAAGCCTTCGTCCAGCCAGGACTCCTCGAACTCGTTACTTCCCACCATGCCGTACCAATACTGGTGGCCGAATTCGTGAACGATGACCTCTTCGGGAACGCCGTCGTTGGGGCCAGGCCACCAGGACGTGCCGGCGGTGATGAAGGTGGGGTACTCCATGCCGCCCGCACCAGCACCGCCGTAGGGCGGGTCCACCACCGTGATGGTGTCGTAGGGGTAGGCGCCGTACCAGAGGCCGAACCACTTCAGGGCGTTTTCGGTGGCGCGGAAGTGGCGGCCGATTTGCGCGCGGTGCTCGGGCTGGATGAGTAAGATCATGCGCACAGGCTTGAGCGCCAATTCGACGGGGGCGACACCCAGCAGCTTGGCGGTGATGTCGAGTTCGGCTGGGGTGACCAGACGCGCAGGGTCGAACTGGCGCTCCACGCGGATGAAATGCGGGGATGCGGTCCAGGCGAAATCGTGGACGTCTTCCTCGTGGAAACGGTAGGTCTTGCGTTTGGCCTGTGCGTCCTCGGTGACGCGCTGCTCGACGCCGGTGGCTCCGATCACGAAATCGGATGGGGCGACGATTTCCACATCGTAGACGCCGTAGTCCGCGTAGAACTCGGTGTTGGCGTGGAACTGGTGGCAGTTCCAGGCGCCATTGACGGCGTAGCGCATGCCAGCCTTTTCGTAGACGCCGATCTTAGGGAACCACTGGCCCACCAGGAAAAAGTCGTTGCGGTAACCGGTGCGGGCGAAGACTTTTGGGAGTTGGGAGACGAAGTCGATGTTCAACGTGACGGCGCCGCCGGGTTTGACGGGCGAGGGAAGGGTTACGGCCATGACGGTGCGGTCGTCGGCATTGTCGTCGTCGGGGTGGATGTAGCGGATGGCGTTGAGCAGTTCGGCGCCGCCTTCGATCTGGAGGCGCTGCAGGTCGATCCAGCCCCAACTGCCTTTCGTGGTGCGGTCGCCGCGGAGCTGGCCGCCGGATTCGCGCATGAAGCTGCTCTTCTCGTTCTGGAAGGCATTGAGGTAGAGGTGGAACTGGAGTTCGCCAATGGCGTCGGGCGAGTCGTTGGTCCAAGTGAGAGCTTCGCGCCCAGTGACCGTCTTCTTCTGCGGATCGAGCTCGGCGTGGATGCGGTAGGCCACCACCTGCCGGCTGAGAGCGGCGCCGGCCGGGAGGCCACAGAGGCAGCCGACGAGAAGGGCAAGGCCCAAGTATCTGCGCATAGGTTAGCCGGAATGGTAACCGATGGCTGAGATGGACACAAGCAGGACCCCAAGTGCGCCTTGGCGGGAATCGGACCGTACCGCCTCCGTGGGTGTCCGCCGGACAGCGGCGGGTCGAGGTTGGCTCCCCACTCACATCCCCCGCAGGATTTGAACCGCAGCTTCGAGCTGATTATCCACGCCAGCAGCGAAGCTTTCCGGCGACCAGGGAACGTCGACGTCGGGCTTGATGCCGGCTCCCTCGAAGCGGCGGCCCTGCCAGGTCAGGTATTCCGCCTTCGGCATGATCAGCATGTAGCCATGCCCGACCTTGAAACCGGAGCCGGGAATCAGCCGGCCCGCAGTTTCCGTCCCGACGATAGTGGCGAGGTGGTTTTCCGCTGCGAATGCCGAAACCATCTCGCCGGCACTCACGGTGTGTTCGTTTACCAGGATGGCCACACGGCCGTGCCACTTTTTCGCGCCGAGGCCTTCCGAGATCAACGCCACCGAAGAATCCCGCCCGACGTACTTAAGCGCCATCTTCGCGACCCCGAGCACATTCGGGAGATCGGTCGGCAGCCGGTCGAGAGTCCGAAGTTTTTCCTTGTCGTACCCTTGTTCGGCGCGTCGGCGAGTGACTGTATAGCCGATGGGCAGCTTGTTGGGCGTGAGATGGCTCATGAGTCGGAGGACGCCCAGCCCACCACCCAGATGTCCCCGCAGATCCAGAATTAGACGATCGCACTCGGCGAGTTCAGCCACGGCAGCGTCGATTGCGCGCGACACGTCCAGTCCGAGGAGACCCGGCAGAATGGTGACCTTGAGGTAGCCCACACTGTGTTCCAATCGGGCACTGGTGACGGGCTTGGGTTCGGCATAGGGCTGTTTTCGCGACCGCGGGGGCGGGATAACCACCTTCAACGTCAGCTCATCTTTGTCTCTCAGAAGCTGCAATTCAAGCTCTGTTCCCATCGGGAACATGGGCTGCTCAGGCGGAACTATAGGCGAGCCATTGATCGCCTTCAGCATGTCGAGAGGCTTGAGCCCCGCCTTTTGCCCAGGCCCTGCTTCATGTACGTCTTGTGCGATCCATCGCAGCGCCCCGTCGATTTCGGCGCGACGAAAACTGGCACCAATAGCAAGTCGCCCGGGCACTCGCCTGACAGATTGATGGTAGAACCCCGTGTGGCTGGTCCCCAGACTGCGTACGAGACCGTGCATGCCGAGTTCGAAAGCGTCGGGGTCCTTTAGCGCCACTATCGCGTCCCGCTGCTCTTGAGCGCGGGCTGGCCAGGCGGTCCCGTTGTAATTGGGATCGAAGTATTCCTTGGTGACCTTCGCCGCGGTGTTATCGAAGACCCGCGCCCGCTCTTCCACCGTCAGGTTTGTCGGTTTTGAAAGTGATTCGCCTCGTCCCATCTCCAATCACCTCGAATCCAGCCCAGTAGTAGGGCTGTGCTTTGTCTCCGTAGTCTCTTATGAAATCGAGCTGCGCCTGGCGGAGCGCCTCACGAACTTGCAGGCCAGCGGCAAGGTGGCCGTAGAAACTCTCCATGAGGGTGGCGGTTGACCGGTCGTCTACCTCCCAGAGACTGGCCACCACACTCTTGGCTCCCGCGGTGAGGAATGCTCTCGCCAGGTTCATGATCCCTTCCTCCCCGGCAAGGCGCCCAGTGCCGGTTTCACACGCCGACAACACCACGACGTCCGCGTTTAGTCGGGATCGCCGGATCTCACGAGCCTGCCACAAACCATCTTCGGAACTGGCACCGGGAGCCAACACCAACGCGGCCCGGTCGGGTTCGGCTTCATTGCTTACGCCGTGAGCAGCAATATGGATAACCTTGAAATCGCGAAGGGGCTGCGCTTTTAGAGCTGCCTCAGATGCCTTCTCCCCGTCCAGGGTCACGCTTCCCTGCCCGAGCATATTGGCCGCCTGTACGATTTCCTCCCGGCCGAATTGCAGAGGCTTTAGACCGGCGCCACGCAAATCGAAGACGCCGCGGGTATTCGATGCGGCCTGAGGGTCCGCCGGGTCCGTTTGAGTGTAGGCGACACCCAAGAACGGGCGACTGGGGCTCGCCACACGTGTTTCGGTTCTCAGCGTGAAGTAGATAGTCGCCGAGGGGACGGACGCAATCGTGATTCGGTGATTCAAAGTTGCCCCGCTCCCTTCCACAAGTGCACCGAACGGCACCAGGTGAAGGGGTCCGTCTGGCGCGACGATCAGCGACGATGTCTGGGCATCGACCAGAGGCTCCAGAACTCGACGATACAGATCTTGGCCGGCGGCGACCGCATTGCGCTTGTTCTTGACGGCTGAGAGGAACTGTCCAACCATATGCGTGATCTGGGCACGGCCGGGGAGTGTATGGATAGTCACCCCCGCCTGTGTGACACGCAGCGCATAGGAGGTATTCGCGTCGATTACGAATTCAACCAGGCTCTCTTGCGGCGCCAACTGGCGGCGAAGCGCACCCAGCGAGACCGGTGGTCTGCGGAGAACCTCCACCTCTTTCCGGCTACGGGTGTACTCGATAGGGCTTAGGAGGAAATAGACATCCTCGAGCCGCACCAGCACTCTGCGAGTTTGAGAAGCAGTCAATCGTTCGTGAAGGAGTGACCGCTGTAGCCGGGCGATTTCCTTCTCTGCCGAGGTTTGCTCGATAGTGGCGTCCGTTTCGCGCGAGTGTCGGATGGAGTCCAGCAGCACCCGGCCTCGGGCGCTTTCAATGATCTGGAAAGCCTTTTCCGGGTTGCGCAGGCGATCCCAGGCCAGGCGAAAATGGCCGATGTAGATATCGCTCATGGCCCCGATCATTGCGGTTTTGACGCGCGAACTCTGCGCGTTGACGAGCAGTCCTTCAACCAAGTTCGTCGCTTGGCTGTAGAGCAGGTCCGCCGTGCCCAAAGCGCCGACTGCCGCTTGGACCTGAGCCTTTTCGGCGAGGAATAACGGAAGATCGTACCCCTCTTCGGCGCGCTGGAGAATGGCGATGCCCTGGTCAATGATGGGTGCCGCCTTTGCCAGTTGGTTGGTCGTCCGGTAGAGTCGCGAGAGACCCAGCAGAGCCTCTGCCTCCTCCCGGGGGAGATCGGCTCTCTTGGCGATCTCGACGGCGTTGGCCAGGTGCCGTTCCGCTGTCGCGTAATCACGATCTTCCAACGCCAGTTGTGCTGCCTGCGCCAGTAGCTCCGTCTGCGCGCCGAGAACGCCATTCTTTTGGGCTTCTTCGAGCGTGGCCAAGAGCAGTAACTTGGCGTCCTGCCGACCACGCTCCCGTTGGGGATCAGGCAACAAAAGCAAGGCCCGGACCTTTGCGATGGTCAACTGAAATGGCATATCGGCATATCCGTGCGTCCGGGCGAGTTCGCTTGCCCGGTCGATCAGTTGCAGCGCGCGGTCAGCCATGCCATTGACGCTCATCCCGTTCGCTAACCAGGTTGCGAAGTGCACCTCTGAGGAAATATCCCCCAACTCGTGCGCTCGCGTGATTGCCTGGAACAACGCAGCCGCTGCTGCGCCGGTGTTCCCGTTCACTCCGGCGACCAACCCCAATTCGCCATTCGCTCGGTTCTGCCATTTCTTGTCGCCTGCGGCCGTCGCTGTGTCGAGGACAGCTTTCCAGTCCTCCTCTGCCGCTGTGGTGTTCAGGTTTAAATCGATATTGCCCAGCAGCGCCAGAGCACGGATCTTCAGTTGTGAATCATTGTTCACATTCGGATCGGCGAGGGCGCGGACGACCTCTTCGCGCGTCGCCCTGTACGAGCCCGCCTGAACGTCGCCATGGAGCCGACCGAGTTTTGCAGAGAGCTCATTCCGGCGGTCACCTTGACGCTTGAACTCGGCTTCAGCTTCGGCGTAAATGGGCCTCGCCTTGGACCAATTGCCTTGCTCCGCCAAGCGGTCTGCGTGCAAAAGCAGATCGGTGGCGGTTTGGCCATAGAGGCGTGTGAGGCCCAGGAGGACGAGCACAAGCAGGGCCGCGGAGTCGTTGGTACGGACCACTCGGTGTCCGACGCTTGTTCTGGTTCCAGCACTCACTCCGATGAAGATCACAGCTACCTGCCTGCCCTGTATGCCGCCAGAATTGGACAGCGTGACAAAAACTTTCACAAAATACTGTGTAAATTCACAAAAGATTTCAGCGGACCGGGCGTCGGGTCGGAGGGACCGAGACAGTTTCAGAATTCTACCAGTTTCTGGCCCTTCGATTCTGGCAGTTCAAATAAACTTCCTGTCACGGCGGCGCGTATGGTCAAAATATGCGCTACATTCACGATGACGCCATGCGCGGGCGCGTGCAGTTACGGCTGAATCGCGGGGAGTACCGGCATGACCAGGTAGGCAGGTGCCTATTCTTCGCGAATCGTGGCGAGTTCCATGCCGGCGATCTGGACGAGATCATGAACAAGGCGAGTTGCCTGAGTCTGCTGTCCAATGCCGTGCTGGTTTGGAATACGGTGCCCATCAGCGAGATCGTCGAGCGTCTGCGTGTTGCGGGCGAATACGTCTTGGACACCGACTTGGCACGTGTATTATGCCCATATCATTCCCAACGGAACATACAACTTTGAGGGCACGATCCAGGGGGACAATCCTGCGTATAAATACGCTACCGTAAATCCACGCAGGGTTGCGGCTGGCGGGCCAATCTGCGGATGGTGTCGGCGTCATCGGACAGGATAAGCTCCCACATGAAATTGGCGCGGTCGAAGCTGTGGAAGTCGATTTTTGCCATACGAGAAATGATACCGGATTGCCGATGAAAAGAGGCCGCCTAGGCGGCGGCCTCTTGGAGGGGCTCTTGGAGCCCATTGAGGAAATCAGCGGCGCGCTGGGCATGGGCGGCGGCCTGGAAGATCGCGCGCTTGTCGTTCTTCAGGACCGTCAGCCAGTTGGCGATGTACTGGGCGTGGTCGTCGCGGACCTCCGGGGTCAGCTCGAGGTCGGTGCAGAGGAACGCGGCTGCCAGTTCGGCCACCAGTTCCTCGCGGGCATAACCTTCATCGCCCCAGGCCTTGCGGCCGAACTCGCGGGCGAGGCGGCTCGGGTGCTTGGTCCAGTGGGCCGTCTCATGGGCGAGCGTGGCGTAGAAGGCTCCGGCGTCGCTGAAGGCCTCGATAGGCGGCATCTGGATGCGGTCGCCGTCCTGCGCGTAGTAGGCGCGGTTGCCGCCGTAGCGGATCTCGGCGCCGGTGCGGGCGAAGAATTGTTCCGCGTGTGCGATGCGCTCCACGGCCGTGAATTTCGGCTCCGGACGGCCATAGAAGATTTCAGGCAGGCCGTCGATCTGCTCGACATTGAACACCGTGTAGCCCTTCATGAACGGTATTTCGCGCTCCACGTCGTTGCCCTCAGCGTCGTGGTCGGTTTTCGTGATCCGGTTCGCGTAGACGACGAGGCTGCCCTTTTCGCCCTTGCGCACATGCGCGTTGAATTCGAGCGCCTGGTTGAACGTCATCCAGAGCGGGGCGGTGAAACCCTGCGCGGATGCTGAGGCCCACAGCATGAGGATGTTGATGCCGGAATAGGGTTGGGCGTTGTGGCGCAGCGGGCGCGTGATCCGGCCGGCGGTGTGTGCGGCGCTCCAGGGCTGGGTCCAGGGACGAACGCCCTGTTCGAGGGAGGCGATGATCTGTCCGGTGATGCGGGTGTAAACGTCTTGCTTTTCGGTGTTCATTGTTTTCTCCTTTGCGGCTCCTTCCGAACCGCCGGAGATCAAAGCGCCGGACGCACAAGGCGGTCCTGTCACCGCAGGGGAACGGGTCACACGGGGAGCCAAGCCGACCGTCAGGGAGGTGCGGCGAAAGGAGCGGGCCAACCCGTTGACAGGCCGCCGCGG
>DASXXV010000119.1:0-79571 GCA_036502905.1 Occallatibacter sp. | reverse complement strand
GCCGTGTAGCCGGAATCGAGCGGGATTACTGCTTCTGAATGGGTGTGATCGACCCCTGATTGTCCCCCAGGCGGGGATTCACGGAAAAAGCCCACACCGTCTGGCTGATGTCCGAAGGCGAGATGATTTCCACCAGGGCATATTCGCCGAAGGCCAGCGTTTGGGTGGGAGTCAATTTGAGCCAATGCTTCCCAGGCATGACTTCCACCTTCATCGGAACGGTATCTTCGCTCTGGGTAATGTCGCCTGACGGACTGATGTGAATGGCGCCCACGATGCGCACCGCCTTGCGCTCGTCCACCTTGACGATGGCGAACCCGGATTGGGGCGAATGGGCTCCGTGTTTCCGGTTCACGGCGTCCGGGACACCTTTCGTATCCACAGTCAGGGCGTGCGACAGTACCTTTTCGGCATTGTCGGTGGCATTCAGAGAAACATAAATCGCCGGATCGTTGACGTGGAGGTGGACTTTGGCGTGGGAGCCGGGCAACTCGATGCTGGCTCGCTGCCCGGCCAGGGGGTTGAGAGTACTCAGCCCGTGATGGGTTTTTGCGTCGATCGCCAGCTGGTCCGGCAGGAGCTCCACCAGCTCGGGCGTGCCCTGGTAGGTGTCGAACGCGAAAACGCTATCCTGGTCCGGCAACTCCAGTCCTTTGGCCACTTCAGGCATTCGCGCGGCCTCTTCGGCGCGTTCGGTAGCTTCTTCCTTGTCGATGTTTTCAGCTTCTTTCATGGCCGGGGAGGGGGAATCGGGCGCCGTCAGCTGCTCGGCATGTTCCCGCTCCCATTTGCGGGTAGCATCCCAGTCCACCAGGGATTCCGGCATTTCCTCCCAGTCGCCTCCGCGTTCCAGGGAAATATAGCGGACCCGGTCGCCCACGATTTCGTATTTCCGGACCACCTGGTAGGAGCCGTCTTTCAGGATGAGGCGATGATTGGAACCGGTGTTGGGTACGGGCTGACTCATGGGCAATGGTTTATGGGACTGCGCAGGCGCGCTCGGTCCGGCCATCAACATGCAGGTAAGGACGGCTCCAAGGAGTCGCGGCAAGTTGCGCAGCTTATTCATCGCTCCCCTTTTACTTTAGACGGGCGTGACTTGGCTTGGTGGCATCACGCTCTCCAAACCAGCCGCCACGCGTCCCTAACGTAACCGGTGCTCGATGCCCGGCATCGAAACCTGTGTATTCTGGGGTAAGAGGATGATGCTTCTGGCAGGGCACGCAGAACAGTACCGGAACCGCCGGGCTTCACGGACATTCGCGGTCGCTACGGTGGTGTGCCTCGTCCTTCTGGCCTTGCTGGCGGTTGTCCAGGTTGCGCACGTGCATCCCCTGGAAAGCGACGCGGATCATTGTCCGCTTTGTACCGCCTTGCATGCCGCGGCTCCGGTGGCCCCCGCCCCCGCCGTGATCATCCTTGTCCAGGTTGGAACCGAGGTTCCGGTCCTGGAGTCACGGGCGGCCATTCGATACTGGAACCCTACACTATTTACACGGCCTCCTCCCGCGGCGCTATAGGCGCCATCCCGCTTTCATTTCAGCGCATATTTTTCTTTTTGCGTTGTCCTTCCCCGGAAGGGCAAGCGACCTATCTCCGAAGCTGATGCGAAACCGATGGACGCCCTGACCGGTGGCGGCCGCGCGTATGTTTCCTGGCGCGGCTGGAAATCTTCCACTCCGCTTGGCAGATCCTGTTCAGCAGATCCTGTTCAACAGATCTTGGAGGCTCCTGAAGTTGAAGTACGAATCATATTTGCGGGTTCTTTCTATGGCGGCGGTGCTTTGCGCGCCTGCTTTGTCTTTTGCCGCGCAAAACGGCAATTCCGCCCCCGTGCAGGGTACGGTAACCGATCCCTCGGGAGCGGTAATCCCCGGAGCCACGGTGCATCTCTCCAACCCCCTGAGCGGCCTTGACCGCACGGCGGTATCCGACCCCACCGGGAGTTTCGAGATCCCCAATGTCCCCTTCAACAAGTACCAGGTGGAGGTGACGGCGCCCGGCTTTGCGCGGCTGCGCCAGGCGCTGGATATTCATTCGGTCATCGCCGCCAACCTGAACCTGGTTTTGCAGATCGCTGCCGCCAGCCAGACGGTGACGGTGGAAGCCAATGCCGCCAGCGACCTGGTGGAGAACGACCCTACGTTCCATACCGACGTGGACCGCGACCTGTTCACCAAGGTTCCGCTCGAAAGCCAGTCCTCCTCGCTGAGCGCGCTGGTTACCGCCACCACTCCCGGCATCTCTTCGGATTCCAACGGCATGTTTCACGGGATGGGCGACCACGCCGAGAATTCGTTCTCGGTGGACGGCCAGCCGATTACCGACCAGCAGAGCAAGACCTTCTCGAACCAGCTTCCGTCGAACTCGATCCAGTCGTTGGAAGTGATCGCGGGAGCTCCGCCGGCGGAATATGGCGGCAAAACCAGCCTGGTAATCGTAGCTACGACGCGTTCGGGCCAGGGGGTTACCAAGCCCACCGGCAGCATCACGGGTTCGTATGGCGGTTTCGGCTCCTCCAGCGCGGGGTTCGACCTGGCTTACGGAGGTAGGACGTGGGGCAACTTTGTGGAGATCGACGGGCTTAACACGGGCCGATTCCTCGACCCGCCGGAGTTCGCCGTCTTCCACGACAAGGGTAACGAGGAGAACGCATTCGACCGCGTGGACTTCCGGTTCTCGGATGCGGATTCCATGCATTTGGACCTGAACTACAGCCGGTCGTGGTTTCAGACACCCAATGCCTACGACAATCTGCACGTTCAGAATGTGATTGCAGGCGGCGCCAGTCCGGCTCCCGTGCTGGGCACGATCGGGGACGCCGACCAGCGGTCCCAGATCCAGAACTTCAACATTTCTCCGACCTATACGCGCGTAGTCAGCAACTACTCGGTTTTCAACCTGGGCGCGTTTGTGCGCAAGGATTTCTATCACTATTATCCCAGCGACAATCCCCTTGCTGACCGCGGCCCGGAAAACCTTCAGACTTCATCGATCGGCCAGGGCCGCACGCTGCTGAACGCCGGCCTGCACAGCGATCTCTCCTATGATCGCGGCATCCACACCATCAAGGTGGGCGCCCAGTTCGACCACACTGTACTGCGCGAGAACGACAGCCTGGGGGTCGTGGACCCGGTGTATGCGTTCAGTGCTCCGTGCCTGGATGCGAATGGAAGTCCGATGGCGGGTTACGCCAATCCGACGCAGTGCGGAGCGGGGACGGGCGGGGCGAATCCGAACTATTCCGCCGTGCTGGCGCCTTACGATTTCACGCGCGGCGGGGGCTACTACCACTACACCGGGCGCGCCGACATCAAGGAAGTCGGCCTGTATGTGCAGGACCAGATCAAGACCGGCAACTGGACCTTCAACCTGGGGATTCGCGGCGACCTGTATAACGGCCTGACTGTCGGACGCCAGGCCGAGCCGCGCCTGGGCGCTTCCTACACGGTGAAACCATCCGGCACTGTGCTCAGCGTCTCTTATGCGCGCACCCTGGAAACTCCGTTCAACGAGAACCTGGTGCTTTCCAGCCGCGGCTGCCTGGACCCAGTGCTAGCTCCCCTGCTGAGTTGCACCTCGGGCGTGACCCAAGCCGAGCGGCCGGGTTACCGCAACGAATTTCATGCCGGGTTCCAGCAGGCGGCGGGCAAGCACCTGGTTGTGAGCGGCGAGTACATGTGGAAATATCAGCACAATGCCTTCGACTTCAGCGTGCTCGGCAATACGCCGATCACGTTTCCGATCGACTGGCATAACTCCAAGATTCCAGGTTTCGCGCTGCACGTGAATATGCCATCGTGGCACAGCATCACCGCATACTCGGTGATGTCCTCGGTGTCGGCACGTTTCTTCCCGCCGCAGGTTGGGGGCGCGGGTGCGACGGTGGGGCAAACGGGGCTGCCGTTCCGTATCGACCATGACGAGCGCTACAACCAGACCACTCACTTTCAATACACGCTGGCGCGGGGAAAGTATCTGAGCGGTCTGTGGTATGGATTCAACTGGCGCTACGACTCGGGCCAGGTGTCGGGATCGGCGCCGTGTTACAACCCGATTTCCAACGATCCCAACAGCGCATGCGATGCTACCTCGACGATGCTGAACGGGCAGCCGGCGGTCGACCTGAGGGGACTTACGGCCGATCAGCAATTTCAGTCGGGCCTGATGTGCAACGGCATGCGCGCCACGCCCGGAAACCGGCTGCCGGATATATGCGCAGCTTCGCAGTTAAGTTCTTCGTTGTTGCAGATTCCGGCACCCGGTACCGGCAACAACGATCACAACCCGGCGCGCATCGCGGCACGCAGCCTGATTGATATGTCGATTGGCAAGGAGAACCTGTTCCACGCGGACCGCTACAAGGTGAATCTGGACTTCACCGCGGTGAATGTCACCAACAAGGATGCGCTCTACAATTTTCTTTCGACATTCAGCGGCACCCACTACGTGACTCCGCGTGCGGTGACCGCAAAGGTGACGCTGAATTTTTAACGAATGGTGAACCGGCGGAAGGGGTGACAAACTGACCGCCAACAATCCCCAGGCAGCATTCGCGGCATCGAACTCTTTACTTTGACGAGACGACAGGTGTCTCCCGCGGATTATGCTGATTAATAGAGATTCCTGTGTTTGCATAGGCTTAGTTGCGCTTTCGTGTGTCTTCAGCGGCTGCAGTTCGGTCACGAAGACTGCTCCCTCGAACCCGCAGCCGCCGGTTAATTTTCAGTTAACTGTGAGTGGCGCGGGCACCGGCAGCGGAACCGTTAGCAGCAGCCCCGCGGGCATCAACTGCGGGTCTACCTGCAGCGCCAGTTTCCAGAGCGGTACAGTGGTTACGCTGAGCGCTGCGCCGAATGCCGGTTCGACGTTCGCGGGCTGGACGGGAGGCTGCAGCGGAACCAGCACGTGCAGCATCACGGTAACCGCCAGTACTGCGGTGACGGCCACATTCAACGCGGCTCCGGCGACGAATTATCAACTCAGTGTGCAAAGCGCCGGCTCCGGAGGAGGCACCATCACCAGCAGCCCCGCGGGGATCAACTGCGGTGCGACGTGCAGCACGAGTTTTGCGAGTGGAACAGCCGTCACCCTGACGGCGACTCCCAATGCCGGTTCGACGTTCGCGGGCTGGTCGGGGGGATGCAGCGGCACGAGCACCTGCAGCCTGACGCTAACGGCCAATGCCTCAGCGACGGCCACGTTCAACGCGGCTCCGGCGACGAATTATCAACTCAGTGTCCAAAGTGCCGGTTCCGGCAGCGGAACCATCACCAGCAGTCCCGCGGGGATCAACTGCGGAGCGACGTGCAGTGCAAATTTTGCGAGTGGAACAGCCGTTACCCTGACGGCGACTCCCAATGCAGGTTCGACGTTCGCGGGCTGGTCGGGCGGATGCAGCGGCACGGGCACCTGCAGCCTGACGCTGACGGGCAATGCCTCGGCGATGGCCACATTCAACGGCTCGGGCCTCGCTTCCTCGATCAATCACATCATTTTTCTGGCGCAGGAGAATCGCTCCTTCGATCACTACTTCGGAGCGCTGCGCGAGTACTGGGCGCAAAACGGCTATCCCGATCAATCGTTCGATGGCCTGCCGCAATTCAACCCGGCATCGGGAGCGGCCCCGTTGAACGGTCCGGCTCCTTCGGTGCCGGGATGCGATCCCGCATCTCCCGCGCCGGCCGATTGCTCCTTCGATACCAAGAACCCGATCACCTCGTACCACCTGGTCACACAATGCGTGGAGAACCCGAGCCCCTCTTGGAACGAGAGCCACGTGGACTGGAACTTCTACGACCAGGTGGGCGTGTATCCGCCGGCGACGTTGAATGGGTTTGTCTATACCGCCGCGCATGATGCCCGCTTTACCACGCCGCCGTTTAATGACACCAACGGCGTGCGCGCCATGGGATATTACGACGGCAACGATCTTAACTACTACTACTTCATGGCGTCGAACTTCGGGACCTCGGATCGCTGGTTCAACTCGGTGATGACGCGCACGCCGCCCAATCGCGAATATCTGATCGCGGGCACATCGCAGGGATATGTGTATGGGAACGGGACCGATGCGCAGGACGCGGCTCCGCTTACGGCCACCACGATCTTCCAGGAACTGCAGGCGGCCAACGTGAGCTGGAAGATATACGTCGATCCGAAAGGCAGCAGCTGCGCTGGGCCGCCGTACGATCCCGCGTGCCTGCTCACGCTGAGTTACGCGCAGAACTTCCAGTGGGGGCAGACCATTCCCACGGCGTATCCGCAGAACATTGCGCCCATATCGCAGTACTTCACCGATTTGCAGAATGGGACGTTGCCGCAGGTGGCGCTGATCGAGCCGGGCACCGACGCGGGCTCCGACGAGCATCCATCCAACTCCGATACGGTGCCGACCAACAGCCAGACGGGAGCGGCCTACGTATCTTCGCTGATCAATGGCCTGATGCAAAGCTCCTCGTGGAAGGACTCGGCGTTTATTCTCACCTTCGATGAGTTCGGGGGCTTCTACGATCACGTGTCGCCGCAGCCCGCGGTGAGTCCGGACGGCATCAAGCCAGTGGATTTGTTGCCCGGAGACGCGTGCACCGCGATCACCGGCCCGACCTGCGACTTTACCTGGACGGGCTATCGCGTGCCGCTGCTGGTGGTGTCTCCGTATGCGAAGAAGAACTACGTTTCACACAGCGTGGCCGATCTTACCGCGATTCTCAAGTTGATCGAGACGCGCTTCAACGTGGCGCCTCTGACCAAGCGCGACGCGGCGCAGATCGACATGACGGAGTTCTTCGACTTCACCAACCCACCGTGGACGACGCCGCCCACTCCGCCCGCGCAAAACGTGAGCGGGGCCTGCTACCTGAATCAATTGCCCTAATGGATGTACCGCGGTCGGGGCGCCGTTCCTGACGGATGTCGTTTGTCCGCCAGGAGGGGCAACCCCGACACGCAGTGGATACGATCTTTCTTGACATAGTTGGGCTTCGCTTTCACCATCATCTGCATGACGAAAGACCTTTCCCGCCTCTTTTTCTACTGCGCAATCTGTGTCTGCCTGGCTGCGGCATCAGGCGCCCAGCAAGCCCGTCCGGCACTTACCATTGACTCCAGGCTGAACAGCGACCTGGTTCACCTGGGGGGCCAAATGATGCTGGCGGGCCAGGCGTACGAATACGACCGTCAGCTTGCCGACGGGATCGGTCCCCGCCTGACTGGGTCAGCCAACTACGTGCGGGCCGCGGAGTGGGCGGAAGCCGAGTTCAAGCGGCTGGGCCTTCAAAACGTGCACGGTGAATCCTGGGAGATCCCCGCCACCTGGGAATCGGAAACGACCGCGGTGGCGCACATGATTGCTCCGCATCAGCAGCGCCTCTATCTCGAAAGCGAAGGCTGGAGCCCGTCGACTCCAACCGGCGGAGTGCGCGGAAATGTCTACTATCTTGACGAGGTCTCCCTCGATGTCGTGAAGGCCCGCGCCGACAAGATCAAGGGCAACATAGTCCTGGTGGATGCGAAGTCATTGTTCAAGCACGTGGACGATGGCGTGGCGAAGTTGTTCGATGCCATGAACCTGTTGCGGGACGAAGGCGCCAGGGCGCTCGTTCTGGGGCTGGGCACAGCTAACAATGCGCCCAGCGTAATCGGCAACACCAGTTTCACCGGGGCTTTGGCCAATATCGTTACGGCCACCATGGGACAGGAAGATACGCTTCTCATCAAGCGCCTCCTGGAGAAAGGTCCGGTTGAAATCGAATTCAGCTTTACCAATCGCATTCGCGAGCACGTGAAGGTGGACAACGTGGTGGCGGAAATCCCCGGCCGAGAGAACAATGGCGAATACGTTGTCATTGGGGGGCACCTCGATTCGTGGCATCCCGGCACCGGCGCGCAGGACGACGGCACAGGCGCGGCGACGGCCCTCGCAGTGGCGCAGGCGGTGAAGGCCAGCGGGCTGACGCCGCGGCGCACCATGCGTTTCATTCTCTTCGGCGGGGAAGAAGAGGGCCTGATCGGCTCGCTTCACTACGCGCGCGAGCACGCTCAAGATAGCGGCAAGTGCGTGGGCGTTTTTGTTTCCGACACCGGCGCGGAACCGCCGAAAGGCTGGGTTGCCTTCGGAAGGAAGGACGAGACCGATGCCCTGGCTTCGATCAAGCCTCTGCTCGAATCGCTGGGAGCTGCGGATATCAGCAATGAAGGGGGAATTACCTTTTCAACGGATGCGGGGCCATTCGTTGCCCGTGGTGTTCCCGCGTTTCTTCTGTGGACATCGATGGAGAGATACCAGACACTGCACCACAAGCCGGGCGACACCTTCGACAAGGTAAACCAGCGCGACCTGAACCTGGGAGCGGCGGTGGTGGGAATCACGGCGTATGCGGTTGCCGATGCGCCCGAAACGCTGAAGCACTATTCCGATGCGGAAATGGAAGCGCAGCTGAAGGAGATCAAGGCCTTGACTGCGTACAAGGACATGAAGAACCACAATCTTTTCTGAGGAACGATTCCGGACGGAGGAAAAGCGGCCCGCGCGCGGGCCGCTTTTCATTTAGGTTCGTGGATCTCAGAACGTCATTTTCAGCGCGAGCTGAATGACGCGGTAATCCGCAGTCGTGCCCACGTTGCCTGTGGCCGTGCCGATCGTCGATCGAGTGCTGCCAAAGGCAGCATTGGCGAAAGTCACGTTCGGATCGGACCATTGCGGGTGGTTAAACAGGTTGAAGAACTCGGCCCGGAACTGGAAGCTGAATGTTTCATGGGATGGCAGAGGATAGATGTTCTTGATGAGGCCGCTGTCCACGTCCCAGAGATTCGGGCCACGCCAGGTGCCTTTGCCGGCATTTCCATAGTTTCCTGCCGCGGGTTTTGCGAAAAGAGTTGGGTCAAGCCACCCCACGCAGTGCTTAACTCCCGAACACCCGCCGCGCTGGGTCGACGGCGATTTGCCGAACTGGCTTGCAGGGCCTGTGTAATCCGCGCGATCAAGATTGTTGCCGGTCTTGGATTGGTCGGTTCCAGCCAGGATGGTCAGCGGGTCGCCGGAGGTGAATGAGTAGATACCGGTCCATTGCCATCCACCAACAATATTGCGGACCATCCCATTGGAGCCGCTGAGCCTGGGCAGATTCCACACGTAAGAGGCCACAGCATGGTGCCTGTGGTCGAAGGTTGCCGGTCCGGTCTCGAAGGCATGCTGCCTCGGATCGTAGAAGGACATGCCGGAGCCGATGCTCGAACCGATATCGGTGATCCCGCCATTTTCGGACAATCCGTAATCGTTGGCATGGGAGTAGGTGTAATTGGCAAGCAAGGTGATCTGGTTCAGAATGCCGTTTCCGGTTGACGCCGGCCGTTTCTCCAGATCCACCTGGAGACCGTTATAGGCGTTGGCGCCGGTATTCCGATTCTGGTAGATGACGCCAAACGGCTGATAGGGCCGCCGCGCTTGCAGCGTTGCAGTGCTGCCGGCGGTGTAGATGCCGGGGTTGAGATTCACATCCTGGCGGAGATGGGTTCCGCGGGTTCCCACGTAGGAGGCGTGAATAACCGTATCGGCGCGCAACTGACGTTCGAAGGTGATGTTCCAGTCGTAGATTTCAGGCGTGACCCACTTGACGCCCGGCTGCAGGCCGAAAACCGTGGGGTTCTTCACGAAGGTCGCGTTCTTGGGAACGTTCTTGAGCGTAAAGCGTTGCGGGAAGCCGCTGGTGAAGGTCGGATAGGCCGCGAGGGGATCGGAAAGCGTGCCAATTTGCGACGCCCCGGTGGTGGAGTCGTTCAGGTCAATGCGCAGGCTGAAGGGCGCCGAAATCGCCGCGTCGTTCAGGAACAGTCCCGGCAGTCGCGAATAAAAGAACAAACCCCCTCCGCCGCGGAGAGACATCTTCCCCGTACCGGTCGGATCCCATACCACACCGACGCGCGGACCGAAGTTGTTGAAGTCGCCCGTTTGCCCGCGGTCGGGTACGCTGACCCCGTTGTATTTGTCGCCGATAAAGAAGAGGCCCGGAGGAGCAGTGGGAACCACTTGCGACTGAACACCGGCAGCCCAGGCATCGGGGCGGAACTGCTCGATGCGTCCCCAGATCTCTTTCATCACGAGCTGAGGCTCCCAGCGCAGTCCATAGTCCAGGGTGAGGCGCGGCGACACCTTCCACTTGTCATCGGCGAAGAGGCCGATGGGGTTCTCGCGCGAATCAGAGAAGTCGCCCGATGTCTGGGTGAACGTGTGCTGATAGCCCAGCAGAAAACTCGCCATCGCCAGACCGGTCACATCGTTGGTGAAGTTGAAGCTGCCATTCTCCAGATCAGTATTCCGGATATTCGACTGATCCACTTCGAGGTCCAACCCAAAACTGAAATCATGCTTGCCCGTGATCCAGCTAAGCACTTCGCGAAGGTCGTAGGTGTTGCGAATGAATTTGGCGTTGGTGAAGCTGCCCAAGGTGAAGTCGCCGGCCACCGCGAAGTTGCGGATGCCGCTCTGCGCCTTGGGCAATTGCCAGATGTTTGAACCAAAGTTGGTCATATCCGGAACTGCGCCTCCCGGCCCGCCTTGCTGGCCACGGTCCGAGGCCGAGCGCACGAAATCCAGGGTGGTGTTATTCACCAGTCGCGGCGAAATCAGCCAGGTGTAGCCCACAGCCCAATTCTGTGTCTGCACCGTCGAGCCAGGACCTGCCGTCAGCAGGTTCTTGCCGTCATAGGTTGGTGCGTGTTTGTAGCGGTTGAGGTAAAAGCGGCCAAACAGGCGATCCTGTTTGCGGATGACCTGATCGAACCGGGTAATGTACTCGTCAAAATTCTGCTGGAGCGGCGTGCCGAAGGTCACCGACCCGCTCGTGGACCCCGCCGGAAGAACGGGCAGCAGCTTTGACATATTCACGGCCACCGGGTCGATGGGGCCGATCGAGGCATTGCTTGCATAGGGAACGTGTGTGAACGGATCGGTAATGGTCGTGGTGGGATTGGTTAAGGAGAAATTCCCGTTCAGGTTGTCGGCAGTGGGAACGATCGCGTTGGTGGCATTGTTGACGCTGCGGATAATGGTTTTCTGCCATCCGAAGAAGATGAAGCTGGTGTTCTTGTGAATCGGACCGCCGACGGTGGCGCCGAACTGGTTTCGCTTGAGAGGATCAACTTTGTCGGCGAAATAGTTTCGTGCGTTGAACGCGCCGTTGCGAACAAATTCAAACAGGTCGCCGTGGAACTGGTTGGTGCCGGACTTGGTGACCACGTTCACGACCGCGCCGGCGTTGTTGCCATACTGCGCGTCAAAGCTGTTGGTCTGAACGCTGAACTCCTGTAAGGCGTCCGGGAATGGAAATGGATCGTTGGTGTTGCTCATCAGATCCTGGTTGTTGGCCCCATCCAGGTTGTAGCCGATCTGATCGGGTCGCGCGCCGTTCACCGCAATCGCCTCGGCGCCGGGAACCTGTTTCGTGTCTCCCTGCAACGTGCCGGAGTTACTCGCGATTGCCGATACAGCGCCGGGCACCAGGAGGGTCAGATCCGCGGCATTTCTGCCGTTAAGGGGCAAATTGCTCAGGCGGGAGGTCTCAATCACCTGGCTGAGTTCCTGACTGACGGTGTTGACCGCCACGGTCGATGCTTCAACGGTGACTTGCTGAGATGCATCGCCGATCTGTAAATGGATGTCCAGATCCCGGGTCTGGTCTGCCAGAAGAACCACGTCCTGAACGAATTGCTTGAATCCCGGGGCTTCGACGGAAACCGAGTAGGTGCCCGGCGGAAGCGAGGACACGGTGAATTGCCCGCTGCTGTTGGTGGTCTCGACGCGGGCAATGGACGTGTTTTTCTGGGTGGCCTTCACCTGTGCCCCGGGGAGGATGGCCCCAGAGGGATCAGTAACCGTGCCGGTGATGGCAACAGTGCCGCCACCCTGCCCAAAGGCGTGAGCGGCAAACATGAACGCGGCGAGTGTGATGACAACTTGCAAACGGCGCATGGAAACTGCCTCCTTAAAAGAGAACTTCACAAATCGGCGTCCTGCTTCAGCAGGTATCGTTTGTCTTCTGCGGGGACCGGCGGCTGGTTTACTTCGGGACGTGGATTAAATGGTTACGCCCCGCGACTCTAAGCCCTCCAAGGGAGGCTTGTCAATCGTGTTTCGGGCGGTTGAACCGATTGCGGGAACCGGCAGGAATCGGGTCGCGTACAAAGCATTATGTTCAGCGATTTGAGGTATTCCATCCGGCAATTGGCGAAGTCGCCGGGCTTTGCCCTGACGGCGATCGCCACGCTGGCGTTGGGAATCGGCGCCAACGCGGTAGTGTTCAGTGTTCTGAACGCCGTGGTGCTTCGGCCGGTGAACGTGCCCAATGCCCAGAACCTGTACATGGTGCAGCGTTTCCAGTCTCCGTCCCAGTCGTATCCGGACTACGTCGATCTGCGCGACAAGAACCGGACGTTCGAGAGCCTGATCGCGTCCAGCATCATCGGTCCGGTGGGGGTGGACACGGGCGGCAATCCGTCGACCGCATGGCCTTACCTGGCCAGCGGCAACTATTTCGATGCACTCGGCATTCAGCCCTATCTTGGGCGGTTCTACCATGCCGCTGACGAGAAAGGCTACAACAGCGCTCCTTATGTGGTGCTCAGCTATGCTTTCTGGCACACCTACTTTCACGAAGATCGCGGGGTGGTGGGCCGCACCCTTCAGATCAACAAGCATCCCATGACGATCCTGGGAGTGGCGCCGGCCTCGTTCCGCGGAACGGAGCTCTTTTTCGCGCCGGCCATGTGGATTCCCATGGTCGAACTTCCGCTGGTGATCGGGGAGAACAACCTGCAGTATCGCGGCAATCACTCGGGCTTTGTTATCGGCCGGTTGAAGCCTGGAGTGACCCCGCAGGAAGCGGCGGCGGATCTCAACAGCCTGGGAGCGTGGCTGGCGAAGACTTATCCGAAGGACGATGACGGGGTCAAGTTCACGCTGGCGCGGCCGGGCCTGGTAGGCGATATGCTGGGCGGCCCGGCAAAGGCCTTCATGGGCGGGCTGATGCTGCTGGCGGGGCTGATTCTGCTGGCGGCCTGCGCGAACCTGGGCAGCCTGTTTGCCGCCCGCGCATCCGATCGCGCCAAGGAAGTGGCTCTGCGCCTGGCCCTGGGGTCTAAACGCGGGCTGATTTTGCGGCAGTTACTCACCGAGGCGGTGCTGTTGTCGCTGGCTGGGGGCGTGATCGGCCTGGCCGGGGGCGTGATCATCCTGCATGGGCTGAGCGCCTGGCAGCCGATTCCGGATGTTCCGATCAATGTGCCCGTGAATCCCGACGCTCGCACCTACGGAGTGGCTCTGCTGCTGGCGCTGGGCAGCGGACTCGTGTTCGGAATGGTACCGGTGCGGCAGGTGTTGCGCGCCGATCCCTGGCAGATGATCCGCACCGGGATGAAGAGCGATGGCCTGAAGCGCTTCTCGGTGCGCGACGTGCTGCTGGTAGTCCAGATTGCGATCTGTGCGGTGCTCGTAACCTCGTCACTGGTGGCGGTGCGCGGCCTGACGCGCTCCCTGCACAGCAATTTCGGATTCGATCCGCAGAACGCGATGCTCGCCACCACCGACCTGCACATGGCGGGCTATGACGGCGAGCGCGTGCCGCAGATGCAGCGGCGCATGCTCGAGGCAGTGTCCGCCATCCCCGGGGTGACCTCCGCCGGGTTCATCAGCGGCTTGCCGCTGAGCCTGGGAAGTGGCGACTCGTTTGTGTACACCGATGCCACAACCGATTTCCGGCCCACCAACTACGCGGCGGACGCCATGGACTACAACATTTCCCCTGGCTACCTGGAAGCGGCGGGAACCAGGCTGCTGGCGGGCCGGGACCTGAGTTTCCGGGACGACAAACCATCGCCCAAGGTGGCGGTGATTAACCGCCAATTTGCGGTCAAGGTGTTTGGATCGGTGGAGAAGGCGATTGGCGGCCACTTCAAGTACTGGGGCGGGGAGCGTGCCGAGGTGGTGGGGGTGGTGGAGAACGGCAAATACCGCTCCCTGACCGAGGACCAGATGCCGGCGATGTTCTTTTCCTACCAGCAGCACGAGTCCAGCGGAACCTGGTTCGTGGTGCGGGGGCGGCGCGATCCCCAGGAGATGTCGCATGCGCTGGAGACCACGATTCACGGCCTGGATTCCGTCCTGCCCCTCTCGGTGAAACCGTGGACTGCGGAAATGGACACCGCCCTGTTCGCGGCGCGAGTCGCCACGGTGGCGTTGGGAGTGCTGGGAATTCTGGGAGCGATGCTGGCGGTGACCGGCATTTTCGGGATGGCCTCGTACGCGGTCAGCAAGCGCATGCGCGAGCTGGGAATCCGGGTGGCGCTGGGCGCGAGCCAGCGCCAGGTCCTGCGCGCGTCCCTGGGTCGAGCTTTCCGCCTGCTGGCGATCGGCTCGGCCGCCGGCCTGGGGTTGGGAGTACTGGGCACCCGGGTGCTTTCGTTTATCGTCTACCAGGCCACGCCCAAGGATCCCATGGTGCTGGGCGGAGTGACGGCGACCATGCTGCTGCTGGGCCTGTTGGCGGCGTGGATTCCAGCGCGGCGCGCGCTGGCCGTGGATCCGCTGGTCTTGCTGCGCGATGAATAGCTCCGGCTTGCAGGGCTGCCTGGCGGGTCAACCTTCGCGCATTTCCAGGCCGCCCATCTCGCTCAGGCTGACAACGTAGTCGCTGAGCCGTTGCAGAATCATCTGGGGGGGTACCGGCTTCTGCAGAAGTTCGAACCGATAGCCGCGTTCCTCGGCTACGGCGAGAAGGTTCGCCGTCTGCGCCTGTCCGGAGAACAGGATGATTTTGCAGGTGGGGACCGTATTGGTGATGTGGATGGCGAGGTCGATCCCGGACATGCCGGTCATGACGACATCACTGATAAGGACGTCGGGCGCGAGGAGCACGGATTCCTCCAGCGCCTCCTCGGCGCTGTGTACCGGCTTGGCGTGATAGCCGTTGGCGATCAGGATAACGGCAAGGCTGTCCGCGATAACCGCATCATCATCAACTACCAGAACTCTTAATATGTCGGTGCCTGAAGTCATGTGATCGACCCCCGGCCAGGTCAGCTCCGTCCCGGAAGTATAAGACTGTGAATGATCCCAGTCTGCTCCGAAAGCGACCAAGCCTGCTGTTCCTTCACCTCTGTGCCAAAGGGTACACTTTGGGACCTTCCAGACATACGATGGGATGCCGATTCTGATGGGCACGGCATCTGAATTGGCAATGGCAGGTGAGAAAAGCGCCTGACGGTGCGGCGTTGGGTGCCAATGGACAATCCTTCTCCGCGCCGACGAGAATCGAAAGGTGATGGCAGACCCAGTCAAGAACAGCCCTCCTCTCCACTTCACCGACCGTCTTTGCAAGGCCGTGGACTACGCGCGGATCCTGCACATCGAGAGGCGCAAGGGGACGGGTATTCCCTACATGGCGCACCTGTTCGGCGTGGCCTCGCTGGTGATGGGAGAGGCGGGACTGGCGGGCTTGCCTGTCACCGAAGACATGGTGATCGCCGCGCTTTTGCACGATGCGGTGGAAGACCGCGGGGGCGCCGCGCGCCTGGAAGACATAGGCCGGAACTTCGGCCCGGAGGTGGCGCGCATGGTGGAAGGCCTCTCCGACAGCCTGGCCGAGGAAGGGGATGAGAAAGAGCCCTGGGAACAACGCAAACGGGCATACATCGAGCGCCTGCGCGGCGAACCGGCCGACACGCGACTTATATCCGCGGCCGACAAGCTTTACAACGCGCGCTCCATTCTGGAGGACTACCGCGAGATCGGGCCGGAAATCTGGCGCCGATTCAAGCGCAGCCGCGATCTGCAGCTGTGGTACTACGACGCCCTCCTCGAGGTCTTCAAGTCCTTCGAAAAAATGCGAATTGTTGGCGAACTGGAGCGGGTGGTCGGCGAGTTGAAGGAGATCAGTGCGGGGGAGGCCGTCGGAGGCTAGTGCGAGGACAAGCGGGGCAAGCCCGGTGCTAAACTCAGCCAATGCCTGTCGAATCATCCCTGCATTCTTCATCGACTTCTGCACATGCAAGCTCTGCCCGGACTGACGTGCTCAAGGCTGCCGCCGAGCATGCGGGCGAATATCTCCGCAATGTAAATGCGCAGCCGGTGGCGCCTCCGGCGAAGGCCCTGGCCGCACTGAAAGAACTGACCGGGCCGCTGCCTTCCGGCCCCACCACTCCCGCGCAAGTGCTGGATCTGCTGGACCGGTTCGGCTCCCCCGCCACGGTGGCCAACAGCGGGGGCCGCTTCTTCGGCTTCGTGAATGGAGGCTGCGTGCCGGCGGCGCTTGCCGCGGCATGGCTGGTCAGTGCGTGGGATCAGAACGCCGCCATGCGGGTGCAGTCGCCGGTGGCCATCGCGCTGGAGGAAACGGCGCTCGAGTGGGTCTGCCGGTTGCTCGGTCTTCCCGAGGGGTGCGGGGGCGCGGTGGTCACGGGAGCCACCATGGCGAACTTTTGCGGGCTGGCCGCCGCGCGCCACGCGCTGCTGGAACGGGCCGGCTGGGATGTTGAAAATGACGGGCTCTTCGGCGCCCCGCCGCTTACGGTTGTGATCGGGGAGGAAGCCCATAGTTCCCTGATCAAGGCATTGGGGATGGTGGGCCTGGGACGCAGCCGCGTGGTGCGCGTCCCGGTCGACGGGCAGGGCCGCATGCGGGCCGACGCTCTGCCGCACCTGAATGACCGGACGATTCTCTGCCTGCAGGCGGGGAATGTGAACACCGGCGCCTTTGATCCGGCGGGAGCCGTCTGCCCTGAAGCGCGGGCCGCGGGAGCATGGGTGCATGTGGATGGCGCCTTTGGCCTGTGGGCCGCGGTGTCGCCGCAATTCCGGCACCTGGTGCATGGATTTGAGCTGGCGGATTCCTGGGCGACCGATGCGCACAAGTGGCCCAACATCGGTTATGACTGCGGTATAGCCCTGGTGCGCGAGCCCGCCGCCCTGAAAGCCGCGATGTCCATCCAGGCCGCTTACCTGATGCAAGGCGAGCAGCGCGAACCATCCCACTACAATCCGGAGCTTTCGCGGCGGGCGCGGGGCGTGGAACTGTGGGCCGGGTTGCGGTCTCTCGGGCAGGCGGGAATGGCGGAACTGGTGGAGCGCACTTGTTCGCACGCGCGGCGATTTGCTGCCGGCCTGCGCGCCGCCGGTTATCAGATACTGAACGACGTGGTCATCAACCAGGTCCTGGTTTCCTTCGGGACCGCGGACCGCACCTTGCGCACGGTGGCGCGGCTGCAGGAAGAAGGAACGTGCTGGTGCGGCTCGACCGTGTGGCAGGGACATACGGCCATGCGCATCAGCGTTTCGTCGTGGGTGACCACGCAGGAAGACGTGGACCTTAGCCTCAGGGCCATGCTGGAAGCAGCGGCCGACTGAGGGCGCGCGTCACACATTGGGTGCCCCGCCCTGGCGGGCGCGTTTAGCCCGCCGCGATGGGGAGAGTTCCGCCGAACACGCAGAATGCAGATTTCCGCCCATCCTCCGGTGCTGGTCTCGCGCCACGACAGCGAGAACCTGATCGCCGCCATCGCGCAGACCAGCATCGATGCCCAAGACGGGATCTTCGGCCCGCGGTCGATGAGTTGGAAAATCAACCGGGAATCGGCATTGTTCCTGGCAGCCGGGCGGGCTGCGTTGCTGCAACTGGCGCATCCCTGGGTAGCGACGGCGCTGGATGATCATTCCAACGTGATGGCGCAGCCCATTGCGCGGTTCCATTCGACGTTCCGCATCGTGTTCGCCATGATTTTCGGGTCGCGAGAGCAGGCGGTGGCGGCGGCACGGCATCTCTACACGGTCCACACCTACATTCGCGGAGAGATGAACGAGGATGTCGCCGCCTACGGCCGCGGAACGGCGTACGAAGCCAATGAGGTCGCCGCCTTGCGATGGGTGTACGCCACCCTGATCGAGAGCGCCGTGCTCGCTTATGAATGCGTAATGCCGCCGCTCACGGCCGGGGAGCTGGCCGCCTATTTCGACGAGACCAAGACCCTGGCGGCGCTGTTCGGGCTGCCCGCCTCTGCGCTGCCCCGCGACTGGAGTGCGTTTTTGGCCTACTGCCGCGAAATGGAAAATTCGAATCTGCTGGGCGTGAGCGACAGCGCAAGAGTGATGGCGCACAATCTGCTGCGCGGCGAGGGCGCGTGGATCAAACCGCCGCGGTGGTATTGCGCGCTGACGACGGAGTGGATGCCGGAACGGTTTCGGAAGGAATTCGGTCTGGAGTTCGGCGCTGCCGAGCAACAGGCTGCGCAGAGTGCCAGGCAATGGCTGCCGCGTCTCTGCCAGAGGCTTCCGGGCCCGGTTCGATTCGTCGGGCCCTGGCACGAGGCAGAGGCGCGCCGGCGCGGAAAGCGCGCCGGGCTTATCGCTCAATGGAGCAACCGGTTCTGGATCGGAGAGCAGCGCCTGCCGTTCGGGTAAGGGTTAGACCGTTCTCCGCAATCCGGGCTCAATGCGCGGGGGGTTTGGTGGCGGGTTTAACAGGGGCTTTGGCAGGGGCTGTGGGGGCTGCAGGAAGCAGCACGTGGGCAAGCTTGATCTTGTCTATCTTGGGAAAGTTCTTGGAGATGTAGGCGTCGCCCTGTGATGTGATGAGGTCCTGGCGGGGCTGCTCGCCATATCCGGCGTAGATTTTGTCCACCACGTCCATGCCCTCAATGACTTCTCCGAACGGCGCGAACCCCATGCCGTCGAGGCGGGCATTATCGGCGAAGTTGATGAACAGCTGGGTGGTGCGGGTGTTGGCTCCGGCGGTGGCGAACACGATGGTGCCGCGCTTGTTGGACTGCTTGACCGGATCGTCCTGGAATTTGGCCTCCTCCCACACCTTGTTGATGGCGGGATCGGCATTGAGGCCGAACTGGACGACAAACCCGGGCACTACGCGGAAGAAGCTGGCGTTGGTGAAGAAGCCGCGGCGCACCAGGTTATAAAAGCGGTCGGCGCCCAGGGGAGCCCAGTCTCTGTGGACCTGCAGGATGAAATTTCCGGCGGAAGTGGTGAATGTCACCTTGAACTCGGCGGGAGCCTTGGCCGTGAGCGACGCCGGGTTGAGCAGCGACGGGCGCGCGACCGCGGACGATGGCCGGGCGGCGGCGGGCTTGTGGTGCGGGGTGGTCTGAGCCGGTGATGAAGCGCAAGGCAGGAGAGTGGCACAGAGAGCCAGGGCCGACAGAAATGGTTTCATGTTCTGTCATTATACGGAGGGACGTCCCGCGGCGCGTGGCAGCGAAACCCGTTGCGGACATGCCGGGATGATCGCAGGCCGCATAACCCCGGCGCCCACGAAACCGGCAGTCTTACCGGCGGCGACGTCGTCGTCCCTCACTGTCCGTTTTGCAGCAGGGAGGGCGGGGAGCCAGAATATCGAGATGAAAGCCATGCGTGTCATTGCGGCTGTTCTGTTGTTGAGTGCCGGTTCGTCTGCTCTTAAGGCGATCGAGAAGCAGCCTGCCCCCGTGTATCACGCACGCCGCGTGGCACTGGCGGCCAAGCTTCACGGGGGGCTGGCGGTGCTGTTTGCCGGGGAGGAGGCCCTGGTGGACTTCATGCCTTACCGGCAGGCTGAGGACTTCTACTACCTGACGGGGTGGGATGAGCCGGGGGCCGCGCTACTGGTTGTGGCCGAGCCGGAGGGTGCGCCGCCCGCGTTGGACATGGCCGCTCCCCAGGCCGCCCGCACGTACACCGAGATCCTCTTTCTACCCACGCGCAACCTGCGCGAGGAGAAGTACACCGGCGTGAAGCTGGACGCGGCCACGGCGGACGCCGCGCAGAAAGCGGGTGTGGACGAAGTGCAGGCAATGACCAATCTGCCGCGAGTGCTGAATGACCTGATTGCGGGCGACCGGCGGCTCAATGGGCGAATCTGGGGCGAACCCGATTCAGCGCCGGCCAGGGCGCTGCTGCAATTTACCAGCGCGTCGCTGGGCAGCGACACCGCGCCGGCAATTCACGACGTACATCGCCCGGTGCAGGAACTTCGCATAGTGAAGGACGCGGGCGAGATCGCGTTGCTGAAGAAGGCCAGCGCCGCTTCCATCGCCGGGCAGTTGGCCATGATGAAGGCGGTGAACCGGGGTGTGACCGAGCGCGCTCTTGCCGGTAAGATGATGGCCGCGTGGCTGGAGGCCGGCTGCGAGCGGGACGCCTATGCGCCCATCGTCGGCTCGGGAATCAACTCCACGGTACTGCACTACTCGGCCAATTCGGGAACCCTAGAGGACGGCGACGTGGTCACGGTGGATGCGGCCTGCGAGTATTCCATGTATGCCTCCGACATCACGCGGACCGTGCCGGCAAACGGCCACTTTACGGCGCGCCAGCGAGAGATCTTCGATGTTGTTCTGGGTGCGCAGAAGGCGGCCATCGATGCCTTTGTGGCAGGCAAGTCGAAGATCAACGATCGCGACCGCCGCGATCCAGACTCGCTCGACAACGCGGCCTACAATTACATCAACACTCACGGCAAGGACCTTCATGGCGAGCCCCTGGGCAAATACTGGCTGCACGGGCTGGGACACATGGTCGGCCTCGGGGTGCATGATCCGGCCGATTATCCGGCGGTGCTGAAGCCCGGCATGGTTTTCACTATCGAGCCCGGCGTCTACATCCCGGAGGAGAAGCTGGGGGTGCGCATGGAGTGCGTGTTCCTGGTGGGTGAAGACGGCAAGCTGATCGACCTGACCGCCGGGCTGCCGCATACCGCCGATGAGATCGAGGCGGAGATGAAGAAGAAGTGAACAGTAACAGGGAACAGTGAACGGGGATGGAGACTGGATGGAATCGGAGATCGGAGCGCTGACGGAGGTTTTTCGCGAACAACTGCTCGCGCTGCTGGAGGAATGCGCGCAGGGGCGCCGAGGGCTGTTTTGTGGGTACGAGCACCTGGGTGGAGACGAGGGCTGGCCGGAGGCGGAGCGGCTGCGCGAGCTGGCGACGGCGCTGCAGGCGATCGTTGCGCAGTCGGAAGAGCGTAACCCGCTTTGCGATGAATTTCTCGACCTGTGCACCATTCACGGCGAGGCCAATCCCGGCGAGCGGCGCCTGGCGCGCACTTTCCTGGCGCGCATCGAGAAAGGGGAAGTCGGCACGCCTACGGAACCCGAATGGAAACCATGGAAAGCGGGCTCGACCGATTAAGCCATTTACGGCGCAACGCATTTGAAGTTCGCCGCGTCCCCGGCGTCGCCTGAGCCGTTATAGCGGGCCACTTTCGGATAGGCGCAGAGCGGCCGCGTGAAAGCTGCCTTCATCGCACCGTTCGCTCCCGGTTCGTACTTTGTGGCCGTCACATCGTCGCTGGGCGACCCCCTTTCGACCCAATCCTGGAGCGAATCAAACAGCCCATATTTCGGGCCTTTGACTGTCTCGGTACCAAATTGCCCGAAGGCGCTCGCGCCCGGGCCGTTGATGCAATGTTCCATGCCGGGAATCATGTAGAGGCGTACGAATGTGTCTGCTTTCTCCTTGCCCATCCGTTGTTGCACGCTCTCAAAATAGGAAACGCTGTTGAACGGCGAAATCGCGGGATCGTTCCAGCCGTGATAGAGAATCAGCTTTCCGCCGCGCGCGGCAAACCGGCCCAGGTCGGGATTGGTTGCGTCCAGGTCGGCAGCGCCTTTCTCCTTCGACTGGCGAAGCAGGTCTTCGGCGCTGATCGTGAGCACATTGGCTTTCGGATCTCCTGTCACTATGTAGCGGAAATAATTGCGCACAAAGCGGGAGCCCAGGGATGCACCCGGATCTTCTCCGACCACCCACTCGTTCCAACCGGTCTCATCGCCCATGGTGAAGCCGGGGAAGATAACCTTGCCCTGTGCGTCCCTGGAACCTCCGTAGAGGGTCTTCAACGAATCGATTTGAGGCTGAGTGAGGCAGTCGGAAGCATCGTCTCCCTTGCAGAGGAGGACCTGGGCATCGAAGTGGCACTGCGCGGGATCGGCGATCACCTGATCGTTCAGGCCATCCTGGGCATCGCAGGCGGCGAGCGACGCTCGCTGAATGGCGCCCAGCTTGCGGTCAGGAATGTATGCCTTCGGATCGCCGGTCAGGCTCTGCATGGTTCCGGCGCCCGCCGCCAGCATCGTCGACCAGGCGTTGGCTGGCGCACCGGCAAGAATTCCGTCGTAGTCCTCGGGAAAGCGCTGAGCTTCCATCAGCGCTTCGCGGCCTCCATCGGAGCAGGCATCGAAGTAGGATTTATCGGCCGGCTTGCCGTAATAGGCATTCAGGACCTGCCTGGCTGTCTGATTGGTCAGGTGAATCGCTCGCCAGCCGAAATCTTTCACCTTTTCGGGATGCCCATAGGCCCAGGTTGCATCCGTGCCCTCCGCCTCGTGTCCGGCATCGGTTGCCGCCACCGCAAACCCGCGCTTTAAATAACCCGCGAGCTGCGCGTAGTAGATGGATCCGGCAAAGCCGCCGTTTCCGCCGCCCAGCAGCCGGCCGTTCCAACCTTGCGCCGGAAGCCACACTTCGAATCGAATCCTGGAATCGCTGGTAGGCCGAAGTTCACCGGCGACGCGGCAAAATGCGGGGAGATCCTTCAGGGGCGGAACGGCGTCGGCAATATCGGGCGCTCCCGAGGTGATCGTATCCGCCACAGTGATGGTGGTGTCTGCGAGCCGCAGGGTCTTCAGACCTCCGCAATCGGCGGCCAACAGGAGGGAAGAGGATGCTGCCAGCAAACAGGCAAATCCACGCGCAACCCAGGGCATAGGCGACTCCTGAACTCGCAGCCTTTATACCATCCGCCCGGATGCGCAAGCAGACACGCTTCATGGGGAATACCGGCGCGTGCTGGCTTTCGGCTCGAGACTATCGAGACTGCGGAAAGCATGGAATAGCAAACGACTCACCCGAGCTATGTCCCGTAGGGTCTCCCATTCTCGCGAAGGAAGCAAGTGGCGAGAATGGCGCACGGAGCGATGTCACTGTCGTTCGCCGGGCCGGATCGGCCTACCAGAATTCCGATGCGATGACGCGGGCGTGTCCCGGCTTGCCGTCAACCATGGGCACTTCCAGGACGATCTCGAGGTTCTTGTTCCGCCAGTCGGAAGGGGCGATGGCGCTGATCTGCTCGAGGTACTCCGGAGTGGAGACGAATTCGCCGGCGCTTTCGGTGGCTGCGGCGCCCAGGCCCGCGACAATGGAAACGGGCCCCTCCGTGAGATCGCTTTGCAGGCGCGCGACTATGGCATAGTCCTTCGAATTCTGGGTGGGCGGCCTGGTGAAATCGAAGGTCCACACCGCGCCGGGATTGCGATGATCGACGATGCTGCCCAGGGCCGTGGACCCGTCATCAGAAATCTGCTGGCGGAGCAGAGAGAACCGCAGGGGACCGAGGATGCGCCCCGACCAGGGATTACCGAAGGCGGCGATGAGGACCACGGGGCGCTTCCGCAGATCGTCCAGCGACGTGGCTGCGGCGGTTTGCACGCGATACCCCTGGTGGTGAATCTCGAGCAGGCCGGTAACATCGGTGAGCGCCAGCGCGTCGTTGAACGACATGTGGACGTGGCTATGGCTATCGAGGGGTGCGCCGGGATTGGAACCCTGGTTCGCGAAGCGTCCCAGGGGGCTGCCGACCACCACCAGGACGGGATCGCGGGACCCGAAGAAGGGGCGCCACATGGATTCGAGGGGGGAAGTCTCCCATTTCCAGAAGAAGAGGGCGGCGGTTGCGGCGACCAGCAGAAGCAGGACGGCCGCGCCGGCAAAAGTCCATTTCCAGGCACCTCGGGGCCAGGATTTTCCCTCGCGGGTTTCCAACTGCGCAGGGTCAGACCGTGGCGCTCCACTGGTTGTGCCCTGCCATGCGCCGGCGCTGTGGTCCGGCACAGGAGTGCCGTTGGCCGGAGTCGAGAAGACCGGCACGTACGACCCCGGCGGCAGCTCGATCCGCAGTTCCTGCTCGGTGCCTTCATCGTGATAGTAAAGGGCAATGCGCTTGCGGACTTCGCCGGCCGTGATGCGCACCACCGGGTCGGACCCGGTGTCGTAATCGTGGGCCCGTTTGAACACCTCGATACCGAGGATGCGTTCCTTGAGGCTGTCAAGGTCGCCATTCAGGGTGTGTCGAACAATGTGGGCCAGGAAGGCAGGATACCGGCGGCTGTTGCGGAAGTGCCGGCTCTTCATCATGCGATCAAGCTGCTGAAGAATTGCGTGGCCTTCGATCGCAGGGGGCGCCTCGCGAACCCAGCCTTCCGTTTGCTCCTGCATTGGGGGGGAGACCTCAGGCACTCACGTTCAGGATAGCCGATTCTTCGCGAAGCTGTACAACGCTCAAACTCCAACAGCCCAGGCGCGAGGCGGTGAGGAAATGCCGCATCCGGCAGTGAGGCGAGTGATTTATTCCTCTGGCGTTCTAGGCCTGGACGACGGTTCCGGCAGGCGTTCAGTTGTTTCTCGATGACCACAGTAACTCGCGAACTCACAAGCAGTTGGGCGCAATGTTCGGTCTGCCTAGGTGGATCGAACTGATACTTCTTCCAGTGTCAGGCCGACGGGAAAGCAGGGTACTCTCAACATCCAACGATGGATTGACCTCGCGTTCCCTCGCGAAAACCCGGAGCCGGCGTGCCATGAGGACTGACGCTCAGACGGAGCTTTGCTCTGCGTTGGCGGGGGTGCGAATCAGTTGGCAGGGAGGACCAAAAATGAAACGGTATCGTCGCAATGCATTTACATCCTTGGCTGTGCTGTCCGCGTTGGCGCTGGTGTTCATCACGGCGGCCATCGCTGACACCACCAAGATTGAAGGCATCATCGTGGGAAGAAGCGGCAACGAGGTCATCGTGCAGTATCTGCAGGGCGCGGAACTGGCCTTTCTTCTAAACGACAGCACCAAGGTTTCGCAGGTCGGCGGCGTCTTCAAGGCTCGGCGGACAGACAAATCCATGGCGGCTCTCATCCCCGGTCTCAAGGTAAAGGTGGAGGGCGAGCGCAACGGATCAGGACAACTTATCGCTACGTCGGTGAAGTTCTCGGGCGACGATCTGGAGCGGGCGCAGGTGGCAGCGGCGGCCAACCGTCAACAACATGAAGAGCACCAGGCAGAAATGGAACGTCAGGCGGCGGCTCTGCGGGAACAGAACGAGCAATTGAAACAGCAGCAAGCGGAGATAGCTTCGCACAAGGCGCAAATCGACGCGGCGGTCGCACGTTTCGGCCAAATGGACGACTATTACATCCTCGACGAGCTCACCGTGTATTTTGTCAACGGCAAGACGGCTGTCGATGCGAAGTACGAAGCGCCTCTGCTCGAACTCGCAACCAAAGCCCAATCCATTAACGGCTACGTGATCGAGGTGAAGGGGTACGCTTCCACGGCGGGCAGCACGGAGGTGAACCAGCGACTGAGCGAAGACCGTGCAGACAATGTGACGAACATGCTGCTTCAGAAGGGCCATGTCCCGCTGACGCGCATTCTGGCGCCGGGTGCAATGGGGGAAGCCCACCAGGTGGGGAAGGATACGAGCGCAGAAGGACAGGCGCAGAATCGCCGTGTCGTGGTGCGCGTGCTGCAAAACAAGGCGATCGCCGGAATCTAGGGCCTGTTAACACTACTGGGGTGAGCAGCGTTGCGAGCGAAAATCGGGCCATACGAGGCGGAGGACGACGGCTGTGGCGGGTCCACCCCTAGGACGACAACGAAGTATGGCCCGATTTCCACCCCAGCGACGAAGACCTGTCGCCGGGGACCCCGGATTTGCGCCGCAACCCGGAGGGACGGGGACGGTTTTCCCCATTTCGTTGTCGCTCGTCGCTCCAGTGACCGGCTACAGTTCACTCCTCTCTCCTAGAACTGAGAAAAACTGGCTCCCGCCGCTGCTATCCCAGTAGCGTTAACAGGCCCTAGCAAGATTCGAGGAAAGACTGCTTTGAGGAAGGCCGCCGCAGTGGTCGAGGTCAGCGCACGCGGGCCCGGGCCGGTTGGGAGATGTCGAAGGTAGAGAAGCGCTTGTTCTGGCCGGTGATCTCGGAACGCAACTCGTGCCATAACTCGTTGGGTATTTTCAGGAAAACTTCCACCACGGACGGGTCGAACTGGGTGCCGGAGCAGCGCAGGATCTCCTGGCGGGCGGCATCGAAGCTGCTGGCCTTGCGATAGGGGCGGTCGCTGGTGATGGCGTCGAGCGTATCGGCTACCGCGAAGATCCGCGCTCCGATGGGAATCTCCCCACCTTTTAGGGTATTCGGATAGCCGGTGCCGTCGTAGTGCTCCTGGTGGGAATAGACAATCTCCGCGGCCTCGCTGAGGAATGGGATCTTGCGCAGAATGTGGAATCCGCGCGTGCAGTGCTCGCGCATGACCTCCTGCTCTTCCGAACTGAGGGCGGCGGGCTTGCGGAGAATATCGTCCGGAATCGCCATTTTGCCGATGTCGTGCAGGAATGCACCGCGGGCGATGACCTTGATTTCGGCCGGAGAGATCCCCATGGCGCGGGCCAGGGCGATGGTGTAGGCGGTCACCCGCTTGGAGTGCCCCTCGGTCTCGGAATCCTTCAGGTCGAGGGCGTCGCCCAGGGCTTCGAGGGTGATGTCGTAGGAGTGCTCCAGGTCTTCCATGGCCTGGCGAAGCATCTCAGTGCGTGCGCGGACCACCTGTTCTAGGTTCTGCTGGTAATTCTGGCTTTCCTGGAGCGCCTGGCGGTATTCGAGGGCGCGGATCACGGTGGCTACCAGGTGTTCGCGCTCGAACGGTTTAAGCAGGTAGTCGTACGCACCGCGGCGCATGGCGTCGATGGCCACGCTAATGTCGTGGACGGCCGAAACCATGACGACCGGCAGGTTGGGCTGCTTGCCCCGGATACGGTCGAGGAGGTAGATGCCGTTTCCGTCCTGCATCACGATGTCGGCGAGGACCAGGTCGAAGGCGTCCTGGTCGAGAAATTCGAGGGCTTCGCGGCCGGAGCGGGCCAACTGGACGTCATAGCCCTGGCGTTCCAACGCCACGCCGATCATGGATCTGACGTGCGTCTCGTCATCGACCACCAGGATGCGAGCGGGTTTGCGAGTCCGGACCAGCATGCGCGCGTTGTGATCCGCGGGCACTGGCATGGCACTGCTACCCTCCGCTTCATTGAATTGAAGGCCCAAGGCTAATCTCTCAAATACCGCAGTATGAACAACCTGATCGCGCGGGGTCGGTGTCTTCCGATTCGAAACGCTCCGGATTCGCCGGCGCGAACGTTTTGGTTTCTCTGTACAGCCAACAGTGTTGCCTGCTGTGAATTACGCCATCAAACAAGGGTTTGTTCTCTGACCAACCGCAAAGGCTTGTTACAGGATGCGGGCTAATTTTTACCCGGGGAGAATAATCCAGTGTTGCAATTTCGCTAAAGATGAAGGCGTTTTAAACCGCTCTGTACGCCACAGGACCAATGGCCATCCATCATCATCGGGGTGTAAATACAGGCCCAGCCTGGGCTGGCTGCCTGCCTGACAGATTATATGTCTGGCGTGGCCGGCGGCCCCATACAACTTTCATTGCGGTTCTACAACTTTCATGGGGCGATCGGGCCGTCCTTGCCTTGCAGGCGGGAAGCTTAGGCCCCGCCGAGGGTGCCGCAAGAATCAACAAGAGTCCGACCGCTTCTGGCGGGCGCGGCGGGCGGTGGCCCAACCTTCCTTGGTCACCTGGCGGGACCGTCCGATAGCCAGGGCATTGGCGGGGACGTTTTTGGTGATACAGGAGCCGGCTCCGATGTAGGCCCCGTCCTCAACGGTGAGGGGAGCGACCAGGGTGGAATCGCTGCCCACGAAAACGCCTTTGCCGATGCGGGTGGGGTGCTTATGCACGCCGTCGTAGTTACAGGTGATGACGCCGGCGCCGATGTTGGTGCCCTCGCCCACCTCCGCATCGCCCAGGTAGGTGAGGTGGCTGGCCTTGGCGCCCTTGCCCAGGCGCGCTTTCTTGGTTTCCACGAAGTTGCCGACGTGGACGTCCTCGCCGATTTCGCTTCCCGGGCGGAGATGGGCAAAGGGGCCGATTTTGGCGCCGGAGGCGACGGAACTGTCGGCCAGCACGCAGCTCTGGCGTATAAGGACGTTGTCGCCAATGCTGCAGTTTTCGATCACGGTGAAGGAGCGGATGTGGCTGCCCAAGCCGATGCGGGTACTTCCCAGGAGCTGAACGAAAGGCTCAATCACGGTTCCGGGGCCGACCTCGACTTCTTGATCGATGACGGTAGTGTCGGGCCGGAAGATGGTAACCCCGGCCTCCATCAGGCGCGCAGCCTTGGCGGCGCGGGCTTGGGCGTCCAGGGCGACGAGTTCGGCAATGTTGGATTTAACCGCTGTTGCCGAGCCGCTGGGGGTATGGTGCTGGGGGTGGTCCATCATGGTTTTACTGCTCCTTTCCGGCTGGTCCCGGCCCCTCCGGCCCGGCGCCGGCGCCCGATGCTCCCGGGATGGTGATGTCGACAGGATGCACCGGGCCCAGGCCGAGCGCGTCCAGACCCGGCTTGATCTCGGATTGATTTCCCACCACCAGCACCGCCAGTTGCCCGGGGTGCACATACTTCTTAGCGGCGCCCGTCAAATCAGCCAGGGTCACCGTGCGCAAGGCCGCTTCGTACTTTTCGAGGTAATCGGCGGGATAGCCATAAAACTCCAGGCGTTCCCGCTCCGCCAACACCTTTTCCGGGGTGTCGTAGCGGAACAGGAAGGTGTTGAGGATGTCGTCCTTGGCGCGTTTCAGCTCCTCGTCGGTGAACGGCCGGGTATTGAGGCCGGCGATTTCCTCCAGGGCCAGCTTGGTGGCGTCCACCGTGCTCGAGCTCTGCGTCATCACCACGACCCGAAAGATCCCGGGATGATCGTAGGCGAACCCATATCCGCCGCCGACGCCGTAGGCCAGGCCCTTTTCCGTACGAATCTTCTGAAACAGGCGACTGGCGAAGCCGCCGCCCAGGATGTCGTTCATCACTGCCAGCGACGGCACATCGGGATTGTGACGGTCCGTCCCCAGGCCCACGATCTGGACATTGGACTGATTCACGTCTTCCTTGTTGACGAAATACACCGCCTGCTTCGGGTCGCTGAAGCTGTCATGATGGGACGGCAGGGGTCTGGCTGCGGGCAGGGGTTCGAACGCGGCGCGGACCTTGGTCTCCATGGCTGCGGCATCGAAATCGCCGAAGATACCGATGATGAGTTTGTTCTCGATGGTCTTGTCGTGCCAGGCTTGGAGGTCGGCCACGGTGACCTTGCCGATGGTGGCTAATTCCGGCTGGCGAGTGTAGGGGCTGTCGGCACCATAGACGAGCTTGTCCGATTCGCGGTAGGCGATGGCGGATTCCTCGTCGTTGCGCCGCACGATTCCGGCGGCTTCCTGCTGCTGGGCCAGGTGCAGTTTCTCTTCATTGAACTTGGGGTGAAACAGCAAGTCCAGCGCCAGTGAAAAAACCTGGTCGGCGTCGCCTTTGAGCGAGTCCCAGGAGAGCGAGGTTGAATTCATTCCTCCGCCGGTTTCGATGTGGGCGGCCTTCGACTCAAGCAGGTCATCCATGGCGTCGCCGTCCATCTTGGCGGTGCCGCTGGTGCGCCAGGTCTGGCCGTAGAGGTCGACCATGCCGGCCTTGGCCGCGTCTTCATCGTGCGACCCGCCCGGAATGAGAACCGATCCGTAGACGAAAGGCAGTTCATGATCTTCCTGGAGGAAGACCACGATGCCGTTTTTGAGCTGAATGCGCTTGGGCTGCTGGGGCTTGAATTCTTTCAGGGGTGGTATGGGGATCTTCTCCCACGGCTTGTCCTGCTGGGCCGCAAGTGAAAAGGGCGCCGTCACCGCCAGAGCAAGCGCCACCCAGCGCAGCACGCCAGGACGAACCGCGTCATTGCTGGTAAGGCCGCCCGCCAGCCCCGTGTTTTGAAGGGGCACGACTTTAGTCGTGCCGAAACCGGCGTCAATGCGCGCGGGCTTTAGCCCCTGAGGGAAGATTTTCTCTTCTACCCAATCGTACTGCGTCAGCAACTTGATCTTGATTGCGTTGATCTTCATTGCGCGCCTCCCTTCTTCTGGGGGGCTCCGGGAGCCTCTTTCTGACTAGCGGGAGGCGCGTTGTCGATCCAGGCCGCGGTGCGGTTGCTCTCCACGAAGACCTTGTTGGCCACGCGGCGGATGTCTGCCTTGGTGACTTTGTCCACGCGGTCCAGCTGATGGAATAACTCGCGCCAGTCGCCGTACCGTGTCTGGTACTCGGCCAGCGCGGTGGCCAGTCCCTGGTTGTCGCCCAGACTGCGCAGCAGGTCGGCGCGGCTGCGCGTCTTGTACATCTGCAGTTCTTCGTCGGAAACGTCGGCAGTCTTCAGTTTATCGATCTCCTTGTGGATCGCCTCACCCATTTCACCGGGAGTGTGGCCGGGGAGCGGGACAGCAAGGAAGGCGAACAGTCCGGGGTATTTCTGTCCGGGAAAGCCGCTGAATCCCTCGGCCTCGGCGGCGATCTGCTGATCGCGCACCAGGCTGCGATAGAGACGCGAAACCCTGCCGTTGGAAAGGATGTCGCTGATGGCGTCGTACACCGCGTCGTCCGGATCGCGATAGCTGGGACGATGGTAGCCCTCGAGGTACAGGGGCTGGGTCTGCTCGTGTATGGCCACAGTTTTGGGAGCGATCTGCTTGGGCTCGACGGTGGTCATGTCCTCCGGCTTGGGGCCGCCCGGTACGCGGCTGAAGTATTTCTCCAGCATCGGCATGGTCTCTGCAGCCTTTACGTCTCCGGTGACCGCTACCACGATGTTCGAACCGACGTAGTACTTCCTGTGAAAGGCCATCGCTTGAGTGGCAGTGATCTGGCTGAGTTCGCTGGCCCATCCCACATTGGGCCGGTGATACGGGTGCGCTACATAAGCGGCAGCCAGGAACTGCTCGATGATCCGGCCTTCGAAACTGGAATCGACGCGCATGCGCCGCTCTTCCATGACGACGTTGCGCTCCTTGTAGAATTCGCGCGGAACGGTGTCGGCCAGGCGGCTGCTTTCCAGCCATGCCCACAGCTCGAGGCGGTTTTCGGGCATCGACCAGAAATACATGGTGTCGTCCAGTCCCGTCTGTGCGTTCAGCCCCTCTGCCCCGTTGCGCTCGGCGACTTCCGTGAACTGGTTGGGGACGACGTACTTCTGCGCCTCTGCCTGCGCCTGCTTGAATTCTTCCTGCAGCTGCTTCAGTTTGGCCTCGTCGCGCCCAACCTGCTTCAGGTACTCGGCTTTGTAGGCCTGCTCCGCGGTTTCCACCTTTTCGAGAGACTTCTTCTCGTTCGGCCAGTCCCTGGTCCCGATTTCAGTGGTGCCCTTGAAGGCGAGGTGCTCGAACATGTGCGCCAGGCCGCTCTCGCCGGACGGATCGTTGACATCGCCCGCATCGATGAAGGTCGTGTAACTGAAGACGGGAGCCTCGGGCCGCTCGCAGATAAGGATGGTCAGTCCGTTGGGCAGAACCTTGGTGGTGATTCTCTGCTCAAAGCTCTTGAGCGGGGTTCCCGCGGACGAGTCTGTGTCCGTGGGGTGATTGAGATCCTGGCCGCCTGCGCGCAGCCCGATGAGAACGGCTAGGGCAAAAACAGCGAACTTCCATTGACGGAAGAAATTCCTCATCCATGCTCCTGGCAGAAACGAGGCGTACTCGTCCTGTACATTCCAAGCTATTGTGCGGGGCTGATGGCGTCAAACGTCGTTGGTCACAACATTTTGGCGGTAGTGAACGGAACTGGTGAAGGTTGCGTATCCTGACTCATCTCTCCCATGTCTCCAAATCGAAAGCCATGGGGCATCCTGATTGGTGACGAACGATATGCGCAAATGGGTTTCGCGTGTTGCTTTTTTCCTGGTTTTGATTTTGTGCCTTGGCGGGGCGGCGGTCTGGCTGCTGGAGTTTTATCCGCGCCATGGTTCACATCCGTCTCTGCGGCTGGCGAAGGGAACCATCGCGATTCAACATGCGCGCATTTATGTCTCGCCCACCGATCCTCCGGTGGAAGACGGGACCGTCCTGGTTCAGGATGGGCGCATAGCCGCGGTGGGTGCGCAGGTGGCCTTGGCGCCCGGCGTCCGCATCGTGGCTTGCGATCACTGCGTGGTGGCCGCCGGTTTCTGGAACACGCATGTGCACTTCACCGAACCGAAGTGGAGCATGGCGCAATGGAAGTCCGCCGCTACGCTCAATCCGCAACTCGCGAACATGTTTCTGAGCCGCGGTTTCACCACGGTGATCGACCTGGGTTCGAACCCGGCGGACACATTCGCTATACGCCGCCGCATTGAGAAAGGCGAACTTGCCGGTCCGTACATCTACACCGCCGGGACCGCGCTCTATCCGCCGCACGGAGTGCCGTTTTATTTGCGCGAGACTATGCCCGGCTGGATGGTGCGCCTGATGCCGCAGCCGGACACGCCCGAGGAGGCGCAGCGCATCGTGCGCCGGAACCTCAACTCCGGCGCGGACGTGACCAAGCTGTTCACGGGTTCGTGGATCGAGCGCGGCCGGGTGTTGCCCATGCCGCTGAACATTGCCCGCGCCGCGGTGACTACGAGTCACCTCAACGGCCGCATCGTGTTTGCCCATCCCAGTAACCTGCCCGGCACGGAAGTGGCGATAAAGAGCGGCGTGGACGTGCTGGCGCACGTGCCCGACGATACGCGCGGCATCACCCCCCAACTGTTCTCAACCATGGTGGGGCAGAACATGGGCATGATTCCGACGCTGAAGATGTTCACCACCACCGTCACCAGCGATCCCCGCTACATGGACCCGATGTATGAAGAAGTGCGCACCTTCCATGCGCTGGGGGGCACGCTTCTGTTCGGCACGGACGTGGGTTACATGACCGACTACTCCACCCAGGGCGAGTTTGAGGCGCTGGATAAATCCGGCCTGGGCTGGCGCGATGTTCTGGCCATGCTCACCACCAACCCCGCAGCGCGCATGGGCGTGCAGGACCAGAAGGGAACCGTATCCGCGGGGAAACTCGCCGACCTGGTGGTGCTCGATGCCGATCCCGCCGCCGATCTGAAGAATTTTTCGCGAGTGCAGACGGTGATTCGTTCGGGCGCAGTGGTATGGCAGCGGTGAGCGCCTGTCACCGTCAGGGGTGACATCGCACACGGCAGAATTCCGCAATGGGTCTATGCTCCGGCTATCCGGAGGTTGCTCCGGCTATCCCGCAAGACGGAGGGTCGAATGAAAGCCATCGTCTACCGCACGTACGGCCCGCCCCACGTCCTCAGGCTCGAAGAGATCGAAAAGCCCGTACCGCTCGACAACGAAGTCCTGATCCGGGTGCGGGCCGCGTCCGTCAATCCTGCCGACTGGCATTTCATGCGCGGCACGCCGGGGTTCATCCGCCTCATCTCCGGGCTGGGCAAGCCAAAGTCGCCGCGGCTCGGGATTGACCTTGCCGGCGAAGTCGAAGCGGTGGGCAAGGACGTAAAGTTGTTCAAGGCGGGCGATGCGGTGTACGGCACCGTCCGCGGCGCATTCGCGGAGTTCGCGTGGGCCCCCGAGTCGACACTGGCGATCAAGCCGGAAGGCGTCACATTCGAACAGGCCGCCTCCGTTCCCATTGCCGGCCTGACGGCACTGCAGGCCTTGCGAGACAAGGCGCACGTTCAGACGGGTCAGAGAATTCTTGTGAACGGCGCCGCCGGAGGCGTGGGGACTTTCGCGGTGCAGATAGGCAAGTGGCTGGGCGCCGAGATCACCGCCGTATGCAGCGCCCGAAATACGGAACTGGTCCGGTCCATCGGAGCTGACCACGTGATTGACTACTCCCGGGATGACTTTACGCGCGCCGAAATTCGTTACGATGCGATTCTCGAGTGCGTCGGAAACCATCCCTTCGCCTCCTGCCGTCGCGTTTTGAAACCCCATGGAGTCTACGTTGGCATCGGCGGCGGAGGGCCGGACCGGTCCACCGCCAGCATCATGGCGGGCGTGATGAGCAACGTGGCGCTCTCCTGGTTCAGCAGCCGGAAGATGGTCGGCATGCTGGCGAAATCAAACACCGCAGACCTCAACGTCATCAGCGAAGGGGTGACTGCTGGAAGAGTCACGCCTGTGATCGACCTCCGCTACAACCTGCGCGACACGGCCGACGCGATCAACTACGTTGAGACCGGGCATGCGCGCGGCAAAGTCGTGATCGTGGTTTAGGCGCGCCCCGCCTGCACTCGAAACGCTGGGTCTGGAGGAAATCGTTTCGTTCAGGACGGCCCCAACGTCGTTCGCGCCGGGTAATGGAGGAGCTGGGGATGACCCGCGATCCGCGCGATGATTTCGATCATCCTCGCCTGCCGTCCGGACATCCGATGAGATCGCACGTGCTGTCTCGGCTGAGGCGGGCGCCGCCAGAACCGCGGTGGGCCGGTGATGTGGCCTCCTCCGTCCCGAGGCCCCTAGTTCCCTGTTTCTTGACCCGCCCTCGCGGGCTTCCGTATGCTCTGAACACTTCGCAATGGGAGATGCACATGAGCATCGCCGCCCCTGTCCCGGTTACACAACAGCCAGCGTCCACGCAGCCATTTCTGGTCCGACGCGCCGCGGTGCTGGGCGCGGGCACCATGGGCTCGCGTATCGCCGCGCACCTGGCCAACGCCGGCATTCCCGCCCTGTTATTGGACATGGTGCCGGGCGACAGCGCGCAGCCGGGCAGTAGCCCGCAGCCGGGCAGTAGCGCCCAGCCGGGCGGCAGCCCGCAGCCAAGAAACCACCTGGCGCTGGCGGCCATCGCTGCGCTGGCCAAGGCAAAGCCCGCGGCTTTCTATGAACCGGGCCTGGCCGCCAATATCACTCCAGGAAACTTCGAAGACGACCTCCTGAAACTCGCGGACTGCGACTGGATCATCGAAGCCGTCGCCGAGAACTTGGAGATCAAGCACGCTCTGCTCAGCCGGGTGGCGCCGCACGTGGGGCCGCGCGCGGTGCTGACCTCCAACACCTCGGGTCTACCCATCGGCAAGATCGCCGCCGGTCTTGGCGGCAACGGGCTCGCCGCCCGCTTTTTCGGCACGCATTTCTTTAATCCGCCGCGCTACATGCGTTTGCTGGAGATCATTCCCGCGCCGGAAACCGACGCGGCGCTGGTGGCCTCGTTCGCGGCGTTTGCGGACCGCCAGCTGGGCAAGCAGGTGGTCTTCGCCAACGACACGCCCAACTTCATCGCCAACCGCATCGGCGTGGCGGTCACCTTCACCGTGGCCGCGCTGATGCTGGAGCAGGGCCTGACCATCGAAGAGGTGGACGCGCTCACCGGGCAGGCGATCGGGTGGCCGCGCACGGGCACCTTTCGCCTGGCCGATATGGTGGGCATCGACGTGCTGGCGCACGTGGCCCGAAATTTTCCCCAGGGCGTCACGGAAGGCAATTTTTCGTCGATCCTCGATGAGATTGTCCGCAGAGGCTGGGTTGGCGACAAGGCCGGGCAGGGGTTCTATAAGAAAACGCGCGGGGCGGACGGCAAAGAAGAGCGCCAGGTTCTCGACCTGAAGACATTCGAGTATCGCCCCCTCGCCAAGGCGGCGCTGCCCTCGCTGGAGATGGCCAAAAATGCGGCCACTGTAAAGGAGCGCTTAAAGCTTCTCCTCGGCAATGATCCCCGCAAGGACAAGGCGGCGGCGTTTCTGTGGCCGCTGCTGGCGAGCCTGTGGAACTTCGCCGCGGACCGGATCGGCGAGGTAGCGCGTGATGCGGCGTCCATCGATCGCGCCATACGCGCCGGATTCAACTGGGAGATGGGGCCGTTCGAGATGTGGGATGCGGCGGGGGTGCGCCAGACCGTCGAGCGTATGAAGACCATGCAGATGACGGTGGCACGAAATGCCCAGGGGCTGCTGGATGCGGGGTTGGAGGCGTGGTATTCGGAAGATGGGCGGGAATGTTTCCAGCCCCAGACCGGGCGGATGGAACCGGTGATGCAGGTTCCGGGCCACGCGCGGGTGGCCGAGTTCCGGCGAGCGCAGGGAGTGATGCGCTCCAACTCCGGCGCTTCGCTGGTGGACCTGGGCGATGGCGTCGGCTGCATCGAACTGCATTCCCTCAAGAACGCCATCGGCGGCGACGTTGTGTCGCTGGTCTCCTCTGTCCTGAATCCCGGATCGGACGCGGTGCGCGATTTTGCGGCTTTCGTAATCACGGGCGATCGCGACAACTTCGCTGTGGGCGCGAACCTGTTGCAACTGCTGCTGACGGCCCAGGAAGGCGAGTGGGCGGAAGTGGACGCGGCGATCCGGGCGTTCCAGCAGATGACGGCGGCCATCAAGTTCTGCCCGCGCCCGGTGGTGGTGGCGCCGTTCGGACTGACACTGGGCGGGGGGGCGGAGATGTGCCTGCATGCGGCGCGCCGCCAGCCCTATGCCGAGACCTACATCGGGCTCGTAGAGGCGGGCGTGGGCTTGATCCCGGGCGGCGGCGGCACCAAGGAGATGTTGCTGCGCGCGGTGGATGCAGCCGCCGCGCTGGCCCCCCCGGACCCCAAGGACCCGCCATCGCGTTTTGCGCAATCGGCAGAGATGCTGGCGGCGCTTCGTCGCACATTGGAGACCATCGCAATGGCCAAGGTGTCGACCTCTGCGCTGGAGGCTCGCGGCCTGGGGCTGATGGCTGCGCCGGACCGGATCACGCTCAATCGCGACCGCCTGTTGCTGGATGCCCGGGCCCAGGCGCTGGCGCTGGCCGAGGCCGGGTATACCGCGCCGCGGCCGCGCGTGATTCCCGTTCCCGGCCTGGCGGCCCTGGGCGCCATGGAAATTGGCATCTTCCTCATGGGCGAAGGGGGATACGCCTCCGAACACGATCAGAAGGTGGCCAAATGGGTGGCGTATATTCTTGCCGGCGGGCGGGTCACGGCGGGGTCCATGGCCAGCGAACAATATCTCCTGGACCTGGAGCGGGAAGCGTTTCTTTCGCTTTGCGGGGAACGCAAAACCCAGGAGAGGATCGCGTTTACGCTGAAGACGGGCAAGCCGCTGCGGAATTAGCTATGCAGGTGCGTCGTCTCCCACCCGAGCCATCGACCACCCCAGGGACGAACTTGCTCGGCCCTGATATCCAGCAACTGGTTATTTGCGCCCGTGTTCGATGAGGCATAGAGTTTCTTCTAAGACCTCGCCATGAGCTTGTTGCGATTCAGTACGCGATGGATGCTGGTGTGCGCCATGGCGGGAATGCCGGCCGTGGCCCAGGAGGCAGGGAATCCCCAGCGCCTGGTGGAATCGGGGCAGTTGGAGATGGCAGGGCAGAATGTGCCATACCTCATCCGCCGCCTGCCGGTGAATGCGTTTCCCGACTTGCCCTCCGAAGTTGTCGAGCAACTGAACCAGCGCGAATGCATGGTGCCGCAATCGTACGAGGCGCACCATCCCGAAAACGTGGTGCGGGCCAGCCTGGAGCGGGCCGGCTCGTCGGATTGGGCATTGCTGTGTTCGGTGGATGGAAAGGTATCCCTGCTGGTGTTCTTCGGCAGCGCGCCCCGCCGGCCCACGGTGCTGGCCACCCTGCCGGAGAAGGATCGCCTTCAGCGGCACGACTCCAGCGGGGTAATGGGTTTCGACTGGGCCATCGATCCGGCGACCCCCGAGGCCGTGCACCAGGCGCAGAGCGGGATGGAACGGAAGCCGCCGCGAATCGATCATGATGCTTTGGCGGATAGGATGATCGACGGCAAGACCAGGTACCGGTTTTTCTCCAAGGGCAGGTGGATGTTCCTCGATATGCCGTGACCAGGCCAGGCGCGTTGACCATCCACCGTCCGTGCATCTAAGAAATAACCAGCGCGCTGTTTCTGTCCACTGTCCGAAGTTCCCAGGAGGCTCCATGCCTGAAGCCGTGATTGTCAGTGCTGTTCGTACACCTGTGGGCCGTGCCCCCAAGGGAGCTCTCGCCACCACCCGGCCGGATGATCTTGCCGCAATTGCTCTTTTGGGCGCTTTGGATAGGGTTCCGGGCCTGGACAAAAAGGAAATCGAGGACGTGATCCTGGGGTGTGCGCAGCCGGAGGGCGAGGCGGGATTCAACATTGCCCGTTTCGCGGCGCTGCGGGCAGGGCTGCCGGTCGAGGTTCCGGGGGTCACGGTGAACCGCCTGTGCGCGTCAGGGCTGGAGGCGGTGGCGCAGGCGGACATGCGCATTCGCACCGGCACGGATCGGGTCGTGATGGCCGGGGGCGCCGAATCCATGAGCATGATTCCGATGGGCGGTTCGAAGCCCAGCCCCAATCCCTGGCTGGCGGAAAACTACCCGGCTTCGCTGCTCACCATGGGCCTGACGGCGGAGCGGGTGGCACAGCATTACAAGGTTTCGCGCGAGGACCAGGATGCGTTCGCGCTGGGTAGCCATCAGAAGGCGCTGGCCGCGCAGGCGGCGGGGAAGTTCGCCAATGAGCTTGTCCCGGTGACGATCACCACGGCCGCGCCCGGCTCCAGGGCGGGTAAGCCGCAGGTGAGCGAGACCGTATTTGGCGCTGACGAGGGTCCGCGAGCCGATACGTCCCCGGAGGCGCTTGCGAAGCTGAAGCCGGTTTTCCACGTGCAGGGGTCGGTGACGGCAGGGAATGCTTCGCAGACCTCGGACGGGGCGGCGGCGGCGATCCTGATGGAAGCGGAACGTGCCAGGGAACTGGGCCTTGAGCCCCTGGCCCGGCTGGTGGCTTACGCCGCAACCGGCTGCCTGCCCGAAGAGATGGGCGTGGGCCCGATCTACGCCATTCCCAAGGCGCTGAAACTGGCGGGGCTGACCCTGGAAGACATCGGGCTGGTCGAACTGAACGAAGCCTTTGCCGCCCAAGCCCTGGCGGTGATTCGGACGCTGGGGCTCGATCCCGCAAAGGTCAACGTAAACGGCGGGGCGATCGCGCTGGGGCACCCGCTGGGCTGCACCGGGGCCAAGCTTACCGCCACGCTGCTCGAGGAGATGAAACGCCGGAAGGCGCGCTTCGGCATGGTGACGATGTGCGTGGGAGGCGGAATGGGTGCGGCGGGCATCTTCGAACGGCTGAGCTGACTATCAACACAAACCCCGTTGAATACTGTCCCCAAGCGGCCGGCAGCACCGGTGACAAAACAGACATTGTTTTACAAGAATTTACCGGTTCGTTGTCGCAGCGCAAGCGGCCATACCGGTGCCGGTGTTTCCATGCGCATGGATAAAGCCGCATTGGGACAAAGCACCGGGATCCAGCGTACAGGTCATCGTCGGTTGGGTGAATGCACGTGCCTAGTCCCCTTAGGCTCGCGACGGCGGCAAAATTCGCCGCAAGAATCCCGAGCCTCCTGAGCCGCCGCAAAAACCTGTCTCGCTTCCCTGCCCAGTCAAAGGAAAACCAAGGAAAGATCCGTAATTCGGGCCATCACGCGGGTTTATGCGAGGAGACCCGCCGCCGGCCTGATTGCAATCCCTGAAATGGCGCAAACGGTATTCGCGCGTTGGCAGGGAGAGGAGACTCTATGAGTTCGAAATTTAATACCGTTTCCATGCTTGCCCTCATCGCCGCGGCAACCAGCGCCTTTGGGGGATCATGGGGGACACAGGCCACCCTGGCCAACAACGCCTACCAGGGAACGATCGCCCTCGACGCCTCTGGCAACATGGTCGCCGTTTGGTACCAGAACGCGGTGAACGGCACGCTGCTGGAGGAGACCTGGGCCAGCAGCGCCGGCTTCGCGAAGCCGTGGGGCCCGCCGGTGGACATATCCGGCGGCATCGGCTCAACTAGCGGCAACCCGTCGGTGCGCATGAGTGCGGCAGGCAATGCCACCGTCGTCTACACCAGCCCCACCATCGGCGCCGCCTACGCCGACAAGCCGGCCGGGGGCGCCTGGACGTCGCCCCTGTCCACCAACGGAGTGAACCAGTTTTATGTAAGCGATACAAATGGCGATGAAGGTCTGGCCTGGGGCACCGGCGGAGCGAGGGCAAGCTCATCCACGGTAATGGCCATCCGGCGTCCGTCAGGGGGCGTTTGGAGTGCCCCGGCGACTCTGGCCGCGGCTCCCCACCTTGCCTTCGACGGCGCCATCGTAGCGCCGGACGGTTCGATGGGCGTGGCCTGGGAGAGTTTCAACTCAGTGTGCGGCTCCCGCACCTGCACCACCTCGAACTGGGTTCTGCACGTCTCCGCACTGGCCGCCGGCGGGCAGAACTGGGTGGATTCGGGAGCGTTGCTGGGTCCCGACTCGACGCAGCATTTTGGCCAGCTTGCTGCCGATAGCCTCGGGAACCTGGGATTGATCGCGCTGCGCGCGGGCAACGTAGTATCGGTTGTCAGGCACGGAAGCACCACCTGGAGTTCGGTGGTGACGGTGGTATCCACCTCGGGCTTCCAGTTCTACTCCGGCACGGGACGGGATAATCGCATCTTCGCCAGCGATTCCTCGGGCCATGCCACGCTGGTGGGCTGGGGCGATATTCACCTCAGCACGCTGGCGGCAATTGACGGCAATCTCACCAACAACACCTGGGGCGCCCCAGCGACCATCTCCGGCAGCGATCCTGATCCCGGCTATTTCGATTTTGCGATGAGCTCGTCCGGCGCGGCTATCGTATTCTATCCGCTGCCTTTGCAGACCTCGAACACCCCCTGGAGGGCGATCACCCGTGGGGGACCGGGCCAGCCCTGGAATGGGCCCGCTACGGCGGGAACTACTTTTGACGCGGGAGGCAATCCGGACGGGGTGGCCATCAACGCCGCGGGCCAGGCGGCCGTGGTGTTTCATGGCTACACTTCGGACTTCACCACGCAGATCCTGTACACCAACACGTACAAGCCCTGACGCAGGGCGCCATGAAAGACCAAAGCCGGGAGTGATCCCGGCTTTGCGGGCGTGGCCCGGCTTTGCATCGAACTTTCCTGGTTGTAACCGGCCGGGGAGCTACGCCTTGGCCGTGGCCAGAGCCTTCAGGCGGGCGTTCAGGCGGCTCTTGTAGCGGGAGACGGTGTTGGAGTGAAGGACGCCTTTTTGCGCGCTCTTATCCAGAGTGGAGACGGTCGCGCGGAACTGCGCCTGGGCGGCTTTGAGGTCACCCTTGGCGAGCGCTTCGCGGAGTTCGCGCAGGGCGCCGCGCACGCGGCTGCGGTTGGCGCGGTTCACGGCGGTGCGTCGTTCGGTTTGACGGGCGCGCTTCAGCGACGATACATGATTTGCCATTCAATGTTCCTTAATCTCTTGGTGGGCTTGATCTTCCGGGCTGTGGGAGATGCACACAGCGGCCGCACCCCACGCAATTTCCTAGTTTACGGGAAAGGCCGCGGGGGGTCAATCCGCCGTGGCCCATAGGTCGTCCTTTTCCGGCGCTTCTGGCGACCGCGATCCCAAAGAAACGGCTAGACTTGGCACCGCCGCCCTTCACGGGCCAGGTATTCGAGCCATCCATCCATGCCCGCGCCGGTCTTGGCCGAGGTCTCGAAGATGCGAATATCCGGCCGGATCTCGCGGATGTTCCGGTGCGCCGCCTCGCGATCGAACTCCACGGCCGCGGCGATATCCATCTTGGTGATCACCGCGGCGTCCGCGGAATTAAACAGGGTGGGATACTTAAGCGGCTTGTCCTCGCCCTCCGTCACGCTCAATAGCGCCACGCGGATGCGTTCGCCCAGGTCGTAGCTCGACGGGCACACCAGGTTGCCGACGTTCTCGATAAACAGATAATCGAGCTGTCCGAGTTCCACGCCCTCCCATGCTTCCAGATGCTTGCTCACCATCTCGGCTTCCAGGTGGCAGATGCCGTGAGTGTTGATCTGCCGCACTGGCGCGCCGCTGGCCGCCAGGCGCCTGGCGTCGTTGTCCGTCTCCAGATCCCCCACCAGAGCCGCGGCTCGACCGCCGTGCGCCAGCACCTCGCGCAAGGTGCGCTCCAGAAACGCGGTTTTGCCGGTGCCGGGACTGGAAACGAGGTTCAGAACCAGCACGCCCGCAGTTTCGAAGCGGCTGCGCAGCCCGCGCGCCAGTTCGTCGTTCTTCTTGAGAATTCCCTGGCGCAACTCGACAATCCGGGTGGTCATGGCTTCACTTCCTCCGGGTCTTCTATCTCGATGGCTTCGATCTCCAGCTCGCGCCCGTGGCGCACGTCGGCAGCCGGTTCGCCGCAGCCGGGACAGCGAAAGCTCTGCAGACTTTCGATCGGGCCGTCCGCGCCGCAGGCCTCGCAGTGCACCGTGACGGGCACGATGTTCACCACCAGCCGCGAGCCTTCGAGGGGCGTCCCTTCGGTGGCGATGCCATAGCAGAACTGCAGTGAATCCTCGATCACGGCGGCCAGGGCGCCGACCTTGAGCCGTACCTCTGTGACGCGCGCGCCGGGGTATTTTTCGAGCGTCTCGATAACGTTGTCGACCACGCTCGACACGATGGAAAGCTCATGCATGGGGAAAGAATCCGCCTTGGAAAGCACGATTGTACGCCCCGTCCGGCACTGGCCGGAGTGCCGGGCCGCACTCGATTTATCACCGGAGCGGTAAGATGGGTGACAAAGGATTCTTCCTCGTGTCCCAAACTGCCGCCCCGCAAAAGCCTTTCGATTCCGCCTCGGTTTCCGTTGTCGCCACGCCCCTGCCGGCGGCCTCCCGCCTGGTTCTGAGCGAGCTTGCACCCGGCGTAATGCAGTCTGAGATCCGTGCCATGACCACCGAGTGCGACCGAATCGGCGGCATCAATCTCGCGCAGGGGGTGTGCGACACCCCGGTGCCGGGGCCGGTGGAGCAGGAGGCGATCCGCGCCATCCAGTCGGGGTACAACATCTACACCCGCCTGGATGGTATCGAGCGCCTGCGCAAGGCGATCGCGGAAAAGCAACAGCGCGATTATGGGCTGAGCTACGACCCGGAAACGGAAGTCCTGGTGGCCAGCGGGGCCACCGCGGGTCTGCATGCCGCCGCCATGGCCTTGTTGAATCCCGGGGACGAGGTGCTGCTGTTCGAACCCTTCTACGGGTACCACGTAGCCACGCTTAACTCGCTGCGGGTAACGCCGGTGCTGGTCGCCCTGGCCGAGCCCGACTGGGCGCTCGACACCGATGCACTGAAGGCCGCGATCACCCCCAAGACGCGCGCCATTATCCTCAATACGCCCGCGAACCCCAGCGGCAAAGTGTTTTCCCGCAGCGAGATCGAGGCCATCGCAGCGGCTTGCCGCGACCATGACCTTTTCCTGTTTACCGACGAGATTTACGAATACTTCGTCTATGACGGCGCCCGGCACATATCGCCCGCGACGCTGCCCGGAATGCGCGAACGCACCATCGTGATCTCAGGTTTCTCCAAGACTTTCAGTGTGACCGGCTGGCGGCTGGGCTATGCGACCGCCGACGCGAAGTGGATGGCCGCCATGGCCTACTTCCACGACCTGACATACGTTTGCGCTCCGTCGGCCCTTCAGCATGGCGCCGCCGCGGGGCTAGAGCAGTTGCCGCCCGGCTTTTATACGCAGATCGCCGTCGACCATCAGTCCAAGCGTGAACGCATGCTTTCGGCATTACGCGATGCGGGTTTCGAGCCCAGCGTCCCTCGCGGCGCCTATTACGTGCTGGCGCGGGTGGACCGCCTGCCCGGCGAGACCGCCGCGCAAAAAGCCCGTCACCTGCTCAAGGCCACGGGGGTGGCGTCGGTGGCGGGAAGCGCCTTCTTCCGTGCCGGCCGCGGCGAAAATCTTCTCCGCTTCTGCTTCGCCAAGCAGGACCATGACCTGGACGAAGCGTGCGCAAGATTACGCAGGCTGTAGGCCAAGTCACTGCTCTTACTTGCCGCGGATTGTGCGATGGGCCAGTTGCGGTTTCACGCAAAATCAATTCCCATTTAGCGCCACTGCAGCTACAAACATTCCGTTGGCCCGGAGATACAGCGTTTCTCCCGCCGGCGAGCCCTGGGACGCATATTCAACTGACACGCTGCATTTTGCTCCGGGGGCGAGCATTCCCTGGCATGTGTCGGAGACGATACGAAACGCCGATCCCGAGTCGTCCGCCAAGGCCGCGCTCATCCATTGGGCATGGGCGAGTGTATTTTGCACTGTAACGCTCCTGGTGCCGCTGGCTGCAAACGTCAGCGCGCCCGGTTTCACGTACGGCACGGGCTGGTTGTAGAGCCGCGAAATGCCTTGCGAATTGGTGATGACCACGTCGGGCCATCCGTCGCCATTGAAATCCGCCACGGCCATGCCCGCCGCAGGATTGACTCCGTCGCCGAGATCGATGGGAAATGTCAAATCGGCCTGGGTGCTGAATGCTCCGCCCCCGGTGCCCAGTGCCATGGCGAACTGTTCTCCGCCGGCGATCCCGATGTCGACAATGCCATCATGATTGAAGTCGGCGAGGACCACGCCACCCTCACTCCCCGCGTTGACCTGGGCGACGGGCGCGGCATTCTCCTGGAAGTTCCCCAGGCCGTCGCCTGAGAAGATCACGGCGTTGGTCAAATCGCCGCCGCTTGGATCGACCACGCTGTTGGCCAGCACGATATCCACATGGCCGCCCGGGCGCAGGACTCCAATGGCTATGCCTACCACCTGCTGCACCAACAGGTTGACATCATCGAGCTGGTTGGCGGCGAAGTTCCCCTTGCCGTCGCCCAGCAGGACCCACACCTGCGATGCATAGGCGCTCATTCCGGGCGGGACATACGAGGCCACAATGTCGGGAGAGCCGTCTCCGTTCACATCGCCCACCGCCAGGTGCATGGAAAAAAACGTGGCATAAGGCTGACTGAATCCGAGGCCGTCAGGAAAGGGCTTCAGCGGTCCGAAGGTGCCATCGCCGTTGCCCAGCGCGACGCCGCCATCCTCCACCAGGTCGAGTTTGCCGTCCCGGTTCACATCGACCAGAAAGACATCATTGCTCAGCGAGCCCAGGGTGTAATCACGGGCGGTCGCGAAGCCGCCGCCTTTCACTCCCAGCAATACGGACAGGTCGGCGTGATCTCCCGGGGTGGCATTGGTGACCACGAGGTCGGGGATGCCGTCGCCGTTCAGGTCTCCGACCGCAATGGCGGCGCCATGCATGCCGATGTGGTAAGTCTTCCCCGGATTGAACCACGCCTCGCCGGTCCCGGGAAACACGGTAACCGATCCGCTGCACGGGGCCTTGCACGGAGGCAGGTTAACGACCGCCACATCCGGCTTTCCGTCACCATTGAAATCGCCGCTCACAATTCCCGCGGCATGCGGCGAATGGGTGGTGGGCGCGGCGCGAAAACTGCGATGCCCCAGGTTCGATAGGACAACCAGGCTGCCGTCCTGGCCAGCCGAGACGAGGTCTTGGCGACCATTGCCCGTCAGGTCAGCGGCCAGGAGTGCCACCGGGAAGGGCGGCACGGGGAACGAAGCAGTCGTCTTAAATTGGGCGTCACCCGCGCCCCAATACACGTCTACGAAGCGGTCGGTGGTGAGCGCCAGATCCAATTGGCCGTCCTGGTCGAGGTCCGCGATGAGCAGGTGCGCTCCTGCGCCAAACTGCGGAACGGGATATGGGTAGGCCACATTTCCTGCACGCGTAAATGCGCCACTGGAGGAGCCCAGCAGGATTGCCACGCCGGTGCGCATGGCCACGGCGATATCGCCATAGCCGCTCGTGGTCAGCTTGCCAATGGCGGTGGCGGTAGGATAGGCCCCGACCAGGTACGCCGGGCCGCGACGAAATTCGCCGGAGCCCTTCGCAAAGAAGGGAATCGTTTTACCGTCCGGCGACTGGTACACGACCGCGAGGTCGGTGAGGTGATCTCCGTCCAATTCGCCCGCGGCCAGCAAGGGCGCGTTCTGGTTGGGGGGCATGGAGTCCAGCGCGTAGGTGGCGGCCTGCCGCAACCCACCGCTGCCGGTATTCAGGAAAATCGTGAGCGCGTTGGTGCTGTTGACGGACGGAGACACGCTGAAATCGGTGGTGATGATGGCGAGATCGATTTTGCCGTCTCCGTTGAAATCCCCCTGGGCCACGGCCGTGAGCTCAGCATTCGGGTCTGCCGGCAGGGGCGCGTAGTATACCGGCGGCGCGAACGTCCCATCTCCATTGCTCAATTGCACGCCGATGGTGCTGCTGAACTGCGGATTGATGACGAGGTCGGTGAGTCCATCCCCGTTCAGGTCCGCCGCCAATATGGGTGAGGCGACGCCGTCAATGCCGGTGTCTTCCTGCGCCGGGAACACCCCGTCGCCCTGATTCATCAGCGTGGCCGTGATCGGTCCCTGGCCGGGAAGGTTGGCGGGGATGCAGGTGGCCAGAAGGTCCATCTTCGCATTGCGATGAAAATGCCCCGCAAACGCATTGGCGCACGCATTCGCAAGGGGAACCGGCTGCGCATCTTTAAACGCGGCCGCGCTGTTCTGGCATAAGCAGAAGGGGGAGAAACCTAACACCGCCAAGGCCGACACGCAAAAAGACCTGAGGGCGCGAAGCCTCCCCAGTTGAATAAGGCTTACGCACATTTGGTCACCAATTGCCCGGCGCCGCGTTCGCCCGGGATCCGTTCTCTCCGCGCATTGCCGCGCAGGGTTTCGTATAAAGGAGGGATGCCGCGTCCCCGGTTGCGTGTTGTACCAGGGCCCGCCAGCGTGCGGAATTCATCTGGGTGTAACCATTCCCTCGAGCCGGGTTTTCATTTCCCCCCTTTCGAACCTGCGAGGAAACAAACCCTGGATGTCGGGTTTTTTGGTCAGGAGAAATGACTTACCGCGAACTGGATCCGCCCGGTCTGGTTGCAAACAAAACCGATCTCGCGGAGGCTGACCTATAAAATCAGGGAAGCGGCTTCGTATCATTTTATGTCCGAGGTAGATGTGACCGACTTTCCTCATGCCATGCTGGGCGAGATTTACGAGCAACCCGATGCCATCCGGCGTACGCTGGGTCTGTATCTCAACGACCAGGCTTTCGATGCGCACGCATTTGCGCCGCTGGCCGATTGGCTCAATACGCGCGGAGAGGTTCTGATTGCCGCCAGCGGCTCCAGTCGCCACGCCGGCCTGGCCGCCGAGGTAATTCTGGAAGACCTCTGCGGGCTGGCAGTGGATGTTGAATACGCCAGCGAGTACGCCTGCCGTACGGGCGCCAACCCGCGCAATCCTTCCGTGCTCGTCATATCGCAGTCGGGAGAAACGTCGGACACGCTGGCCGCGCTGCGGTATGCCCGTGCGATGGGCCATCAGACACTTGCCATTGCGAACGTCCCCGGAAGCACGATGCTGCGCGAGGCCTCGGCGGCCATGCCTCTGGCGGCGGGGCGCGAAAGGGCAATTCCCGCCACCAAGAGCTTCACGTGCCAACTCACGGCGCTTTACATCCTCGCCCTCTATGAGGCCAAGCGGCTGAAGACCATCGATGATGCGGGAATAGCGCGGATGGTGGACGAGTTGCAGGCGCTTCCCGCCCGAATCGAGAAGCAATTGGACCGCTGGCGCGAGCAGACGAGTCTGCTGGCGCGCAAATATGCGGATGCCACGACCTTCCTTTACCTGGGGCGCGGGGTGCATTACGCGATGGCGCGCGAAGGCGCGCTGAAGATGAAGGAGACGTCGTACGTGCACGCCGAGGGCTATCCCGCCGGCGAGTTGAAGCACGGACCGAATGCCCTGGTGAGCGAGCGGGTACCCCTGGTGGTGATTGCCACGGTCGACGAGGCTTCCGCGGATTCGAAGAACCGCTACGAAAAAACCGTGCAGCTGCTGGAGGACATGAAGAAGCAGGGCGCACGCGTGATCGCAGTGACCAATGCCGGAGACCGCACCCTTCCGGCCCTGGTTTCCGATTGTATTGAGGTTGAACCGGTAAGTGAACATCTGCTGATCCTTCCCGAGGTTATTCCGCTGCAGTTGTTCAGTTACTTCATGGCGCTGGAGCATGGAGTAGACGTGGATCGGCCACGGAACCTGTCGAAAGCTGTGATCGAGGTTTAGGTTGGCCGCTGTATGGAGCCGGCTGGCCGGCTTTGTGGAATTGATGGTCGCGCTCGGTCGGAGGTATCCGGGTGCGCGCCTTCCCGCGGCCTGTGTAGAATCACTCTCAATTCCGCTTCGGCTTCTCGCGTTTACCTGATGAGAACCAACCTGCGAGTGCCGGGCCCCGAAAGGCAGGGTTCATGGCAACCAACACTGTTACGAACTGGTTTGGCGATATCGTTTCTCATCCGGCGGTCGTCGTGGATGCCAACTCTGTGGACGACATCGTGCGCGTGATGAAGGACGCGTCGGCGTATCCCTCCCCGGTGCGCGCGGTGGGATCAAACCACTCGACCGCGGCCTGCGGAGTGGCGGACGGCGGCACCTTGATCCGGATGAAGATGAACCGCATTCTGAACATCGGGACCGACACTCTGACGGTGGAAGCGGGCGCGATTCACCTCGCTATGGCCAAGGCTCTCGAAGCAAAGGGCCTGCAGTTCCACGTGAACACCGAGATCGGCAATCTTTCGGCAGGCAGCGCTGCAATCGCGGGCACCAAGGATGCGTCGTTTCCCGGTGAGTATGGCCAGGTGGGGTCCTATATCATCGGCGTAAAGATGGTGCTGGCCAATGGGAACTTGCTGGAAGTTACAGAAGACCAGAACCCTGAACTTATGCAGGTGCTGCGCTCGAGTTATGGCCTGCTGGGTATCGTCTACGAAGTAACTTACAAAATCAAGCCGCTCACGCCCCTGCACGTGCACCACACGACTTACAGCCTGCAGGATTTCATTGCCGCTCTGCCCGACTTCAATACGCTGGGCTACTCGACCATGTTTTATATGTTCCCCTTCGTTGATAAGATCACGGTCGAGTTTCGCAAGCACAATCCCGGCGCGACCGGGGAACCCAACCACTTCGCGTGGCAGAGCCGCAACGAGACCTGGGGGACGGTCGGTCCGAAAGTGGGATTTCACCTCGAGGAGAGCTGCTCGATCCCGACCATCCGCTACGGCATGATCGATGCGCTGCATGCGGCCTGGCGATCGCAACTGGAGACCATCGTTTGCGCCGATTACACCATTCCGCCGGATCAGATCATCGACTATCCGCTGGTGTCCAACGACAGCCGGTATACCTTCAGCCTGTTCGCATTTCCTGCAGACGAATATCCCGCAGCGATCACCGATTTTTATAAGTTCTGCAACGATTACTACAGCCAGAAGGGGTATCGCTCCAACCTGCTTTACGTCGGCTACAGCATTGCGCAGGACCAGAAGTCGCTGCTTTCCTACTCCCATGACGGGCCGGTGATGACGATCGATCCCGTATCGACGGCCAACCCGGGGTGGGATGCGTTTATCGATGCATATAACCAGTTCTGCATTGCGCGCAACGCCAGGCCGCTCCCCAATCAGACACCGGGGCTCACCGCGGCCATGCTGCGCAACGCTTACGGCGATAAATTGACCGTTCTCGAAAACACGCGCAAGCAATACGATCCCAACGACCGCCTGCTGAATAACTATTTCCGCGACCTGCTGAGTTGAGTTGCGCCCGGCTTTCAGAAGGTCTTCATGTACTCGATGAGCGCCCGCTTGTCCTCGTCGGGCAAGTTGGAGCCGAAGGTGTGGCCGCGATCCTGCACGAAGTCCGGCGCGTTGTCGACGAGCAGGAATAACCCATTCATGTGGCCGGTCCCGCTGAGATGACACAGAAGGCGGGTAAAGAAGTTGTCCTTGCGGAAGTTATCGGGAGTTACAAGGTCCACGTTGGCGATCAGGTCGATGGGTGTATTTCCGGCGACGCAAACGGTTCCACCCTCCTCATAGGTGAATGTACTTGCCTGTGTCGTCCGCCGGATGGTCTCCAGCCCTGGGCGGCGGCCGGGCCAAAGCAGCTTCTCCATGCCATCCTGGTAGGCTGTGAGCCGGCCTTGAATGGAAGGGTCCCCGGTGACGGTGCCCACGGAATTATTGTGAAGAAACGGCGCCGTGGCCCAGACGTTCGCAAGAGTGGGCGTCCGGTAATAGCCTCGTCCGCCGGTTGCGTTCACCGGCAACAGCTTCAGATCTGTGTGAAGAGGGTTGACTAAGTCGTTGATATGTACGTCCGGTTGTTTCTTGTAAGTGTCGGACGAGAATTGCTGCCAGATATGTCCTTCGATTGCGTTGCTGGCCAGTGCCCGTTCGCTGTTAGTCCCTATTTCAGACACGGGATGGCGCTCATCGTCGGATAGGAAGTTATCGTTGAGGAAGTCGTCTTGCATAACCGCTGTCCGGTACCAGTCCTCAGGCTTTCCCGTGTAGTCCTGCGGGGGGCGCTTGCTGGAGTGGCAGTGCGCGCAATGCTCGGCGAAAACGATCTTCCCGCGCGCCACCACGTTGGCGTCCTTGGGGAGATACGCCGCGCCGCCATCAGCGTCAGCAAGATGGAGCGGCGGCAGTGTCCGCAGAAATGACTCCAGCCCTTCCATGCGCGCCTCGGTGGCGGTCCAACCCTCGTTGCATGCGCTGTTTTCCTGGCGTGCCTGCCTGGGGTCGAAAACACCTTGCTGGCGCTTCAATCCGTAAACCGGATCGTGCAATGTCGTCCAGATGCTCGCGCATAATCCGATATTGACATACACCCGCAGCGCCGCACAGGCGGTGTCGTTCACGCCGGGCTTGGGGGTCGGATCGTCGAGACAGGCCGAACCAACGGAGTCGGCGCCGTCCTTGAGAACATGGTAGACTTCGCGCTCCACGCCATCCGCGGTGCGCTCGCGGTGCTTAGGGCGATCGTTCAGATTGGCGATGTTATTAATGACGTTTGGATTGTTTATATGATCGGTGGCCACCTGCGATGTTTCCGACGTACCCGGGGGCTGCGCGTTGGCCACTTGCCAACGGAAATCCCCTGGCTTCAAGGCCCGCGACGGTGGATATTTTGACGTATTGAAGACCTGTTCGCGGAAGTACTGGTTGCCGATGCCGGGGTGGAGATTGCGCCATTCCGGATTCTCGGGGTCGGCGGGCGGATGGAGCGGGTTGAATCCTACGTGACAAAACCCGCACGCCACTCCAATGAGATAAGGAGGTTCTATCTTGGCCGGATCCGCCATGTACTTATTAACATCCCATTGCGCGGGGTCAAACCTGGGATTGCGAAATTTGCGCAGCCCCACGATGCCGGCCGGCTCGCCGGGAATATCGGGGATCCTGGGAACATCTGGGCTGGAGCAGTCATCCAGCCAAAGCCCGTATTGATCGGGCGCGCCGGCCTTCTTGCAATCGGGATCGCTGATCACTCCGAAGAGCTTGAAACGCTGGCCTCGATACCTTGAGTCAACCGCTTGCAACAGGTCGAATGTGCCGTGCGATTGCACTGCAAGGACCCGCCATAACGCCTGGTCGCCGACCACCTGCTTTCCGGCCGCATCCAGGTCGCCGCCGGTCCAGAAATACCAGGTGTCACGCCCGTGCTCCTCCTGCGGAGTAAGTCCCGCATAACCCGCCTGGTAACAACTCGCCTTTCCGCTGGGGCAGTTGTAAGAGCTTTCCTGCGCCCGAGTGGGCAACTCGAGGTGCAGAGTGAACGTAACATAACAGGCGACAAGCACCAGGAGAAAACGCTTGACGGGAGTCACAGGAGCCTCCGCGCTGCCAGCCGGCTGGAGCGCAAGCTGGTTCTGCGCGCACAGCGTGAAAAAGTCGGCTCAGCAGGTGACACGAATCTAGCACGGGCGAAGTTTTGGCGGCAATCCCAAAGCCACGCCCGGCTTGCATCCAACTGCATTGGTGCGGCATGGCCATTGACATTGAAGCGTGGGACCGCTATCGGGTGAAGCCGGACAGGCGCGTGCGCCTCCCTGGCATGCCGGCCGACAGCACGGATTTCTGCGGCGATAAGAAGAGTGCCCGGAAGGAACTGAAGGCCGTGCGCAAGGAGATCGACGAGTTGCTGTACGCCCTGGCGGCCGAAAAGCAGCGTTCGATGTTGATCGTCCTGCAGGGTGTGGATGCTTCCGGCAAGGACGGTGCGGTGCGCAAGGTCTTCACCGGGGTGAACCCGCAAGACTGCAAGGTGGTCTCATTCAAGGAGCCGGACCGGGAGGAGCTTGCTCACGATTACCTGTGGAGAATCTATCGCGCCCTGCCGGCCAGGGGGGAACTGGGTGTCTTCAACCGTTCCCATTACGAGGACGTGGTGGAGTTGCAGGCGCGCGCGGAACTGGGGAGGAAGGATGCTTTGATCCGCCTGCGCCAGATCGCAGACCTGGAACAAACCTGGACCGAGAATGCGGTCGTGATCCGCAAGTGCTTCCTGCATATCAGCCGGAAGGAGCAGACTGCGCGCTTCAAAAGCCGACTGGAGAATCCGGAGAAGCACTGGAAGCTGGAGGAGTCCGACTTCAAGGACCGAAAGCTCTGGCCGAAATTCATGTCGGCTTACGATGAAGTGCTTTCGCGCACGTCCACGGAGGAAGCTCCATGGTACATTATTCCCGCCGATCATAAATGGTACCGGGATCTTGCCGTAGCCTGCATCGTGCTGGGCGCGCTCCGCAGGATGCGGCCACGCATCCCTCAGCCCAGGCTGGACCTCGACCGATTCAAGCTATAGGTCGCCTGTCTGTCGCTCCGCGACGCAATCATCTATGATTTGTTGCAACGGGATCCGACACTTAGAGACTCGATTCCAGGAGGTTCGCCCTGGGTTCCATCTTTGTCAACTACCGGCGGAACGATTCGGAAGGCGAAGCCGGTCGTCTGTTCGACGAACTGGAAAAGCATTTCGGCGAGCAGGCCGCGTTTATGGATGTGGCCGCCATCGAGCCGGGGCAGGACTTTAGAAAAGCCATCGACAAGAGCGTGGCATCGTGCAGCGTGCTGCTTGCCGTCATCGGGCCGCAGTGGATGGAGGCTCGCGATGCATCCGGGGGAAGACGCCTGGACGACCCTGCCGATTTCGTGCGAATTGAGTTGGCTTCTGCGCTGAGGGCCAACATCGCGGTAGTTCCGGTGCTGGTGCGCGGCTCGCGTATGCCGCGTCCCGAAGAACTTCCGGATGAACTGAAGGAATTGGCTTACCGCAACGCGGTGGAATTGACGCATGCGCGCTGGAAGTCGGACATCCAGTTGCTGATTCGTGCGCTTCGTCCCTATGTCGGCGCACCCGTAAGGGAAAACCGTGCTTCCCAGACTTCCCCTGCGGCGATCTCCGCCGGAGGGCAGAGTTCGGTCAGTTCGGCCGACGCTGCCCCCGCGCGCTCCCCTATCGATTCTCAGAGCGTGGAAAGATTGAGCCGCGAACTGGCGCGGTACGTTGGGCCGATCGCCAACATGATCGTGAGACGGGCGGCGCAGCGCTGTCCTTCGTTCGATGGTCTGTGCGCGGAATTGGCGCGGGAGATTGTTTCCGACTCCGACCGCGCTCGCTTTCTCCGCTCCTGCCGCGAATAGATTTCGCACGCGGTGCGAGGGGGTAATTACCAGATGTTTATAAACGTAACTATAAGCTCATTCGCCCGGCATATCCTGACTGACAAAGAGGTCGGAGTTAGTCGGAGCTATACAACTTCCAGGCAGGGATAATTGCGAGATATTACTTACAAAAAACCCAGCGCAGATGCAAATCCGTGCCGAGGGCCGGAGTGCTTCTACGGATAGCGTAGTTACAAAAGCCGGCGCGATATATGCAACCAACGATCAGCGAGCGGCACCTTGTATAAGTTTGTCGATCTGCCGGGCAGCTTCCAGCGAGATATGAACCGTGGAACCGCTGACCTTGATGTTAGGCGGAAAAAGCGGATCGGAAGCGGCAATCGATGAAACGTCAACGGGCGGGATGTTGGTCTTCAGGGCGGCATTTATCGTGGCGATATACTGATTGGCAATCAGCGCATAGGCAGTGTTCGTAGGGTGAATGCCGTCCAGACTGAACAGGCCACCAAGAAAGGCGGTGGAGGCTGGAAAGCCGCTGATGGTGACCCCGTTTTGCGCGGCGTTCTGAAAAAAAGCATGGATGTCCACCAGGATGCCTCCGGCGGCAGAGACTTGCTGGGCGATGGCGGCATTGTATTGGTTAACAGTCGACTGTACCTGCGCGACTTCCGCGGCACTTAGAAAGTCGGCGTCGGTGAGAGGCGCAGGCATTTGTCCGTGCTGCAGAGCGGCAACCGCGCTCTCTACCTGGGCAAGCCCGGTGGCGTTCACCAGGTCACCGGGCTGGATGCCCAGCAGCGCGGATACCACGGCCTGAGGCAGGCCGGATGCAGCCGATATTTCCGCAAGAATCACGGTGGCGGGGGTGAGATAAGGCACCAGCGTCACGTCGGGAACGTTGGCGACGATGAGCGTGGCCTTCGTCCGCGTGTGTAACGTTGTGATCAGTTGTTGAAAGTCCTGCGAGAAGGCGCTGGCCGGAGTCATAACTGCGGGTGTTCCGGCGATATCCGCCACCAGGGCATCGTTACTGCCTGCCCAGATGAACAGGGCGGTTGGCTTCAATTGGATCGCGAGGTTCATCTGGCTGCGATTGCCGCCCAGCGGGAGGGCGAGAACGGCAGCCGTGATCACGTCCTCATCTGAAGAGGGAACCAGCACCGGTACGCGATTGATGATGTCGTCCAGGCTGTGGCCGGGCACCGCGACGTCGTAGGGTTGCTGCGACGGGTTGTCCCGTCCCGGCGAGATGCCCGGAGCCTGCTTTGTAACGGGAGGCGGCCCAAGGCTTACCAACTGCAGCACCGCGGGCGCGCCGGGCGGCGCAATCAGGGGCAATACCAGCTGGACCCCAGCCTGCTTTGCTACGAGGCTTGCCCACCCGTGGGGCTGCTGCGAATCGAGCAGGGAGCCGTTCTGGAATCCGGCGCTCAGCGAGTCGCCGATCACTACGGTGGTGGCGAAACCGGGAGTCGAACCGGGGCTCTGGCTGGAATTCGACCCACAGCCGATGATTGCGGCAACGGAGGCGGCGAGGGCAGCGGAAATGAGCAGGACCGTGCGCGGAAGAGGCATGGGGATCTCGATGGATGCTCGGGCCGACCTCGATCACCGGCCCGGCAGCCACTATATCATTCGCAAGCCTTTTCCTATTTCACTCCCTTGTCCGGATTCCACGAACCCTGCAGCTTGCGCACGTACACGATCTGCCCGATGTGATAGGCGTTATGTGCCCCGATCACCGCAACCACGGAAGCTTTTTCCGCCAGAGTCTTTTCGTCAGCAGTCTCGACCGCCTTTTCCCAGTCGGCCATCACCTGGTCGAGTTTCTTCACCAGGTCATCCCATTGCGCGGCGGTGAAGTTGTCGAATGTCTCGTCGTTCTTTCCGGCGAAAGCAGGGTTGTTTTCGCCTTTGAAATCCGACAGCGCCCGCGCGTCCCAGAACCAGAGGTGATACGCAAGCTGTCCCACGGAGTGATTTCCTTTACCGGGGCTCCAGCTGGCTTGCTCGGCAGTCAGGCCGTCGACGGCGGTCTTTGCCGGCACAAACCAGTTTGCCTCGTTGTGGGTGGTGCGGAGCTGCTGCAGCAGCACGCCGCGAAGATCGGTAGGCGCTTTCTTGTCCTGGGCCATTGCACTCAATGATATTGCGACTAGAAAAATCGCAAGAAATCTCCTCATAAGTAACCTCGCAAGCGGAAACAATGGGGGAAGTATACGGCCGAACCCGACCATCTTCGCGTGCGCTGTGACCAACCGCGCGGCACGGCGCTTCAAGCGGTCCGGCTGCAATGGTTCCCGGGCCGGTTCATAACGCCGGGGAGCGGATGGGTTACTTAGGCATTGGCGCGGCTCGCAGTTTTCAATACGTTTCCAATTGTCATGAGCCGGACTTCCTCAGCCACAATGCATCTTGCTTCCCGACCCTCGGAGAAGAGCTCTGTTCAACCCATTTGGCAGATAGCTCTGCAGCCGGCCGCCGCGCTGTTTGCGGCGGGAATGATCGGCCTCGGCGTGCTGGCGCTGGTTTATCGCGATTTCGCGCTGGTCTGGCAGCCCGTAGCTCCCTGGGTACCGGGGCGAACCGTGCTTGCCTTGGGCTCGGGGTTGCTGATGATTGCGTGCGGAGCGGGCCTGCTTTTTCGCGCAACCGCGGCGTGGTCTGTGCGCGTGCTGTTCCCGTACCTGATCGTCTGGGCGCTGCTGAAAGTGCCCGCGCTGGTGGTGGCTCCCCAGATCGAAGGCGTGTGGCTGGGCTTTGGCGAACTGGCGATGTTGCTGGCGGGCGGGTGGGTACTGTTCGCTCGCCTGGGCGGTGTTCCGGAAGGCTCCTGGCTGGGATTCGCTACGGGAGAACGCGGGATTCGAATCGCCAAATATCTCTTCGCGGTCTGGGTCATTCCGGTCGGGCTGTCGCATTTCTTCTATGTAAAGGCGACGATCGACCTGATTCCCGCTTGGATGCCGGGCCGCATGTTCTGGGCTTACCTGACGGGGGCGGGCCACATCGCGGCCGGACTGGGCGTGCTGTTCTCGGTAGTGCCGCGCGTTGCCGTGGCTGCCGAGGCGGCGATGCTCGGCATCATCACCTTGCTGGTGTGGGCCCCGGCGGTGTTGGCGAAGCCCACAATCAGGATGCCCTGGACGGCGTTCTGGATTTCGTGGGCGATCACGTCGGCGGTGTGGGTGCTGGCCCAGGGAATCTGGAAAAGCGGAACCCGGGATTAATGGTTCCAAGCGCCGGGCCGGCTACACTGGGAGTTCGTCGGAGTCCAAAACCCGACCTTCACCCGCAATGAAATTCCTGCTCATTATTGTTGCTGTTCTGGTGGTTGCCGGATCGGTGTTTGCCGATTACAAGTGGCGGCAGTGGATGGCCGCGCGGCGCCGCGAGCGCGACGGCGACCGCCGGGGGTAGTTTCCTGATCTCTTTTTCCGTGTCTACTCGTTGGCAGCGATTTCGTGCAGCCAGCCTGGAGCCTTGAGCAGTTCGCGGGGCCGCGAGCCATCGGCGGGACCTACGAGGCCGTCACGCTCCATGAGATCGATGAGATGCGCGGCGCGCCCGTAGCCGATGCGCAGCCGGCGCTGCAGCAGGGACGTGGAGGCCTTTCCGAACTCGAAGACCAGGCGCACCGCGTCGTCGAACATCGGATCGTTTTCGTCTTCGCTCCCGCTGGCGCCTTCGATGGCGATCTTCTCGTCCTTGGGCGACTCGAGGAAACCTTCCACGTACTCGGCCTCGCCCTGGTTCTTCCAGAAGCCCACCACGGCGGCGGTCTCCTTCTCGCTGACATAGGGAGCATGCAGGCGCATGAGGCGGCTTGTGCCGGGCGGCAGGAAGAGCATGTCGCCGCGGCCGAGCAGGGCTTCCGCGCCGTTGGTATCGAGAATGGTTCGCGAGTCGACCTTGGTTGCCAGGCGGAAGCTGATCCGGGTGGGCACATTGGCCTTGATGAGGCCGGTGATGACGTCCACGCTGGGCCGCTGCGTGGCCAGGATCAAGTGAATGCCGACGGCGCGGGCCATCTGTGCCAGGCGCGTAATCGACTCTTCGACGTTGGCCCGATCCAGCATCATCAGGTCGGCCAGCTCGTCGATGATGATGACGATCCAGGGCAGCGGCTCTTCTTCCGTACCGTCGTCGAAGAGCGAGGCCATTGTGCTTTCGAAGAGTTTGTTGTACTGGTCGATGTTGCGCACGCTGCGCGAGGCCAGGAGTTTGAGGCGGCGCTCCATTTCGCGTACCGCGTTGCGCAGCGCGTTAGCGGCCAGCTTGGGCTCGGTGATGATGGGCGTGAACAGGTGGGGAATGCCCTCGTACATGCCGAGTTCCACGCGCTTGGGATCGACCAGGATAAGGCGAACCTGCGCCGGCGTGGTGCGGAACAGCAGGCTCATAATCATGGCATTGATGGCCACCGATTTGCCCGACCCGGTGGAGCCGGCGATCAGGACGTGGGGCATGGAGGCAAGATCGGCGGTAACAATGCGGCCGTTGATGTCCTTGCCCATGGCCAGGGTGAGCCGCGCTTTCGACTTGGCGAAGGTTTCCGATTCCAGCACGTCGCGCAGGTGGATGGTTTCGCGCTCGTGGTTCGGAACCTGGATGCCCACCGTGCTCTTGCCGGCCATTCGCTCGATGAGGATGCTTTCGGCGCGCATGGCCAGGCACAGGTCGTCGGCCAAGCCGGTGACGCGCGAGTACTTCACGCCGGCTTCAGGCTTGAATTCGTAAGTGGTGACCATGGGGCCGGGATTGATCTGCACGACCTGGCCGCGCACATCGAACTCGGCGCATTTCTCCACCAGGACCTTGGCTTCGTCGCGCAGTTCGTCTTCGCGGATGGCCTGTGGCCCGCCACCGGGATTGAGAAGCGTGCTGGGCGGCAGCTTGAAGCCTTCCACATTCTTGGGGGCGACGACGGCATGGCGAATCTCGGCGTCGGCGCGCTCGTGAATGGCGATGCCATTGCCGTAGGGCTGGGCGGCCGGCACGGGCTCCGTTCGCATCAGCCCGCCTGGCGGCTGCCTCATCTCGGTCACTGGAGCTTCCGGCCGGGCTTCGAATCGTTTGGGCTCAGCCGGCGACGCAGCGGCCGCAGGTCTCGGTTGGGCGACCGGGGATGGGGCGTTCGCAGGACGGGGAAGCTCAGCGAAAGCTTCCGCCGACGCCGACCGCGCACCCGGCGCAGCTGCCGGCGGGGGAATCGGTCGCACGGGAATGGCGGCGGCGGATGCCGGAGTTCTAACCTCTGTGGTAGGCACGGCGGGACGCAGGGGCGGGGGCGCCTCGTTCTCCGGGGGGCGGTCCCAGATACTGCTTCGCCGTGTAATCGGAATGGGCTCCTCGCCCGCTTTGGCAGCGGCGGAGCGCTGAATCGCGGGCTGATCCACCGGATCGGGCTCGGCTACGCGGGTCTTCCGGCCAAACAATGCCGCCAGGCGGCTGGGCGGCCGCTGGACCACCGGTTCGGGCTCGGCATCCGCCCCCATGGCACCAGCAAACAAGCGCTGCGAAGGACCGGGATTGTTCTGCTCCTCTTCTAACTCCTCGTCTTCGGCGAGCCGCTCCGCCCGATCGAGGCGCCAATTCTGCCAGCGCTCGTACCAGGACTGCAGCCAGATCCACCGGTCGGCAACCGTCTCCTTGACCGCCCAGAAGCTGATGGAGGACGCGAAATAGAGCCCCGAGGCGGCCAGCACGCCGGCTACGATCCAGGCCCCCTGGATATTCAAATACGCGATGAGGAATCCCGATACCAGTCGCCCCGTTACGCCCTCCACCGGGACGGCGTGCGCCCATCGCCAGTGCCAGGGCAGCATGGCGAACAGCGCCGGCATGAAAAGCAGGGCCATGACCGTGCCCACCAGGCGCAAGACCGCCGAACTGCCCGGCCGCGAGCGCATCCACCCCCAGGCGATTGCGCCCATCCACAGAGGCAGCAGGAAGGCTGTAAATCCAATGGATTGAAGGAGGAGATCGCTGATGAAGGCGCCGAACGGACCCACCCAGTTGGTGACTACTCCGGGCCCGCTCGCAGAAGGGTCGGCGGCCGTGTTCCAGGAGGGATCGGAGGTGTGGTAGGTCGCAAGCGCGCAGAAAAACAGCACCGAGACGAGCGCCAGCACCATTCCGAGAAACATGTTCAGCGGGCGGCTGCGCGTGGGCGCGAGAGCAATCTGTATGGGCTTCATCGTGAGAACGCCTCCGCTGGATCCGACTCGCCCGCAGCGTTTACACCACGAACCTGTTCGTGGCGACCCCGGCGTCGGGCTCATCCAGCGGAGGAGAGAATCCCAGAGCAGTTTCCATTATCCCCGGGGGCGGGGCGGAAACCGGGCGAAAAGGGCACCGGGGAACCAGCGGGATTACCGTGACCAAAGACGGGTTCAGGCGCCGGTTCCCGCTATTCCCCTAGAACTGCAGCTTTGCCCCGAACTGGATCTGGCGCGAGGTGGTCGAGGTGGCGCTGATCACTCCCGCGGTGGGCGACACACCGGAGGTGCCCGAGGCGTAGACCACCGGGTTCGGCGTCAGGAAGTTGGTGTGATTGAGCACGTTGAAGAACTCCGCCCGGAATTGCAGCCCGACACGCTCCGTGAGCCGGGTGTTCTTGGCCGCAGACAGGTCCACTTCCGTCAGCCCCGGACCGCTCAGCGAATCGCGGCCAACGTTGCCGAACGTTCCCGGCGCCGGAGTCAGAAACGCCTCCGGGTTGAACCACTCAGACCGCGTGTGGGGATACAATCTGCCGCTAAATGCGGGATTCCAGTCCGGCCGTACAGGGTTGCGGGTGTCTCCGTTGCCAGTGGGGTTGTAGCCCAGTTGCGGAGAGAACGGGAAACCCGATTGTGCACCCACAATGGCGCTGGCAGTCCAGCCGACTGCCGCGATCCGCACCGGGCCGGTGGCTTTCGCCAGGAACCTTCTTCCCGGACCGAAAGGCAAGTCGTAGCTGGTATTGATGGAAGCCCCATGGCGCAGGTCGGTGGCCGCGGGGCCCCAGTCCCACTTGGGCCGCAGCGGGAATTCGACGTAGGCAGGCGTATTCGCACTCACGCTCGTATTCCACGCCGAGCCGTCGTCGAGATTCTTGGCATACGTGTAGTTGGCGCGCAACTGGAATCCGTTCGCAAACGAGCGACGCACATCCACCAGCAGTCCGTTGTAGAAGCCCACGCCCTGCGACACCCATGAGGTGGAGTTGGCCAGGTTCGGGTTCACGAAGGGCGCCCCGGCCGGGTAGAACACGCTGCCATCGGCGTTGAACGTAGGCACCGGCTCGTTCATGTCTTCGGAGAGAATCTGGTGATAGCTGTGCGACCCCACGTATCCGACGGTCAGCGAGGTGTGGGGCGCGACTTCCTGCTCGACCCGCAGGCTCCACTCCAGCACGGTGGGCGTTTGAATGTCCGGCTGCACGTTGCTGGGCGAAACCAGTGCGCCCGAGGGTGGCGGGGCGCTCGGATCGATGCTCAGGCTGCTGACCGCAATATTCTTCAGGCTCAGAGCGCTGTTGAAGGGCGCCGTCTGGTCGAGGCGATAATCAAGCGTGTCCAGCAGGCCGCGATAGATGCCGAACCCGCCGTGCACTGCCGTCTTTCCGTTGCCCCAGACATCCCAGGCAAACCCCACCCTTGGGTCAGGCAGGAACTTGGCGCGATTTTCCTTGAGCGCCGACGACCCGATCACCGGATCAGTTTGCAATACCCCGCCTACGATGGCGTAGTTGGCCGCGCGCCCGTGCGCCTCGTTCCACCCATTGGTGGATTCGAAACGCAAACCCGCGCGCAGTTCCAGCCGCTTAGTCACCTTCCACGTGTCCTCGACATACCCGGCGCCCTCCAGCGAGCGCCAGCCCAATGGGGTGGGCGAGGGCACCACCGTGAACGTCTTGACCGTGCCCTGCAGGAACGACTTCAGCGTGCTGAACGAGGCCTGCCCGTATTGGTTCTGCGCCAGCTGGTCATTCGACTGCAAGCGCTGCAACCACACACCCGCCTCGACCTGGTGCTTGCCGCGCGACCAGTAAACATGGTCATCGAACGTGAAGAGGTTACGCGCAGTCAGATTGTTGCTGCCCACGTTGGTGCCCGCCTGTGTCACCTGGGAAGCCCCATTCGATGCCGTGCTCCCGCTGATGACGATCGCGCCTACCGGCTTGCCCGACACCCAGCCGGTCACATCCACCGGCGTGTAGCCATTGAAGTTGAAACTCGCCCGCGAGAATCCGAAGCGCACCGTGTTCAGGAGCGACGGCGAAAACACGTGCTGTTCCTGAATGCTGGTCACCTGCTCGCGCAGCCCTTCGTTAATCAGGCTCAGCGGATTCTGCGAAGGCGTATTGGCGTAGCTGTCGTCGATGGTGAAAACCGCAAACAGCAGGTCGTTCTTGCCCAGGTTATTGTCCAGCCGGACGGTTCCGAAGTCTTCCCGGATATGCTGCCTGGGATGGCTGAACGCCTCGCCGATGCCGCCGCCCAGTTCCGGGCCGTTCTGTTCCGGCCACAATGCCAGCAGGGGCGCCACCGCGGGATCAACGCCCACATATTTCTCTTTGCCGTTCGCGTCGGGCAGATAGCCCAGACGAGCCCGCGCGTCGGGCACGAATGTCACGGTGCTCAGGCCCCACGCCTGGCGGAAGCCTTCGTAGTTGCCGAACAGGAACAGCTTGTCCTTGCGCAGCGGCCCGCCCATCGAGCCGCCGAACTGGTTGCGCTGAAACTCGGGAATGGATCCCTGATCGAAGTAATTCCTCGCATCCAGAGCGCTGTTGCGCAGGAACTCGAACGCCGTGCCGTGCACCTGGTTGGCGCCCGATGTGGTCACGATGCTCACCTGCGCGCCATCACGCTTGCCGTAGCTGGCGCCATAGGTATCGCTGACCACGTTGAATTCCTTCACCGCGTCCACGCCCAGCAACTGGCCGCTGGTTCCTCCCGGCGTGACGTTGATGAGCGACGCGCCGGTGTACTCAACGCCGTTCAGCAGGAACAGATTGTCCTGGGGGCGGCGGCCGCTCACCGCGAACATATTGCCTACGGATGAGTTGGAGGTGCCGATGCCGCCCGACCGCTGTCCCGTGTAATTCACCGTGGCTGGATTCAGCGTGAGCAGTTCATCGTAGCTGCGGCCGTTGAGGGGAAGTTCTTTGACTTGGCGCTCATCGATGAGGCCCGAAGTGGATTGGGTGGTGGTGTTCACGCTGTCGGCGGTCGCATCCACTTCGACCTGCTGTTGAAGCTTGGCAATGCCGAGCACGAAATTCAATTGCAGGCTCTGGCCCACGGTGAGGTTGATCCCGCCCTGCTCCTGCGGGTCGAATCCCTCCTGTCTGACCACAACGGCATAGTGCCCGACCGGCACCGAAGGGGCGTAGAAACGCCCGTCCTGTGCGGTGGTCAGTGTGCGTGTCGCGCCCGTCTCTATCTGACGCACCTCGACGCTTGCGCCGGCCACGCCTGCGCCGTTGGGATCAAGGACGGTGCCCGTGATGCTTCCGCCCACGATCTGTGCCGATGCGGCGGTAGCGATGACGAGAAATATAAAGGAGAAGAACTTCATGATGACCTCCGGGAATGACGTTCAAGGAATGCACCGGCCCATGCCGGGTTCTCGCGCAGAAAGCTTCAGAAATAGCTGGCTGAATTGGCGAACAGGAAGAGAAGAGGAATTAGCGGGGACAACAACAGCCGTTCCGCCGGGCGGCGGAAGGTAGGGGCCGGGAAATGAGAGCAGCCTTCATCGATCTTCCTTACAGATTCTTCGACTGAATTCGCCGATGCATAAAAGTGCAAACGCCGCGTCAGCAGGATGGCTGAGTCGCGGCGTTCAAGCAGGAAAGAATCCGGATCGGCTTACTTGCGCGCGCGGCTCAGCACCTTACAAAAGGCGCGACAACATCCAGCGATGCGCGAAAAACCCATGTTCGCAATATACCGGGGCTGCAGCGCCGAGTCAATGCGAATGCGCAGTTAAGCCCCCAAGCGCGCCCCGATCACATCGGTGTACTTATTCCCTGACCCGGTGTTGAACAGCACGACGCGATGCTGGGGGGTCAGGAACCCCGTCGCGATGAGGTGATCATAGGCCGCGGTGGCGGCCGCACCCTCGGGCGACAAAAGCAAGCCTTCCCGGGTGGCCCAATCCCGCAACGACGCGAAGATTGCTTCATCGCTCAACGCCACCGCCGTACCACCGGAGGCGCGCACGATATCGAGAATGATCGCATCGCCGTAGGGCTTGGGCACGCGCAGCCCGGAGGCGAAGGTGTGCGCGTCCGGCCACATCCGGCTCACGGTCTCGCCCTGCTCGAACGCCCGCACCACCGGCGCGCAGCCTGAAGATTGCACGGCGATCATCTTCGGCCGCTTGCCTTGAACCCAGCCCAGATGCTCCATTTCCTCGAATGCCTTCCACATGCCGATCATTCCCACGCCGCCGCCGGTGGGATAAAACACGGCATCGGGATACTCCCATCCCAACTGCTCCACCAGTTCGTAGCCCATGGTCTTCTTGCCTTCCACGCGGAACGGCTCCTTGAGGGTGGAAATGTCGAACCAGCCTTCCGCAGCCTTACGCTCCGCCACCATGCGCCCGCAGTCGGAGATGAGGCCATCCACGAGCGTGACGTGTGCTCCATAGGCGCGGCACTCCACCTGGTTGGCCATGGGAGTATCCCTGGGCATGAAGATGTGGGCCTCGATGCCGGCCGCTGCAGCGTAGGCAGCCAGCGCGCCGCCCGCATTTCCGGCGGTGGGCGCGGCCAGTTTCTTCAAGCCGTAGTAGCGTGCCATGGTCACGGCCATCGCCAGTCCGCGCGCCTTGAAGGTACCGGTGGGGTTGGCGCCTTCCTCCTTGAGCCACACATTCGCATAGCGGCGGCTGGCAAGCATGGGGGTCCATCCTTCGCCCAGTGTGACCGGCTCCACGCTGGGCAGCACCTGCCGGTAACGCCACATCCCGCTCCATGGATGATCCTGTTCGTTGCATCCGATCGCATCGCGTTGCGCGATGCCCTTTGCAGCCGAAAGGTCATACCTCACGTACAGCGTCCCGCTGCACGCCGTGCACACCGTCTGCGGCGTGGCCGGGTCGTGGTGCAGGTGGCAGCGGGAGCATTCGAGAAATGCAATGGCGGGCATGGCGATAGGATAATGGAGAGCCAAGTCAATCCAAACCTCTCTGAGGGGCTAAAGCGTGCGTGGATTTAGAGACTGTTTACGGCGCGACTGAAGTCATGCTCTGTCACAAAACAGATTGTGCCGACAATGTTTCAGCACGCGGCGGAGAAGTGCCCTTTCAAAGAAACAAATGTTGTTCCGCCGATTTTCAAGAGTGATCCGTGAGTACGAACCAGGCAGGCAATCGCGTGCAATCCGGGAAGGCTACGCCGCACCTCGTCCTGGCGGCGTCGCTGCTCCTGTTCGCCGCAGGGCTGGCGGCGGGCGCGATGCACGCCGGCCCAGGGATCGCAATTTCGCTTCGCTGGGTTGGCCTGGCGTTGTTCGCCATTGTCGCGTTTCGCCGCCGCTCGCTTCTTCTGTGGACCTTCTATGCGATTCTGGCTGGTGCGGAACTGGGCGTGGACGCTCCCCACTTCGCCGCGCAAACCCACTTCATCGGCGATGTTTTCCTGCGCCTCATCCGCATGATTGTGGCGCCCCTCATTTTTGGCAGCATCGTTACCGGCATTGCGGGACACGGAGAGTTGCGCGGCGTGGGCCGGGTGGCCGTCAAGTCCATCGTCTTTTTCGAAATCGTCACTACCCTGGGCCTGATCATCGGCCTCACGGCGATGAACATCTCCCAGGCGGGCGCAGGCATTACCCTGCCGGTCATCGCGGCCCAGGAACGCGTCTCCGCCACCGGCCAGCCCCTCGGACCGCCGCACCCGGAAAGCTGGCAACAACTCGTCGTCAACATCTTTCCCGAAAACATCGCGCAAGCCGTGGCCCAGAACCAGATCCTGCAGGTGGCGGTTTTTGCCTTGTTGTTCGGCATCGCCCTGGCGATGATGACGGAACAGAAACGCGCTCCGCTGGTCTCCGTGCTGCACTCCCTCACCGAGGTCATGTTCAAGCTGACGCGGATCATCATGTACATGGCCCCGCTCGCAGCCGGCGCGGCCATGGCATTCACGGTAGGCAGCATGGGCCTCAGCACGCTGCTTCCGCTGTTCAAACTGGTAATCACCTATTACTTCGCGCTCGTCGCGTTTGCGCTGCTGGCGGTGGTGCCCAGCCTGGTGTGGGCGCGCGTGTCGCTGCGGGGATTCGCCCAGGCGATCGCTGAGCCCGCCGCCCTGGGTTTTGCCACCACCAGCTCGGAGGCCGCTCTGCCGTTGGCCATGGAGCGCATGGAAGAATTCGGAGTGCCGCGCTGGATCGTCTCTTTCGTCATCCCCCTGGGATACAGCTTCAACATGACCGGCGGCAGCGTGTATCTCTCCATGGCGGCGCTGTTCGCGGCCCAGGCCGCGGGCATTCATTTGTCGGTCGGCGCGCAAGTGTTGATGATCGCCACGCTCATGCTCACCAGCAAGGGTGTGGCCGGTGTTCCGCGCGCATCTCTGGTGGTGCTGATGGCATCGGCCGCCGCACTGCATCTGCCTGCCGCCGCCGTCCTCATCATCCTTGGTGTGGACACGCTGATGGACATGGGCCGCACCGCCATGAATGTCATCGGCAACTGCCTGGCGGCCGCCGTGGTGGCGCGCTGGGAAGGACAGTGGACTGGGAACAGCCGATAGTGAACAGGAGTGAGGCGGGGCCGTCTCCGCGGGCCGGCCACTCCGGTGACGAACTAATATGGCTGCAGATGCCATTGCTCGATTCCATCCCGTCGCCGGTCGCGAATGCCGACTATGCCGCTCTCGAGTGGGAGCCGCTGCTTGCCCTGGTGGCCGGCTTTGCCTCCTCGCCCGTAGGTCGCGCCGCCGTTCTCTCCTTCTGTCCCTCCACCGACTCCGACTGGATCACGCGTCAGCATCAGCTCACCGGCGAGGTCCGGCTGCTGCTGGAGGAGCAGATTTCCGTGCCCCTCGGCGGCCTGTTCGATCCCACGCAACTGGCCGACAAGGCCCGCATACCGGACGTCGCGCTCGAAGCCGGGGAGTTGCAGGCGATTGCACGCCTCGCCCACGACATTGCTTCATGGCAGTCGCTGCTGCGCGAGCCGCCCGCGCGCCTGGTGGGCCGCCTGCCCGGATTGTCCGCGCTCTCCGCGAATCTCTCCGGCAGCCTGCGCCCGCTGGCCGAGTCCATTGAGCGCAAAATCATGCCCGATGGTTCTCTTGCCGACGATGCCTCGCCGGAGCTGGGCCGCATCCGCCGCGAACAGGACCGGCAGCGCCGCGTTATCGAGGATTCGCTGCGCGCCGCGCTGCGCAAGCTCTCCGCCGAGGGCTCCACGCAAGAAGACGTGATCACGATTCGCGGCGACCGCTTCGTGATTCCCGTCCGCAGCGAGCTGAAACGGCGCGTCGGGGGCGTGGTGCACGGAGTCAGTTCGTCGGGCCAGACCGTTTACGTGGAACCGCTCGAGACCATTGAGCAGAACAACGAGCTGGTGCGCCTGTTCGACGAGGAACAGGGTGAGATTCATCGCATATTCGTGGCGCTCACTCGACAGGTAGGCATGCAGGCCGCATCGCTGGTGGAAGGGGCGCGCGTGCTTGCGCTGGTCGACACGCTGCTGGCCCGCGCGCGATTCGCCCGGGACTACGACTGCGTGGGACCCACCTTTGGACCCGACAAGTTGCTGGTGGAGCAGGCCCGTCATCCTTTACTAGAAAAACGCCTCCGCGCGACCGGAGCGAGGCCCAACACCGCCGTGGTTCCACTCACGCTCGAGCTCACTACGGCCACGCGCCAGCTCATCATTAGCGGTCCCAATACCGGCGGCAAAACCGTGACCCTGAAGACTGTGGGTCTGCTGGCCATGATGGCCCAGGCCGGGCTGCCCGTTCCCGCAAGTGTCGCGGCGTTCCCGGTATTCCACGCATTTCTGGCCGATATCGGCGATGCGCAGTCCATTGAAGCGGCGCTGTCGACCTTCTCGGCGCACATCACCAATCTCGAGCGCCTCTCGCAACTGGCCGGCGTGGATTCGCTGGTGCTGCTCGATGAGCTGGGTTCGGCTACCGACCCCGAGGAGGGCGCGGCGCTGGCCGTTGCCGTTGCCAACTATTTTCTCGAAGCGGGAGCATGGACGCTGGTTTCCACGCATCACACCTCTCTCAAGATCTATGCGGCCAACACGCCCGGTGTGCTGAACGCCGCGGCAGGCGTGGATGAGGTCACGCTGGCGCCGAACTACCAGTTGCGCCTGGGCGTACCGGGCGCTTCGGCCGGCATTGCTACCGCCGAGCGCCTCGGTCTGAACAAGAGCATCGTTGACGGCGCGCGTCAGCGGCTGGGGTCGCAGCAGGTGGATATCGCGCGTTTCCTTGATCGCCTGCACAAGGAGCTGACGCAGCTCGAGGAAGACCGCAAAGCCGCGCGGCTGGAGCAATACTCCCTCAACGAGGTAAGAAAAAAACTGGCTCGCGAAGGCGATGTGGAGCTGCGCAACCGCACCCGCGAACTGGAGCAGAAACTGGCCTCGCTAATGAAGGAATTCGAATTCCAGATGCGGGAGAACGTGCGTGCCATCGAGGACCGGGCGGCGCAGCAAAAACTTTCCAAGGAGGCCGAGCGCCGCATCAACCGCCTGCGCCGCGAGTTCCAGGAGAGCTTCAACCAGGCCGTCGTTGCCCATCGTACCGGCTCCGACCAGGGCGATGCCAACGCGCAGCCGCACATGGTCCGCCACGTGGCCGAGGGCGACCAGGTCCGCCTCAAGTCGATGAACAAGATCGCGGTGGTGCAGCGTGAAGTGGAGAAGGACCTGTTTGAGGTTGCGCTGGGGCCGATCAAAATGCGGGTGAAGCGCGATGATATTGCGGAGGTAGTGAAATCCACCCCGCCGCAGACCGGTGAACGCGCTGACCCGGTGGCCGCGGCCCGCCGCCAGAAAGGCGTGCAGGTGTCCGTGACGTCGGCAAATACCGACGACATGCGCATGGAGATAAACCTCATCGGCCGCACCGTGGACGAAGCCACGGAAGAACTGGAGAAATACCTTGATCGCGCGTTCCTCGCCGGCATGCCGCGCGTGCGTGTGATTCACGGGCACGGGGCGGGAATTCTGCGCCGCGGCGTGCGCGACTTCCTGAAGAGCCACCCGCACGTAGCCACCATCGCCGAGGCCCCGCAACACGAGGGCGGCCAAGGGGCGACATTGGTGGAACTGCGGCAGTAAGCAGGACTTGCCACCGCCAGCAAAAAAGGACCGCCGCGAAATTAGGCGCCCGGAACCTGGGACACCCGGTTATTTCGACCGGTTGGCAACAGCGGGTCAGCGGCCGGTGACATTTTTCTGACAATCCTGCCGGGGCTGACCCGTATCATCATGCCTGAAGCCTACTTCGAAGGAGATTTCCCCGTGCGCAAGTTCTTCCTGATGCTCTCCCTCTGCATCGCCGCCGCCATCGCCGTCGCCCAGGCCCACAACATCTACGACTTCAACATGAAGTCCATTGACGGCCAGCAGGTCAGCCTGAAGAACTACAACGGGAAGGTGGTCATGCTAGTCAACGTGGCCAGCAAATGCGGCTTTACGCCCCAGTACGCCGGCCTGGAAAAGCTTTACGAGAAGTACAAAGATCGCGGCTTTGTGATTATCGGCATTCCCGCCAACAACTTCGCCCAGCAGGAGCCGGGCAGCAACGAAGAGATCAAGAAATTCTGCAGCAACAAGTACAACGTGACGTTCCCCATGATGTCCAAGGTCTCGGTGCTGGGCGAGGACGAGACGCCGCTTTACCGCTTCCTCACCGACAAGTCCGCCAATCCGCAAGTGGGCGGCGACATCAAGTGGAACTTCACCAAGTTCCTGTTTGACCGCAACGGCAAGCCGGTGGCGCGTTTTGAGCCGGCGACCACGCCCGACTCGCCCGAGGTCCAGTCTGCTATTGAAGGGGCGCTGAGCAAGTAAGGGAATCGCGCCACGGGTCTGGACTACTTGATTCCAACCACCATGGAGTCCGGGCCCACCAGGTGTTCTACGCGCGTTTTACTAAAGCCGGCTTCCTGCATCCACCCCATGCAGTCCGCACCGGTGTAATCGAATCCGCCGGGGGATTCGATGAGCATATTGAGGCTCATCAGCAGTCCGAATGCATTTCTCTTACGGTCGTCATCGATGATCGAATCATAGACAATGAACGCTCCTCCAGGCGGAAGCGCCTCGTATGCCTTGCGTACGAGCATCCTTTTCTCTTCCAGATTCCAGTCGTGCAGGATGTGGCCCATCATGATCACATCCACGTTGGGCAAGGGCTCCCTGAAGAAATTCCCCGGCTGGAAGCGAACCCGCGCAGACAGGCCATTCTCTTCCACATATTCCTCGAAGGTAGGCGCGACCTCCGCGAGGTCGTATCCGGTGCACTGAAGATGCGGATTCTTGAGGGCCACCTGCACGATCAGATCGCCCTGCGCGGTTCCGCAGTCAGCCACGGTTTTGTATCCGGCCCAGGGAAACCTGGAAGCGATCTGGATATTGGCCCCGCGGCTCACGCCTGTCATGGCGCGCAGAAAGCCTTTCAGTCGGGTGGGATCAGCGTACAGCGCCAGAAATACGTCCGCCTCGCCCGTCTCCTCGTTCTGCCTTTCTCCCGTCCTCAGGCCAATTGTCAGCCGGGCCCAGTGAGGGTAGAGCCTCTTGTTTGCCATCTCCAGGATGCCGCCAATGTACGAGGGCTTGTGCTTGTCGAGAAAAAGATCGCTCGAGGGAGTGTTGCGATACCGGCCGTCTTCGCGCTCCAGAAAGCCCAACGCAACCAGCGCGTCGAGAAAGTCGCGCGAGGATCGCGGATGCAGGCCCAGGCGTCCTGTCAGGCTCTCCAGGGTCTCAGGTTTCCTGGCCAATGCGGTGAAGACTTCCATCTCGACTGCGCTCAGAAGTGTTTTTGAGGCCCAGAAGGCCAGTCCGGTTTGCAGGATGTGATCGGGCGAAACGGGGGAAGCGGTCATGTTGATCCTTTTGTCAGATTGTCATAAATTCCGAACGCAGTTTTCCACTCACTACTGAAATCGATGTGCTTCGCCGGAGATTGCCGCAAGAACAGGTTGAGTCTAAAGGCCGCAGGGTGGAGAGACTTGTTGTTCAACAAAGAAGCTCCGGAGGCCGCCCTCCCCAATGAGCGCAGTCGATCAACCGCACGACTCCTGATGTGCCGGAGGTTTCAGCAGGATTATTGCAGTCCCTTCAGCAGCTTGACCAGGCGAGCGAACCCTTCTTCGCGCGCCTTCTTGTTGGCAGGGTTGGTGTCGCCGGGGTCCTCGCCGGCGCGCATGAAGCCGTGCCCGGCGCCCTCGTAGGTGACTGGATCGTAGGTCTTGCCGGCGGCTTTCATTTTCGCCTGGGTGTCGGGAATGGTGGCATCCACGCGCGCGTCGTTGCCCCCATAGAATCCGTACACCGGCGCGGTAATGGCGGATACATCCGACGGGCCGGTCCCGTAAAACACGAAAGCCGCGGACAAATCCTTGCGGTGCGTTGCGTAAGCGAACGACTTGCCCCCACCCCAGCAGAAACCAGCCACCGCGATTTTGCCGTTGGCAGCGGGCAGTTTCTTGCCGTAATTGGCGGCGGCATCCAGGTCCGCCATGACGCCGTCGGGGTCGAGGCCGGAGACCGCTTTCACCCGCGCATCCTGGTCGGCAAACTCGCTGCTGCCTCCGTGGTTCGGGCCAAACCCGCTCAGCAGGTCGGGAGCGATCACGATGAAACCCTGCCCGGCAAGTTCGTCGGCCATCTCCTTGGCCCAATCCGTCAATCCGAATATCTCGTGGATCAGAATGACCACGGGCGCCTTCTGCTTGACCTCGGGATAGACCACGAAGGCCTGGATGGTGCGGTTATCGCGCTTGAGGGGCACGTACTCGTGGTGTCGCGGCGATGCATCCAACCGCGCCTTGGCCCAGTCCTGGGCTGTGAGTGCCACGGTGGGAAAAGCCGCCAGCACAACGGCTGAAATTCGGAGCGTGCGGGGAAGGATGTTCTTCATGCGCGCAGTTTAACGGCGCATTTCGGGGCTGCGCAAGAAATTCCTATCGAGCGAAGAAAGGCCCCGAAGGGATCACGCTCCGAGGTCGATGATTTCCGGTTGAGTTCGCCACGGGGAGTAATCGCAGGTGCCTGACTCCATTCGGCGCGAGAATGCGCCAAATTCCGGTTCAGGATGAAAAATTTGTATATGGTGCGAACTTAAGGGACAGGACACCAGCTTGCCTATCAGAAGCGGAAGAAAGTTTCGAGGTTCACAGTGCGGTTGGCGCTACCGCTTTCGCCCCATGCGTTGTGCAGGGCGGTGGATTGGCCGAAGAGCGGGGAGCCGAGCACGCCGACGGGCTGGGCGAGGTTGCGGTGATTGAACACATTCTCTGAGCCGATTCCGATGCCCCAGGTGTACTTGCGCTCGATCTCTTTCTTCACCGGTTTAGCGGGCGGCGCCTTGGCATCTTTGCCGGGCGCTGCGGCGGCCGTTTGGGGGGCGGGCTCCTCGGGCAGCTTTGGGCCGAAGTTGAAGCGGCGCATCAGGCGGAGATTGGTGACGATGAAGCCGGGTCCGTTGGCGTAGTTCACGGGGATGATGCGCTGCCCGGACAGGGGCTGGGTGTCGAACGCGCCCCACTTCGTTTTCACCACGCTGGGGCGCGCCAGGTCCGTAGCAAACGCGGGACGGTCATTGAACTGGGTGTCCCCGTTAAGGTCCTGCCCGAGCACGAGATTGAACGGGGTGCTGGACTGCCAGGCGATGAAAGGGTTGAGGGTGAAGCCGTAGAGGAGGCGCGTATAGCCGCCGAAGTAGAGGCGGTGGCGGATGTCGAAGGCGGCGCGCCCGTAGTCGAGGTGCAGGTCGTACTGGTCGGAGGGGAAGGTGGTGAGGCCGGCAGTGTTGGCATTGATTTTGCTGAACTGGTAACGCAGGAACAGCCCCACCTTTTTGCCATGCAGGCCGCCGTTCACGAGGAAGCGGTGGCGTGCGGATGCGCCCTGGGACTGGTACTCGTAGATGTTCTCGTTGATTCCGAGGGGTCGCACGCCGCTGGCGGGGTCGGCCGGATCGTATGTTCCGGGGAGAGGGGCATTGATGTTGCGCGTGAGGAAGAGGTGCTCGCCGCGCGAATACATATAGTTCACCGAGACGGAACCGTGCTTGCCGACCGGCTTGTCCACGCCGATGCCGCCGACCATGAGGTAGGGCGCGCGCAGGGTGGGGTGAATGCGGTAGATGGTGGGCGCGTTCTGCCTGGCCGCGGCGCAGGCGGCGGGATCGGATGAGCAGGTGGAGGGGTAGAAATCCGGAGCGTTGACTACCATGGCGCGCTGAGTGACGCCGTTCTGGCGCCTGGCCTGGAGCAGGCCGGTGGAGGTAAATCGCGTGTAGAAGAAGCCAAATCCGGCGCGGATCACGGCCCGCGGCGGCTTGTTTTTGCCTCCGGGCACCGCCCAGGAGAGGCCCACGCGCGGGCCGAGGTCGGCGTGATCGTGAATGCCGGTCTGAGTCTCGTAGCGCATGCCGTAGCTCAGGGTCATGTCCTCTCTGAGCTTCCAGTCGTCTTCGGCGAAGAACCCCGCGTCGGCCATGGTGACCGCGATGTTGGGCGTGCCTTCGGTCTGGGAGAACAGGCTGGCGCCTCCGCCGGCGGCGCGGATCTGGGCGGGGCTCAGGCCCGCAGCCATCCCCTGCACCGTCGCCTGGTAGGCACCGAGGGAGGCGAACGTGTACTGCCCGTTGAAATTGGCGGTGGAGTAGTTGGAATCGCGTATGCCCCGCACCCGCGCGCCCAGGCCCCAGTCGTGCGGCCCGCGCGAGATGTGCAGATAGTTCTGGAACTCGTAGTGGTCCTGGTTGTCGCGATTGATGCCGACGTTGTTGCCGCCGCCGGTGAACGCGCCCTGCACGGCGAGGGTGGGCGTGAGGTCAACGGGCGACTGCTGGTTGCGGTCGCGCACGTACTGGAAGCGCGTCTCGTTCAGCAGCTTGGCGCCGTAGGCCTGGGCGTCGCTGAATTGCAGCACCTGCTCGGTGTTGGTGCTGGAATAGCCCTGCGACGCCAGTTCGAACTGCCCTACCCCGGCATTGGTCGAAGTGGTGCGCTCCAGTTGATAGCGCAGGCTCAGGGTCTGCACCTTGCCCCATTGAAGATCGAAACGCGGCGAAAAGTCCAGGGTGCTCGCCGTGGAGGAAATAGCCTGGGTGAAGTTGACGGGATTATTCGCGGGGTCAAGGACCACGGCGTTGATGACGGCATCGTTCACGGCATCCTGGCCGAAGATGCCGGCGAAGATGGAAGCATTTTTGGTGACGGGGCCGTTCAGGTCGCCATCGAACATGTAGGAGTGGTAAGGCGGCTGCGAGCTCACGAAGGGGTTAGGCGCGTTCCAGGGCGAGTTGTTGCCCTGCATCCAGTAGTCGCCGTGCAGCTTGTCGGCGCCGGGTTTGGTGAAGATCTCGATGCGCCCAAAGCCGAGGGAGTCGTACTGCGCCGAATAGGGGTTCTGGTTGATACGGATTTCGCGGATGGCGGACTTGGGCGGCATCTTTCCGCCGGAGAAGCCGTCGACGTAGAGTTGCGTGCCGGTTTCCGGATCGGAGCCGGCAATCGCTTCCAGTTCGGTCTGCATTTCAGACGGATCGTCGGAGAGGGCGCGCATATCGTCGCCTTTCATCACGGTGGAGCTGCCGTTGGAGCCGGGACTGGTGTCGACCGAGGAATCGGTGACCACCACCTGCTGCTGATCGGTCGCAATGGCCAGGGTAAGGGTCAGGCGCTCGACCGCGCCGGGGGCAACGCGCACGCCCTGCTCCAAGGCGGTGCGAAATCCGGGCGCGCTGGCTTCGACATCCCAGGTACCCGACGTCAGGCCGTCGATGACAAACTGGCCGGTGCCGTCAGAGGACACGGTGACCGCTGCGGCGCCCGGTCGGGAAGCCGTGACGGCTGCCTGCGGAATCACGGCGCCGGTGGGATCGGCAACCGTTCCGGCGATACCCCCGGGAGTGTTGGGGCTGACGACCTGTCCCTGCGCGGCCAGGCTCACGCCCAGCAAGAAGCTGCCTGTGAGTGCCCGTACTGCCATCCATGAAGAAAAACCGCGCATAAGGTCCCGGCTGCAGGCGCAGCAGATTTGTAGTTGAGGTGTGGACAAACCTGGTGAGAAAAAGCAAGAATCAGCGACCGCGGAGGCTGCGAGTCTTGCAGGAAAGGGGGAAGAACAATCCTTTTATATGACGGAGACAGGACGCGAATCGTTCTATGTAAAATGATCGAAGTTTGTTAATAACAATTAACTTCCCGTGTTTTTGAAAATCTGCCCTGATCGCCATGGATTTCGATGGAGGCATCTTGTCCCCGCTTCGAGTTGCTCTAGTTGTGTTGGTTCTGGCCTGGGCGCATGGGAGTCCCGCGGCCTCATGGCCTCATCGCGCGGTGCAGGCGCCGTCTGCCGCATCGCTTGAAAATCTTACCGGCGAGTATACCGATCCCTATGAGCCGGACACGCCGATCAGCTTTTACGTGCAGAACGGAAAGCTGGAGATGGAATCGGAGCGCAACGTTCCGTTGGAGCTGAAGCCGACCTCCGCAACACAGTTCACGGTGGCGGACAGCAGGATGACGGTCCACTTCATGATGGATGACTCCGGGCGTCCGGAGAGCGTAACCCTCTCCGAGGAGCCGCAGTCGGTGTACCGCCGCAGCGGGGAGCCGGTGCATCATGTATTTCACGACTACCAGCGTTCCGAAGTGATGATTCCCATGCGCGACGGGATCAAGCTGCACGCCGTGATTCTGAAGCCTGCCGACATTACCGAGCCGCTGCCATTCCTGATCCAGCGCACGCCTTACGGGGTGGAATTCACGAACCGGTCCTTCTTCTTCCGTGCGCGCCCCGAGCTGGCCCGGGACGGTTACATCTATGTCGGCGCGGACATTCGAGGGCGCTTCAAGAGCGAAGGGGAATTCGTGATGTGCCGCCCGTTGGCCGATCACAAGGATCCCAAGGCGGTGGACGAGAGCACGGACGCGTACGACACCGTGGAGTGGCTGCTCAAAAACATCCAGGGCAACAACGGCCGGGCGGGATTCGTGGGGACCAGCTATCCGGGATTTCTGACCATCATGGCGGGAATCGATCCGCACCCGGCGGTAAAAGCCATCTCGCCGCAAGCGCCGATGATGGACGTGTGGATGGGAGACGATTTTTTTCACAACGGCGCGTTCCGCCAGACTTACGGCTACGACTACAGCTATGGGATGGAAAACAACAGGCAGAACAGCGACGTCAGCTACGGGAAGGACTGGACGGGTAAGCCGCGGGACGGCTTCGATTTCTTCCTGGAGCGCGGCAGTTTTGCAGAAGACGTGAAGAAGTCGGGTTCGAAAGTGCTGCCCACGTGGAAGCTGTTTCTCGACCATCCCGCCTACGACTCGGTGTGGTTCTCGCGCGGAGTGGAGCATGATCTGAAAGCGGTGACGGTTCCCACGCTCTCGGTGGGCGGCTATTACGACCAGGAAGACATGTACGGCCCGCAGATCGAGTACTCGACCTTGGAGCCGCATGACGACAAGCACGAAAATTTCCTGGTGCTGGGGCCCTGGCGGCATGGCTACTGGTCCTCCTCGTCGCGCCGCCTGGGAAACGTGGAGTACGGCGAGCCGGTGGGCAAGGAGTTTCGCGAGCGGATCGAGTCAAAGTTCTTCGCGCACTATTTGAAGGACGAGCCGGGCTTCGACCTGGAGGACACGGCCAGTTTCCAGACCGGGTCGAACACCTGGAAGCGCTACTCGCATTTCCCTCCGAAGCAGGCGGAGGTGACCAGCCTGCACCTCGAGGGCGATGGGAAACTGAGTTGGAAGGACACTAAGACCGAGGCCAAGACAAGTTACACAAGCGACCCGGGGAATCCCATCCCCTACCGTCATCGCCCCATTCAGCCCACCTACGGCGACGGATCGCAGTGGTTCGACTGGCTCACGGAGGATCAGCGATTTGTGACCAGCCGCAAGGATCTCGCGGTGTGGACGCTGCCGGTGCTGAAGAAAGACCTGGTGGTCACCGGGGAAGTGATGGCCGACATTTTCGCGTCCACCAGCGGCACCGACAACGACATGGTGGTGAAGCTGATAGATCAATATCCTGACGATGACGCCGATGCCAAGATGCGCGGCTACCAGCTGATGATCAACGAAGAGATCTTCCGCGGGCGCTATCTCGATCGCTTCGACGAGGGGCGGCCGTTGCGGGCCAACTCGGTCCGCGAATACCGCTTCAGCCTGCATGACGCAGACCACGTATTCAAGGCGGGGCACACGGTGATGGTGGAAATCCAGAGCACGTGGTTTCCGCTCTACGACCGCAACCCGCAGACCTTTGTGCCCAACGTGATGACGGCCCAGCCGCAGGACTACAAGCCGGCGACCATCACCGTCTACTCAGACCCGCTGCACGATTCGAACCTGCAGTTGCCGCTGATGAACGCGTGCGATCATGTGGAGTGCTTCTGATTGTTGACGCATAAAATGTGCGCACGTATTATGTGCACATGAATGTTACGCTTTCCATTGATGAAACGCTGCTGGAGCGAGCCCGAAAAAAGCTGCATGCCAGCGGAAAAACCATCAATCAGGAAATCCGCGAACATTTGCAGCACATCGTGGGGGACGACAACGTGGAGCGCGAGGTGGAGGATTACCTGCGCCGGGCAGGGCAGGGAAATTCCGGTGGTTGGAAGTTGAACCGTGACGAGATCTACGAGGAGCGGACAAAGTGGCCTCGGACCTGACCGTCGCATCCGCTCGAACGCCACCTGGTTCGCGGATGCCGCGAACGTTTCTCGATTCGAACATACTGCTCTACGCCGAGGACGCAGCGTTTCCGGAGAAACAGCGGAAAGCACTTGACCTGGTGGTGGAGCACCGGCGCCAGCGCACGGGCGTGATCTCGACGCAGGTGCTGGGCGAGTTTTTCCATGTCGCCACGCGACGGCTCAAGCTGGATCCGGCGATCGCCCGCGCCCAGGTAGAATTTCATTCCCGGTTCGAGCTGGTGGAGCCGAGTCTCGCAGACACGCTTGGAGCCATCGATCTGCACCGGCTTTACGGCTATTCGTATTTGGATTCGCTGGTTCTGCGATGCGCATCCGTTTCCGGATGCAAGGTTCTGCTCAGCGAAGATATGCAGCACGGCCAGACGATTAACGGGGTGCGGATCATCAATCCCTTTGCGTAGGGATCGCAGTCGCAGAACGGATTTCCGCAGGTGCCGCGGATAAACGCGTGGGATCATGTTGAGTGCTTTTGAAAGAAGAGGGATCGACACGATGAACGCACCGGAGCACGAGCGCCGATCGTTCCTCCTGGGGCTCGGGGGCCTGGGCGTGAGCAGTGCGCTGTCTCAGAGCGGCAGCCAGTCTCTGCCCGCGGTTGGCGGGGGATGTGTACTCGGCCCGTCCGAAGGAGAACACCTGGTTCATTTTCGGGATCACGGCAATATCTTCATTAAGGCCGGCTCGGCAAACGGATCGGAAAGTCTTGCCCTGGGCACGCAACAGGTGACTCTCGGCGCAGGAATTCCCGTGCACCGGCACCTGCACATGGACGAAGCCTTCTACGTGCTGGAAGGCAGCGGAGTTGTCACCCTGAACGACCTTCCTTACCCATTCCAGAAGGGTGGAACGATCTTCATCCCCCGAAATACGTGGCACGGCTTTGAGAATGCCGAGCACGAAGTTCTTCTGCTCTGGGTGATGTCGCCCCCGGGCCTGGACGGATTCTTCCGGGAGACCTGCAGTGCGCCGGGGATTGCTCCAAAGCAGCTCACCCGGGAGCAGATCAAAGACATCGCACGGAAGTATGGGACTGAATTCCGGTAGAGGGTCGTTTAAGAATGGCAGGACCCTTGATGGCGTTCGCATGTGAATCCGTTCATTTCGCTGGAAATCAAGTAAAATAGAGTCATGTTTCTTCACCAGCCGGTTCCGGCTCTCCTCTAGCGGTCCCCCCGCAAATACTGTTCTGCGTCCATTTCCCTGACACGAATTCGAGAGCAGCTTCGCGCACCCTCTGCGCGGGACGGAGTTTGAAAATGCTAGATCGCCTGGAAAAGATGGAGCAGCGCTACAACGAACTGCATGCGCAGTTCGCGTTGCCCGAAGTCATCAACGATCATGAAAAATACCAGAAGACCGCCAAAGCGCTACGCGAAATCAACGAACCGGTGGAGAAATACCGTGAGCTGAAGCAGGCACAGCAGGGCATTGCCGACGCGCGCGCCATGCTGGCGGAGAGCGACCCCGACCTGCGCGCCATGGCGGAGGAGGAGATCGCCGCGCTGGAGCCGCGGGCCGCCGCCCTGGAAGAAGAGCTCAAGGTCCTGCTGCTCCCCAGGGATCCCAACGACGAGAAGAACGTCATCCTCGAAATTCGCGCGGGCACAGGCGGGGACGAGGCCACGCTGTTTGCGGCGGAGATCTTCCGCATGTACACGCGCTTCGCCGAGCAGCATCGCTGGAAGGTGGAAGTGATGTCGCTGTCCGAGTCCGGCGTGCACGGCTACAAGGAAGTGATTGCGATCATCGAAGGGGAGCGCGTCTACTCCCAGCTCAAGTGGGAGAGTGGCGTGCATCGTGTGCAGCGTGTCCCGCAAACCGAGACCCAGGGCCGCGTGCACACCTCCGCTATCACGGTCGCGGTGCTGCCCGAAGCCGAGGACGTCGACATCAAGATTGAAGCGAAGGACCTGCGCATCGACACGTTCTGCTCGTCGGGTCCCGGCGGCCAGTCGGTGAACACGACCTACTCCGCGGTGCGCATCACGCATATTCCCACGGGCACGGTGGTGAGCTGCCAGGACGAGAAGTCGCAGATCAAGAACCGCGAAAAAGGCATGCGCGTGCTGCGCTCGCGCCTCTACGAAATGGAGATGGAGAAGCAGAATGCCGAGCTCGCCGCCGCCCGCAAGCAGCAGGTGGGTTCCGGAGACCGCAGCGAGAAGATCCGCACCTACAACTTCCCGCAGAACCGCGTGACGGATCACCGCATCGGACTCACGCTGCACCAGCTTGACCTGGTGATGGAAGGGCGCCTGCAGCCTATCGTGGATGCGCTCATCGCGCATTACCAGGCGGAGGCTCTGAAGGCCGA